>CAJTTS010000178.1 GCA_910579155.1 uncultured Oscillospiraceae bacterium | reverse complement strand
TTTATCATCTCAGCACTTTGTATACAATACCAAGGTTTTAAAACAGACTCTAGGGCTTGTTTGAAAATTGTCAATACGCCCAATCGGCGGGCCTTTTTCCGCCGAGCTGCGTTGCTTTGCCTTGAAATACACAAAGTATTTCTGCGCCAAATCGTCTTGCCCGGCGAAAAAATTCCTTGCCGCTGGGCATATTGCCAATTTTCAAACGGTGCCTAATCACAGACCAATCAATAGGAGGAATCGTTTATGAATACCATGCCTAAAATCGCCCTGGGCGCATGGTCTTGGGGTGCTGGCGCTGCTGGCGGTGACCAAGTGTTTGGAAACCATCTCTTTGAGGACGATCTGCGTCCGGTGTTTGACAAGGCGCTGGAGTGCGGCCTGACCCTGTGGGACACCGCCGCCGTCTACGGCGAGGGGACCTCCGAGCGCATCCTGGGCAATTTCGTCAAGGACGTGTCCCGTGAGCAGGTGATCCTCTCCACCAAGTTCACCCCGCAGATCGCCAGCGATTCCCCGGAGGCCATGCAGGAGATGCTGGACGGCAGCAAGGCCCGCCTCCATGCGGATGTGATGGATGTGTACTGGATTCACAACCCCATGGACGTGGAGAAGTGGACCCCCAAGCTGATCCCTCTGGCGCAGAGCGGACAGATCAAGACCATCGGCGTGTCCAACCACAATCTGGCGGAGATCAAGCGGGCCAATGAGATTTTGGGCGCTGCCGGTCTGAAAGTCTCCGCCGTTCAGAACCACTTCTCCCTGCTGCACCGTTCCTCCGAGCGGGCCGGGATTCTGGACTACTGCAAGGAAAACGGCATCACCTTCTACGCCTACATGGTGCTGGAGCAGGGGGCGCTGTCCGGCAAGTACGATACCGCCCACCCCTTCCCGGAGGGCAGCGACCGGGCCAGATGCTACGGCCCCGTCCTGCCGCAGTTGGAAAAGCTGATCGAAAAGATGCGGCAGATCGGCGGCAGATATGACGCCTCTCCCGCGCAGGTCGCCACCGCCTGGGCGATCGCCAAAGGAACCCTGCTCATCATCGGCGTGACGAAGGTGGAGCAGGTGGAAGCCGCCGCGAAAGCTGCGGAGATCGTTTTGACGGCGGAGGAAGTCTCCGAGCTGGAGGCCCTCGGTGATGCCGCCAATATCAATACGCTCCGGGAGTGGGAGAAGGAAATGATTTAACGTGGGAGGCTTGCGGCAAATGAGCGAGAGAGCGATCCAAGTCGGGCTTGCGGGATTTGGAATGTCCGGGCAGGTTTTTCACGCGCCGTTCATCTCCGCCGATCCCCGGTTTACGCTCAAAAAAGTGTATGAGCGCACCACCGACAAAGCGAAGCAGGCATATCCTGGCGTTGAAATTGTGCGGACCTTTGAGGAACTGCTGACAGAGGACATTGACCTCGTTGTGATCTCAACGCCAAACCAGTATCACGTTCCTATGGCGGCCCAGGCTATAAGAGCAGGAAAGAACGTCATTGTGGAGAAGCCGGCAGCGGTGACCAGCCAAGAGGCCGAAGAACTGTGCCGGATGGCGAAGGAGCAAGGCGTCCTGTTCTCCATTTACCAAAACAGACGGCTGGATGGAGACTACCTCACCGTTAAAAAGCTGATCGAAAGCGGTCGGCTGGGTGAAGTGGTCGATTATGAGTGCCATTTTGACCGGTTTGTCACAGGCCAGAGCGTAAAGCAGTGGAAACGGGAGGGCGGCAAGGGAATCAATGTCCTGTATGACCTGGGAATCCACTTGATCGACCAGGCGTATGCGCTCTTTGGAATGCCTGATGAGGTCTATGCGGATATGAGAAAGCAGAGGCCGGAATCCTCTGGAATCGACAATTTTGAGCTCAGCCTCTACTACCCGGGCAAAAAAGCGATCCTGTCCGCCGGAGAACTGGTGGCCATGCCCGGTCCCCGCTTCATGGTACACGGGAGAAAGGGCAGCTTTCTTAAATATGGCCAGGACCCCCAGGAGCGTAGGCTGATCGGTGGAATGCGTCCTGGCAGTCCCGATTGGGGGGCTGATGAAGAAAGTGCGTATGGTACACTTGCCTCCGTTGAGGAGAATGGCATCTCCCAGGAAATCATTGTGACTGAGTTTGGAAATTACGGCAGATATTACGACAATATCTATCAGGCAATGACCTGTGGTGCGGATCTGCTTGTAACGCCGGAAGAAGCGGTCGATGTGCTTCGGATTGTGGAAGCTGCTCAGGAAAGCCAGAATCAGAAGCAGAGGATCAGTCTCAAGTAGACCAAATGAAAGGAACTGCTGCATCGGTTTACCCCCGGCTGCGGCGGGATTCCATCATAGTCCGTGGGCTGACCCGCCAACACACACTCAGGGAGATCAACGAAACCCTGTTCGCCGAGAATGAAAAGACCCTGTCTTGAGCACGCCGTGCCCGTCACAAATCGGGCGCGCTGGACCCGGAGCCGGTGACCGCTGCAGGTCGCCGGCTTTTGCTTGCCTGGGAAGGTGAAAAAGTTCGAAACCCTATGCAGCCAGTTAATTGTTTTCTTCTATGGTTCCGTTATAATGAAATAAGAGTGGCTTTTTTTGCCCTGCCGCAGGACTGCTGTTCATCACAAGAGCAAAACGCAAATCAGAGGAAGGAGTCCATCATCACATGAACACTGAAAAAAATCCAGCAAAAAGGGGATTATCATCACAGCTCTGGTCCTGGCAGCCATTGTGACCACCGGGGGGCGTTTTTCATCTACAAAGACCACCAGAAAAACTGAGTCTGTACCGGGACGTCGCTGACCCCTCATTTACCGGGAATACGTCCCGCTCGATTGGCGGGACGAGATGTTTCGGGGCGAGGGCTGGCGGGGCACCATGTACATGGAGGTCAAAGGCCGGGAGGACTTCCGCAAAATTTTAGCCGAACAGTTCCAGCTCATGCTGGACGAGGGAAAGGCAGAGGGCGCCGGAAGGGACGGCTTCACAGCATGGGTATCCTCGGTGCGGTAATGCCGGTTGGCGGGCTTGTTGAGGTTGGAAGTAAATCCGGAAATATTCTCAAAGCTTCGAGAGGAGACAACGCATTTATCATACCCTCGCTTCTGTTCATTTTCCCTCTCGTGTGGTTTATTCACTTGGTTTGCAAGGGTGCCAAGGAGACCAAACGGATCAAGCATGATATAAACGTCATCAATGCCCGGGGCACCGGCTTCGTGGCTGACCAGGCCACCGGCTCCGGCGGCGTGGACGGGGTGCCAAGGACGCAGTGACGGGCGGCCTCATCACGGGCAGCTCCAGCGCCGTGGTGGGCGGTCTGGCCGCCCAGGCCCAAAAGGACGCCGAGAACAGCATCAAATAAGAACCTGTATTCACAGCCGAAATCGCCGGATGGCCGAGGGATTTTCCCATCAGGCAAGGCGGATCTACGCAGGAATAATTGTGTTTATTGCAAGAAGATCCAACGCAGCATGATGGGAAAAGACCCGGCGAGATGGTGAATCGAGGTTGTGAATACAGGTTCTAAGAGGAGGGACACCCATGGGGACCTATGACGAGGAGCGGCTGCGCCAGGAGCTGCTGGACGAGATCTGCGCCGGGGCATTCTCCGGAATGCCTGCCATGCTGCTGGACGAGGACGAGATCAAAAAGGCCGGCAGCGAGGAGCTCCAGCGGATCGCCCGGCGGTACGGACTGTGAAGTAAAAAGGAGGAACTGTTTCATGAACGTAAAACGTATGTTATCCATCCTGTGCCTGGGCGGGGCGCTGTGCCTGCTGTGCGGGTGCGATTTTATGGACTACCAGATGGCCAAGTCCCTGCTGAGCCAGGGGAACTTCGAGGAGGCCCGGGCCATCTATACCCAGATGGAAGAGAAAGGCGGCTACAAGGATTCTGCCCAAATGCTGGAGGAGTGCGACTACGTGGAGGCCGGGGCCGCCTACGACAGCGGGGACTACGCCCGCGCCTCGGAGCTCTACAAGGGCATCCGCAAGTACAAGGACGCCGCCGAGGGAAAGCAGAGGGCGGACTATGCCCTGGGGGAGCAGCACCTGGCCGCCGGGGACTACAGCGCGGCCTACCTGGCCTTCTGGGCCCTGGAGGACTATGGGGAGAGCCCGACCAAGCTGGCCCAGTGCGCCGCCGCCCTGTACTCCGGCGCCCAGGTGGGGGATATCATCTATTTTGGCGCCTACGAGCCGGAGGGCTACAAGCTGTACAGCCTGACGCCCATCCCCTGGCGGGTGTTGGCCAAAAACGGGGACTATGCCCTTCTGCTGTCCGAATACCTGCTGGAGAAGAACCAGACCTTCAGCAAGAACAGCCTCTATTGGGACGACAGCGAGATGCGCACATGGCTCAACGGCTATTTCTATGAAAATGCCTTCACCGAGGAGGAAAAGGCGTCCATCCAGGCCATGTACACCGAAAAATACTGGGCGGATACGTTTGGGCCCAGTGAGGAGGAGCTCCAGGCGATTCGTGAGGAGCTGTCCCAGGCGGGCAGCCTGGAGGATTTCCTGATGGAGTTCCCGGAGGGGACGCTGGACAACGTCTTTTTCCTCAGCGCGGAGGAGGCCGAAGGGCTGCTCTCCGGGGATGAGGACCGGACTGCCCGCCCCATTTACGACCCGGAACGGTCACTTGCCTCCAACTGGTGGCTGCGCTCCTTTGACGAGGGAAAGGGGCACGGAAGGTGCGCCGGATATGTGGATGGAGATGGGAAAATCCACTCGGCGGGCAAGTCCGCCACTTGGTCTACCAATAGCAATCTGGGTGTCCGGCCCGCCATCTGCATCCGGCTCTCCGGCCCGGCCCAGGAAGAGCCCCAGGATATGTCCCTGTTCGGCTATGACGTGAACGTCAGCTATGGCAAGCGGGAGAAGCCCTCCGAGCCCAGCAGCAGTAGCAGCGGAAGCAGCTCCGGCCGCTGCCCCGCCTGCAACGGCACGGGCACCATCCGCTTCTACTACGGCAGCAGCGACCTGGAGGCTATCCTGTCCGGCCACGACCCCTACACCCTGGGCACCTGCCCCATGTGCAACGGGAGAGGGTAGCGTTGACCAATATCATTAAGTTAGAGCCTGTTTAAAAACTTTTGACAAAAGGGACAAGGAGGAAGATGATAGGGAAAAACCAAGGGGAAGATGGAAGAAATGCATCAAAACCCAAGTGATATCAGCCGGGAAGAGTATGACCTGATCCGAGAGGATTTGGAAGGAGCAAAGAAAACGGCCCGGCCCCGAAAATATGATTTATA
>CAJTTS010000177.1 GCA_910579155.1 uncultured Oscillospiraceae bacterium | reverse complement strand
TTCGCAGTTCCTCTTTCAGAAACGGGCTGGTGGGCTGATAGGTCGTCCCCTTGGGTAAAATGCCAAGCTGGTATTCCCAATAGAGGAATAGGCGGTAAATATGGGTGGTGCGCTGGAACGGAACATAGACCCGCAGTTCCTCTGGCAGCTCCGGGGCAAAATTGACGGTAGGGCGCTTATTGCCGAAGCTGGCTCGTGCGCCCAGGCTGCACCTGATATTCTCCGGCGTCCACCGCTCGTCCAGGGTGTCCAGGCGGGTGAAATGCTGGTACTGGGGCAGGCGTATCTTCCAATGCTTGCCTGTGAAGTCGGTGAGATAGCCCTTGCGCCGGAGATACTTCTCCATCATCTCCACAGTTCGGCTTCCGTTGACGGCCTCCCGCACGTCGGTCCGGTAGATGTTGTAGCGGGTGGGCTTGCCGCTCTGCTCGTCCAGCCAGACGGGGCGGCTGGGAGCCTTACGGCCATGCTCGATAACGGATAAGCCATATTCCCGGCAAAGACGGTCTGAGGTGTCCCGGAGGCGCTGCTGTTCGGCTTTGGAGTAGTTGTACTTTTTGCCATCCTTGAACGACACCGAGTTAAAACAAAAGTGATTGTGCAGGTGGCCTTTGTCCAGGTGGGTGGTGACGATGACCTGGAATCTGTCGCCCCACATCTCCTGTGCCAGCTTCACGCCGATCTCGTGGCACCGATCCGGGGTGACTTCTCCCGGTTTGAAGCTCTGATAGCCGTGCCATGCGATATAGTTGTCCTCTTTGCCGTACCGCTGTTTGGTCAGGATCATCTGACGCAGGGCCATTTGCTTCAGACAGTTGATAGCGGTAACAAAAGAGCCGTCCGCGGTTTTCTGTGGGTTCTGGATGTACGAAAATACATTGAAGAAGTCCTCGGTGCCCTTGGGTACGGTTTTCTCCGGGTTCTCAACGTAGGCGATCAGGTCGCTGAGCCGCCCCTTGATATGCCATAGGCTGGTGGTCGCCATCACGCCACCCCCTGCAAAAACAGGACAAGACGCTCAAGCCGGGAACATTCCTCGGCAGCTTCCGAGCAGTAGGCGGTCAGTCGTTCCAGCTTATCGTGGATTTCATATAGGGCGTTTAGCAGTTCCCAAAACTCTGGGGGCTGCTTGGGCCGGGGGCGCGGGCCCAAACAAATTTGCCGAAAGTATTCGGATTGGGTCAGGCCGCACAGAGTGGCGTTATGCTCCAACTTGGCCTTTTCTTCTTCTGTCAGTCTGATTTTCAGCCGTACCTTTTCATCACTCGCGCTCAAAATGATTCCTCCATTCTATCAAATTTCTGCCGTGGGGGGGTATTCAGGGGTCTCCCCTGGGAATGGATTTTGCCCCGTGGGGGGCGAAATCCGATGCTCGCTATCCCCGTGGACAGGGATAGTTCTGCTGCTCCTGGGGTGTGGGAAGTGGGCGGGGTCGGCTTCTTTCTGAGAGGGTGCGCTGAGGCAGTTGCGTTTGGCCCGTCTCATCTCTGAGAATGGCATCATGGATGATGCCATTCTCAGAGATAGCCCGTACAAAAGTAACATCACCTGTGATGCTGCTCAAAGGTGACGGCAAAACTGCCGTCATGGTTAGCCTCAGTTGGTTGAGTGACGGCAATTCTGCCGTCACGGTCAGGGTCAGGACAGATAGACAGCAAAATGCCGTCAGGGTAAATTTTGGGGAGGTTAAGTGACGGCGTTTTACCGTCACACTGTTTTGCCGTTTTCTCCGAATGGTGTTCCTGCCCCTTTTTAACGGCGTTGTCTTGCTCGCTCCACAGCGGAATCATGGCATAGTATCCCATTCAGACGGTCATTCAGTTATTAAGGGCAAAAAAGAAGCCGGTTGCATACACAACCACACCAGCACGACGGCTCTCGCCCTACTGGTGTCTGTTTGGATTGCGTATGTAACCGGCTTTTACTGTTCCAATCAGTATAGCCTATTCAGTTGTCGCTTTCTGATGAAGCAAGATTATCATAACATATAAAACAGATGTCAGTCAATATTGGTTTCTACTTTATTTAAAAATTCTTGTCGCACAAATCCGCTAAAGTAAACTGCGCCAGATAATCAGAGATAACCTTATCCAGCCCTTGCCACAGCGGGAGCGTCCGGCAGCCGTTGCTCCGGGGACAGGCATCCTGTCCCGGTTCCAGACAGGCGACGGGGGCCAGCGGCCCCTCCATCAGTTCAAGGACAGCCTTTACACTGTACTCCTCCGGGGCGCGGTTCAGCCGGTATCCTCCGCCCTTTCCCCGCATTGCGGCAAGCAGACCGCCCTTTACCAGTTCCTTTACCACGATCTCCAGATACTTCTCCGAAATCTCCTGGCGGGTGGATATATCCTTCAGCGGCACAAATCCATCACCTTGATGCTCCGCGAGGTCTACCAAAAAACGAAGCGCATATCTGCCCTTTGTGGAAATCATCATAAAAATCCCCTCCATTTTTCCCTATCATACCACAAGGTTAATAGGATTTCAAGCGACACCACTATACCTATTGACAAAGTAGGTTTATAGGAATATAATGGCGTCAATTTAGAGAGAGGGGGATCATTCCCATGAGTTATAAGTTTGAGACATTGCAGCTCCATGTGGGGCAGGAGCAGCCCGACCCCGCCACCGACGCCAGGGCGGTGCCCATCTACCAGACCACCAGCTATGTCTTCCGCAACTCCGCCCACGCCGCTGCCCGGTTTGGTTTGGCGGACGCAGGGAACATCTACGGACGGCTGACCAACTCCACCCAGGACGTGCTGGAGAAGCGGATCGCCGCTCTGGAGGGGGGCGTGGCGGCGCTGGCGCTGGCCTCCGGCGCCGCGGCGATCACCTATACCATCCAGGCGTTGGCCCAGGCGGGGGATCACATCGTGGCCCAAAAGACCATCTACGGCGGCAGTTACAACCTGCTGGCCCACACCCTGCCCCAGTTCGGGGTGGAGACCACCTTTGTGGACGCCCACGACCTGGAGGCCGTCACCGCCGCTATCCGGCCCAACACCAAGGCCGTCTATCTGGAAACCCTGGGCAATCCTAACAGCGACATCCCTGACATTGACGCCATTGCGGCCATTGCTCACGCCCACGGCCTGCCCCTGGTCATCGACAACACCTTCGGTACGCCCTACCTCATCCGGCCCATCGAGCATAGCGCGGACATCGTGGTCCACTCCGCCACCAAGTTTATCGGCGGACATGGCACCACCCTGGGCGGCATCATCGTAGACAGCGGAAAGTTCGACTGGAAAGCCTCCGGCAAATACGCCCCCATTGCCAACCCTAACCCCAGCTACCACGGGGTCAGCTTCGCGGACGCCGTTGGCCCCGCCGCCTTTGTCACCTATATCCGGGCCATCCTCCTGCGGGATACCGGGGCTACCATTTCCCCTTTCAATGCTTTCCTGCTCCTCCAGGGAGTGGAGACCCTCTCCCTGCGGCTGGAGCGTCACGCTGAAAACACCAAAAAAGTGGTGAAGTTCCTATCCAGTCACCCCCAAGTGGAGAAGGTCAACCACCCGTCTTTGCCTGACCACCCCGATCATGCCCTGTACGAGAAGTATTTCCCCAACGGCGGTGCTTCCATTTTTACCTTTGAGATTAAGGGCGGGCAGGAGGAGGCCCACAAATTCATCGACAGCCTGGAAATCTTCTCCCTGCTGGCCAATGTGGCGGATGTGAAGTCGCTGGTGATCCACCCGGCCACCACCACTCACTCCCAGCTCTCCCCCGAGGAGCTGCTGGATCAGGGCATCAAGCCCAACACCATCCGCCTGTCCATCGGCACCGAGCATATCGACGACATCATTGCCGACCTGGAACAGGGCTTCGCCGCTGTGGCGCGGGGGTAACGGAGGGGGAATCTGTGGTGAACTCCGAATCTTTGCGCCGACGCGCCCCTGTGCGCTGGCTGACCGTGACCGCCGTATTTATGGCGATGAATATCGCCCTCAGCTCCTTTGGGATGCCGGTGCCGGGTGGGCACCTCTATTTGAATGACATCGTAATCTGTACCGCCGCCATCCTGCTGGACCCTGTTGGCGCATTTGCGGTGGGCGGGCTCGGCGCGTTCCTGGGGGATATGTTCTTTTACCCGGCACCTATGTTTGTCTCTCTGGTCACCCACAGACTGCAAGCCGCTGTCATTTCCCTCTGCGCCCATGGTTTTTCCAAAAACCGATTCGGCGGGGCTGTGCTGGGCGTGACCTTGGGGGCCGTTATCATGGTAGTGGGCTACTCTCTGGGCAGGACCTTTGTATACAGCACGCCCGAGTATGCGATCTTAAAGCTGCCCTTCCAAATCCTGCAAGCCGTTGTGGGTGCTGTTTGCGGGATTGTGATCTGTTTTCCCTGCCGCCTGACAAAAATCTGGGATCAATGGTGTCAATCTTATCCTGTTTGAAAACCATTTTCACAAGTTGAAGGAAAGAAGGTCTTAGCATGTCCAATATCTACACATCCGCCGACCAACTGATCGGCAAAACACCCCTGCTGGAGCTGACCCACATCGAAGAGGACGCAGGGCTGGGTGCCCGTATTCTGGCCAAGCTGGAGTACTTCAACCCAGCCGGATCGGTAAAGGACCGCATCGCAAAGGCGATGATCGACGAGGCCGAGGCCAGCGGAAAGCTGAAACCCGGTTCCACTATCATCGAGCCCACCTCCGGCAACACCGGGATCGGCCTGGCCTCGGTAGCCGCCGCCCGGGGCTACCGCATCATCATCACTATGCCGGAGACCATGAGCGTGGAGCGCCGCCAGCTGATGAAGGCCTACGGCGCGGAGCTGGTACTCACCGAGGGGGCCAAGGGGATGAAGGGGGCCATCGCCAAGGCGGAGGAGCTGGCCCAGGAGATTCCCGACAGCTTCATCCCCGGCCAGTTTGTCAACCCCGCCAACCCCGCCGCCCACCGCGCCGCCACCGGCCCGGAGATTTGGGCAGACACCGATGGGCAGGTGGACATCTTTGTGGCCGGCGTGGGCACCGGCGGCACCATCACCGGCGTGGGACAGTACCTCAAGGAGCAGAACCCGGCGGTGAAAGTGGTGGCAGTGGAGCCCAAGGATTCCCCCGTGCTCAGCGAGGGCCGCTCCGGGTCTCACAAAATTCAGGGCATCGGCGCTGGCTTTGTCCCGGAGGCGCTGGATACCGCCGTCTATGACGAGATCATCCCTGTCTCCAACGAGGACGCCTTTGCCGCCGGACGGCTGGTGGGCCGCAAGGAGGGCGTGC
>CAJTTS010000176.1 GCA_910579155.1 uncultured Oscillospiraceae bacterium | reverse complement strand
CGGAACCCGGCACTTCCGGCGGTATCGGCCTGAAATGGCTGCTGGTCCTGCCCATCGGGGCGGGGGCGGCAGGGCTGGCCTTCCTGGGGAAATTCCTGCTGAAAAAATACAAGGCTAAAAAAGAATGGAAGGAGTACACCACATGAAGAAATGGAAAACCACCCTGTTCTCCACCGTCCTGCTGCTGGCTCTGGCTGTGACCCCGGCCCACGCGCTGGAATACACCTTTGACAGCCCGCCCACCGGGGACTTCGGCACCCCCACCAGCGCGGAGGACATCATCCAGACCGGGGCCGAACCCGCCAACAAGGACAGG
Source organism: uncultured Oscillospiraceae bacterium (assembly GCA_910579155.1). The sequence goes on along the minus strand of CAJTTS010000176.1, from coordinate 5,002 downwards.
AGCAAGAGCAGCGCCCTCATTCCTCCCGGTTTTGGGACGCCCACCAGCTACCTGCCGGGGAGCGGCGAGTACCTGACCCCGAACCTCGCGGCGGACGGCCCCCTGAGCGGAAACTACACCCTCACCGTGACGGGCGGCATGGGCGGCGGCACACCGGCCCTCCCCGGCGCGGTTGACACCACCACGCCCGCCAGCCCGTCCTACCCCACCACCAGCGGCCCCGTCACCGCCTTTACCGATGTGACAGCCGACCTTTACTACCGCAACGGCAGCTTGGGTACGCTGGAAATCCCGTCCATCGGCCTGTCGGTCAATATCTATCAGGGGACGGACAGCGCCGCTCTGAAGAAGGGCGCGGGCCACTTCACCAACACCAGCATCTGGAACGGCAACGTGGCCCTGGCCGGACACAACCGGGGCGTGACAAACCATTTCGGAAAAATCCACACCCTTGACGCGGGCAACACCATCACCCTCACCACCGCCCTGGGCGCCCGCACCTATACCGTCACCAGCGTGGCAAAGGTCAATGTGATGGACAACACCATGCTGGAGGCCACCAGCGACAACTGTATCACCCTTTTTACCTGCGTCCAGAACCAGCCCAGCTACCGCTGGTGTGTCCGGGCAGTCGAGAGTTGACACGCCGTTTTTAGACAAATTCCTCTAATTATGTTATAATAATAGTGGAGAAATCCACAAAACTATAACATTTTAAGGAGGACTTGACATGAAGCGGGGATTTACCTTTATCGCGGGAATGTTGATGGGCGCGGCCCTGTTCGGGGGCGGCACAGCGTATGCGGCGGGCCTGATGGCCGAGCCGTCCAGCCAGACCTTTTATGTGGACGGCCAGCAGGTCCAGTTACAGGCTTACGCCATCGGCGGCAGTAACTATGTGAAGCTCCGGGACGTGGGGCAGACGGTCGGCTTTAATGTCTACTGGGATGGGGCGGTCTACATCGACACCACCGCCCCCTATACCGGCACAGCACCGGCGGGCCAGACCTCCGCCCCGGCAACCACACCAGCCCCGGCACAGTCCGGCTACACCATCAGCACCGGCCATTGGAGCAGGGAAGATTTTTCCCGGCAGGCCAATTCCAACCTGTTCACTGGCGTTTATGACCGGGACCTGTATAACGCCATCCGGCAGACGCTGGTGGACACGGGGACGGAGAACAGCACAGGAGACCGCTGCGCTTACACGATGGTGTCGAAGGACGATTACAGCGCCGTCAAGCGTATGCTGGGCCGTCTGGACGGGCTGTATCGGTATGAGCACCATGTACCGCAGAATTTGAGCAACTACTACGAATATCTGGATTATTTCGCCGTGTCCGCCACCATGCCGGACAACTACCAAAGCGCCTACGATTTTATCCAGCCCGCTATCACCGCCGTGAACCGGCTGGGTACGGACAGGGAGAAGGTAAAGTACCTCAATGACTACCTCTGCGGCCTGCTGGCCTATGACAGAAAGGGCATCGCCGGGGTTGCGCGGACCTTCTCACAGCACAGCGCCGAGCTGGAGGCCGCCTGCGGCGACTACGCCCACAACTTCAAGTTCCTGTGCGCGGCGGCGAATATCCCCTGCTTTACCATCAGCACCGACAACCATTCCTGGAATATGGTCTATGCGGACGGCCAGTGGCTCCATGTGGACGTGTCCGCCAACGACCTGTACCGCCGCGACTATATTCTGCTGGCGGGAACCGTTCCAGGCCGTACCGACCAAGTGCCGGAAGCCACAGCTTTTTTGAAAGAGCTGCTTGTACCCGGCTCCACCAAGTAAGACCCGGACATATCAGGGAAAGCGGATCGCGTAGGCGGTCCGCTTTTTTCTGCCCGGCCACCCGGAAATGCGTCTCAAATTGAGACGCATTTCGACACACTGAAATATCCCCGAAAAAGAGAGAACGGGAAAACATCTTTCAATCACGCATGAAAGGAGGATTTTCCCGACTTTTTAGGGGTATAGCCTCTTTTCATGCACCAACATGAACAGGAGGCTATATGAAAAAACGAATTATCGCGTTGATTATGGCGGCCATCACCGTTTTCGGTATGCTGGCTGTCCCCGCCAGCGCCGCGTCCCTGACCACCAGCGGCAGCGTCACCATCCAGCAGGCCGGATATGGCAGCTACCTGGGCAAGAGCACCGGGGGCACCATCGGCGGCGGCTATTGGAAGTACACCAGCAACACCGGCGCCACCGGCACCGCCTACTGTGTCAACTGGGGGCTGAAAGGGGTGTCCCCCTCCAAGTCCCTGACCATCCAGGAGTACAACCGCAGCCCCAAGACCATGGGGGCCTTCGCCAACGGCTACCCCAACCGCACGCTGGCACAGTTTAAGGAGCTGCACCAGGACAACGTGCGGGGGATCAACAGTCTGACGGAGGACGAGTACAAATACGCCACCCAGCTTGCGGTTTGGGCGACCTGCGGCCAGCTCGCCGTCCCCGGCACCTCGTTCTCCGCTGGCCGGGCTACCCTGACCGCGCCCACCTCTGACGCGCAGAAAATCCGTGTCTTTGACAGCGTGAAGGCCATTTTGCAGCTCGCCAACGGCTGGACGAAGAACCTCTATACCGGGATGTACCTCCGGGCCGATGAGAATCGGGATGTGCGCGGTGTGGAAGTCGTGCATGAGCGCGGTCTGGCGGGAGCTGCTGAAAACAATGCGGAGGGCATTAAAAAGGAGACCATCAACGGGAAAGAATACTTTACCCGTGTGATGTATGTGGCGTCCGCCACCTCCACCTGGATCGACGAGTACAAGACCAAGGTGTACTCCACCGACGCCCCCCAGGGCACCATCTTCACCGCCGAGAACGGCTCCCCGCTGGAAACGGTGCAGGAGAACGGGGCCACCTGCTACAAGGTGGACACCAGCAAGAACCGCACCACCACCCTCAACTCCAACGGCGGCGAGTATTACGGTGCGTTCAAGGTCTGCATCCCCGTGGACACCGCCGCCGCCGAAGGCAGCTTCACCATCAAGGCGGCAGGCGGCGTGGCGCAGTTCAACTTGTATCTGGCCTACAACCCCGCCGCGTCGGAACAGTCCTATATCATTTCCGACCCCGGCTATACCAATCTGGACGCCCAAATCCCCTTCAAGTGGAGCGGCACGGAGGAACCCAACACCGCCAGCCTCCAAGTAATCAAAGCCGGGGCGGGCGGCGCTCCCCTGGAAGGGGCAGAGTTCACCCTGACCGGCGACAGGGGCACCAGCGTCAACGGCACCACTGACCGCAACGGCCAAATTGTCTGGACAGACCTCCCTGCCGATGAAAAATTCACCCTGACGGAAACCGCCGCCCCGGAGGGCTATCAGATCGTGGCCCCCATGAACGTCACCCTGACCCCTGGCCGCACGGAGTATGTGACCATCACAGACGACGTGGAACGGGGCTTCACCATCAAGAAGGTGGACGCGCAGAACAAGGGCAGCTTGCAGGGGGCCGTGTTCCGCTTTGAGCAGATCGACGGCTCCTATATGACCACCGGCATCACCGGCTTTGACGGCACCATCTCCTTTGAGGGTGACGAGCTGCCCTACGGCTCTTACCGCGTGACGGAACAGACGCCCCCGGACGGTTATGTGAAGTCCGCCCGTGTGGAAACGGTGGAGTGGGACGGCACCAAGGACGTGCTTATCACCTGGGAGAATGTGCGGGACATCAGCCTGACCATCATTAAGGTGGACGAGCAGACCGGCGTATCCCTCCCCAACGCCAGCTTTGATGTGTTCGCGGACGGCAAGCTCATTACCTCCGTCACCACCAACGACGACGGCGAGGCCCGCGTGACCGGCATCCGAAAGGAAGCCTATATTGAGATCGTGGAAACCGCCGCCCCCGCTGGCTATGTCCTGGATAAGACGCCCCACGGCATCCACATCGACCCCTACGACCCCGCCACCGAGGACGACCCTGTGCTGACCGTCACCAACCGGGCGCGGCCCGCCCTGCGTATTTTGAAGTACGACCTGAAAAGCAATTCCCCCATGCCCGATGTGACCTTTGAGGTCTGGCATGACGGCGACCTGTTCGGGGAGTACACCACCAACGCCAGCGGCGAGATTTTTCTCTATGACCTGGAACCCGGAACGTATCTTGTAAAAGAGATCGCTACGGACGACGCCCACGTTGTCAACAGCACACCCCAGCAGATTGAGCTAAAGGCCGGCGAGACGCAGACGCGGGAGCTGGTCTTTTTCAATTCGCTGAAACCGGGCATCCACTTGATTAAGGTGGACAGCATCACCATGAAATCCCTGCCCAACGTCCGCTTTGAGTTCAAGCTGGTGGGTGGGAGCTACCGGCAGGAGTTCACCACCGACATCAACGGGGAAATCGACCTGTCCAAGCTGACCCCCGGCGCGTATGAGGTGCGGGAGCTGGAGGCCCCGGACGGATATTTGATTGACGACGCCGTTCGTGTGGTGCAGGTGAACCCGGACGAGAACGCCAATTTTGTGTTCACCAACACCCCCAAGCCCGCCCTGCGGCTTATCAAGACCAGCTCGGACGGCACCCGGCTGGGCGGCGTCCATTTCCGTATCGCCCGCATTGAGGACGGCACCCACTACCTTGACCGTATCACCGACGATAACGGCGAAATCAACATCTCCAACCTGGAACCGGGGGTGTACTCGGTCAAGGAAACCTACACCGTTTCCGACCACATCCTGGACTTGCAGGAGTACCATGTTGAGCTGTTCCCCGGCCAGACCAGCACGATCACGCTGGAAAATCAGAAGCGGCCCAACCTCATTGTCTATAAAAAGGACGCGGACACCGGCAAACCCATCCCCGACACCATTTTCACCGTCCGGGCGGCAGACGGCCACAGCGTAGACGAGATTAAGACGGACGCAAACGGCAAGGCCACCCTGTCCAATCTTCTGCCCGGAGTGTATGAGGTGAGCGAGAAGTCTGTCCCGGCCCCCTGGCTCATGGACGCCCCCAGCCAGCTTGTGACGCTGTACCCCA
>CAJTTS010000175.1 GCA_910579155.1 uncultured Oscillospiraceae bacterium | reverse complement strand
CCAGGTTGTAGTTCTGGAAGATGAAGCCGATGTTCCGGCGGCGGAAGATGGTCAGCTCCTCGTCGTTCTTCTTCGCCAGCTCGTCCCCCCGGACGATGACGCTGCCGGATGTAGGGGTGTCGAGGCCACCCATCATATTCAGCAAGGTAGACTTGCCGCTGCCGGATGTGCCCACCACGGCCACAAACTCCCCCTGCTCTACCGAGAGGCTGACCCCATCCAGAGCGCGGGTGATGTTCGGCTCGGCGCCATACTGCTTTTTCAGATCGATGGTCTGTAATACGTTCATTTTCGTCTGCTCCTTTCACGGCTGTTCGCCTGTTGCAGAGCCATGGTAAAATCCAAATGTCACAGAAATGTCCGAATCGGAGCTTTGAATGTGAATTTTTTGTGAACAGTTTATCGCCGGGGCAGGAACACGGAAAAGGTAGACCCCCGGCCAACCTCCGAGGTCACCTTGATATAGCCGCCCTGCCGGGTGACGATCTCCCGGGCCAGATACAGGCCGATGCCCACCCCCGGCTGGTCGTGGACCTCCTCCTCCCGGTAAAAGCGCCGGAAGATAGCGGCTTGCCGGCTCTCCGGGATGCCCCTGCCGGTGTCGGTCACATCCAGCTTGACGTACATCTCCCACTGCTCCACCGATACGCTGATCTTCCCGCCCGCCGGGGTGTACTTCACCGCGTTGTCCAGCAGATTGAACAGGGCCTCCGCCGTCCACTTGCCGTCGTGGAACACCCGCAGATCCTCCGGGCACTGTACTGCGACAGAAATGCCCTTTTGCTCCGCGCCGTAGACGATGCCGCTCATGGCCTGGGCCAGGGTGTCCAACAGCGGGCCGTCTTTCTTCTCCAGTGTGATGGCCCCGGTTTCCAGGCGGGAGGCTTTTCCCATGGACTGCACCAGAAATTCCAGCTTGTCCGTCTGGCTGCGGATACCCTGTAAGAAGTCCCGCCGCTCCTGCTCGGTAACTGGCTTTGCCAGCAGGGTGTCCGTCACCATTTTCAGATTTGCCACCGGCGTCTTCACCTGATGGGAGATGTCTGATACCAGGGTTTGCAGTTCCCGCCGCTCCTCGTCCACCCTGCGCCGGTTTTCCTGGAGGATGCCGTACAGGCGGGAGAGGCGGTAGCTGATGCGGGCGAAGATGGTCTCACGGTCTTCGGCTCTGGACGGCTCCTGGCCGCCGGTAATCATGCTGTCCATGGTCTGGCACAGGTCGCTGGTAAATTGGGACAGCCGTTTGGCAAAAAACAGCGTCAGAAGGAACAGCCACACCAGTGCGCAGGCCGTCAGCAGTACACCGGCTAGCAGCACCCACCCCTGGCCGGTCATGACGGAGAGGAGGAAGGAAAGTGCCACCATGGAGACAGCCGCGCCGCCCTCCACCAGCAGAAACATGGTTTTGACGGGCATACGCCTCATTTCCGCTCACCCCCTGTCCACTGATAGCCGATGCCGTAGATGGTCTTGATGTAGGTGTCCCCCTCTGCCTCGATTTTGCCCCGGATGCGGCTGATCGAGGTAGTCAGAGTGTGCTCGTCCACAAATTTCTCGTCCACGTCCCACAGTCGCTCCAAAAGCCGCTGTCGGGTCAGAACCTGACGGGGATTTTTGCAAAACAGATACAGCATCTTGTACTCCATGGGAGAGAGGGTCAGGGGCTTCCCGTTCAAGGTGGCGGACTGTTCCGAGAAGTCCAGGAACAGCCTGCCGTCATCGTAGAGATCCTTTGTCGGCTTGTGGTGCTCCAGCATGGCGAACATGGCGCGGATTTTCCGCTGCAAGGCCCCTATTGAGAAGGGCTTGGTGATGTAGTCCACCGCTCCCGCCTCATAACCCCGGAGCTGGTCGCACTCCTGGTCGTTGGCGGTGAGGAAGATCACCACCGTGTCAGGGTGCTCCGGCTTAATCAGCCTGCACAGGTCGTAGCCGTTCCCATCGGGCAGATTGATATCCAGCAGCACCAGGTCATATGACCTCCCGGCCAGCAGGTTGGCGGCAGTTTTGGCATTCAGAGCAGGGGCGACATCCCAGCCATCGGAAATCAGGTTGTAGGCTAAAGTTTTATTCAAAAGGGCATCGTCCTCGACAATCAGTATCCGTTTCATGGCCCGTCCTCCTTTGGTGATAAGGGCAGTATAACAGATAAATGTCCGCAAAATGTTACAACGGTCTGTCTTTTTCAAAAAACTTTCGTTTTCAAAAACCTGCACCTATAAAGTGATCGGACGAGGCTCAAACAGGCCCCGTCCGATCACTTCTATTCGGTAATTTTTTCGGACTCGCTCCTTAGATTTATCGCTCTGGCATCTGGAAACCTACAAGAGCTTTGTTCAAATAATCATTAAACGGCTTCATCTGATAGAAAATGTCCACAGCTTTGGACAGGAACAACTCGCCGTCCGCGAGCTCTTCATCCTGAACCGGATATTCCAAATACCAGCTTTTATGCTTCAGATATTCAGACTGGGGATGTTCTTTTTCGTATCCAGCCGGGACGTTTTTCAGTGCTGTACCGCTCACGGTAAAGCATTCCTGGAAGGATGGTGCAGTGATGATTGAATCCCATTCGTTTCCATGTTCCGAGATATAATCCCGCACCATCCTGGTAGCGGCCTTGAACATATCAGCAAACAGGCCGCCGCCCAAAAAGGACTGTCCGCCCGGTTTGAGCATCAGGTAATAGCCCGCCGGAATGGGCAGCTTTCCCATGGAGGAGATGTGCGCCCGGAACGCGGGGTTATAGGGGGACTTGTCATGGCTGAACCTGGTGTCCCGAGCCAGCCTAAAAGTCAGTTCCTTAGGGACATGGCCGAGGATACTGCCGTCAAATTCTCCGATTCGGAGGATCAGCGCCTGGATCAACTCCTCAAACTGTGCGTTGGCCGCTTGGTACTCCGCCTTATGGGCGTGATACCATTCCCGGTTGTTGTTGGCGCTTAGCTCGGTCAGATAGTCCAAAATCATCTGCATATCCATATCTCTGCCTCCTATGCTTCCGCAACCGTGGAAAAGGCCGGGCCATTCAGAAAGCCCCGGATCATCCGCTTAAACCGCTCTGTGGACTGGTATGCCCGGCAGAATGAGAATTGCTGGGAGTATCCGTCGATCTCCTCCATGGCCGCTTTCACCTCCACGGCGGTATCACTCGGCTTGGAGGCGGTATAGTCCAGCCGGTCGGGGGCGATCCGGTGATTCTGGATGGCATAGTTGACACGGCTGGCACAATGGCAGGTTCCCTTTCCATATTCACCGCAGTATTCAGAAAGGAAGTCAGCCATTTTTTTCCGCGCCCTGGAAAGCCGCTGACGGTAGGCTTCCGGGGTGATGCCCAGGATGTCTCCGGCGATCCGGCTGTCAACACGGAACATCGTCCCTAATATGAAGATGCAGCGGCTCTCCGAGTCCAGACATTGTAGCATGACGTTCGTGCAGGACAGCTTCAGCTCCTCAGCCAGAATCGCTTTCTCTACATTTTGGGTCAGGTCAGGCACATCCTGAATCTTCCCGTTGCGGATGTCATCTCCGTAGAACTCGAAGCTCAGAGGAAACTGTGCAAACATATGTTTTTTATAATCCTTGAGATGATTCACCGCAATGCGGAACACCCAGGTGGTGAAGGTGCTGTCCCCTTTGAAGGAGGAGAGGCGGGTCATTACCTTTAGAAGAATATCCTGAGACGCATCCTCCGCGTCGTGGAATGTACCCAGCATCCGCAAGGACAGGTTGAATACCAGATCCTGCACACCTGCCAGCACCGTTTCCAGCGCAGCCTTATCCCCGGCAGTGGCCTGCTCAATCAGCGTGGATAGTTCTTGATTTTCTTTTGTGTTCATAAAAACACCTCCTGGAAGATTAGACTGGCGCGAACCGAATCTGTGACAAAGTATCTGAAGATTTTTTGCGGGTTATGTCCGCAATAGTATAGTATAAAGGAATGCGAGTATTTTCACAATCATACAAGGAAAAATTCCAGAAAGCACTGAGACGCCGGATGGCTTCGCGCGTCTCAGTGTTTTTCAGATCATGCCCACCAATCCGGACAGCAGGAGCATGACGGCTGGCACAACATATTTTCGCGGGTGGTGCCAGAGGTCGCTTTCGATTTTCCATCCCCGGATGGGGCAGTGCCACTCCAGCAGAACAGAGCCAGCCGCACTCAGCAGAGCGAAGGCCGCCGCCGCCAAAGCATGGAGCGGGACAATCCCACCGATCTGGATTTGCCAGTTGCACAAGAAAACAATATCCGCCGCCAGATTGCACCCGAAAATGAACAGGCAATAGGGAACACAGAACGCCTTTTGCTGTCCGGGCAGGAACCGCACCGCCCGCTCCAGCGCTGGGTCGCAGGACAGCAGGATGCAGATGGGGGTGTTCAGGGAAAGGATGGCAAAGCCGATTGGCAGGACGAACCGGGCCTCCATCTGCCCCAGCAGCACCGGCAGGACACAGGCCACTCCCCACATGGCCACAGTGTTGACCAGATAATTCTTGTGGGCCATCAGGTAGCGGAACAGATAACGCCATACGGAGTAACGGCGGCAGGATTTGACCGTCCGCCTGCGGCTGGTTGGCCGGACATAAAAGGCGTAGGCGTCTGTACGCCCCAGGCGCAAGGGATAGAGACAGGATACCACCACAATGGCGGTTAAGGCGCAAAGAATACTCCCCAAAATATCCGCCCAGCTCCAGTCCGCGACCGCCCAAACCACGGCCAACAGCCCAGTAGTTTTGGTCAGCAGCGTGTAGGCCCCCAGCGCGGCCGTATAGGAAAGCACCAAACTCCGTCCCTTGAAAGGGAGCATGAACATATTTTCCATGTTGCCCCTGTTATCCCCGGAAGAGAGGGCCTGCCACATGACCCCGGCGGAGAAGGCGCCGGTCATCAGATACAGGATGGCGGGGGCAATTTTCACCTGAAGCCCGGAGATATACAGACCCCAAAAGACCACCAGATCGAGAAAAAGCGTCCGGGCCAGCCGCTCATATTTCACGCCGAACAGCTTCTTGGCGGTTACATCAAAGCTCATTTTCACCATGCAGGGCCTCCCGAATGTTTGCGGCGTTGATCTCGCCGCCCTCATAGCTCCGCCGGATCTGCCCCTCCTCCAGCACCAATACCCGGTCGGAGGTCAGGGTGATGCTCTCCAGAATGTGGGAGGAGAAGAGAACTGTTCCGTGCTCCTTATATCCGGCGATCAAATGGTACAGGTACTCCGTGCTCTGGAAGTCCAGTCCGTTCACCGGCTCGTCCAGTAGAAGCAGTTCCGGTCTCAGGGCAAATGCCGTAATCAGGAACGCTTTTTTCTTGTTGCCGGTGGACAGATCCTTCAGCAACGTGTCGGTGTAGTCCTCAAAGTGAAAGCCCCGCACCAGTTCTGCCACGTCCGGCAGTTCTTTTTTGTACGCCGCCGCCACATAGGACAGGTACTCCCGAAAGGTGAAATACTGGAAGGAGTTGTCCTCGGCAAAGACGGTGTACCGGCACAGCTTGAAG
>CAJTTS010000174.1 GCA_910579155.1 uncultured Oscillospiraceae bacterium | reverse complement strand
AGTACCCCGCGCTTCTGTCGTCTCGGGTTGACCGCCACCGCTTTATAAGAAACTTGGTGCGCTGAATGCGTCACTTCTCCATTCCGTGGGTACTCAGTCTGGTTATTCAGTTGTTGGCGCTTGCGCAAATACATACCTTGACGCCAGGGCTTTTATTTATTTTGGTTTTTTGTTTTGGGTAGGAGGGTTTCCCCTCCTATCCCTATTGGGTCAGATGTAAGCCTCGTTTTTCGGTCTGGCCCTGTACTCTTTGAGCCAGGCCTGGTAGCGTTCCTCTGCTCCCGGCATTGAAAAGACCTGCTCAGTCAAGGCCAGCGCCCCTTTCGCAAGGTCCTCGCGCCGGAAGTCCGGGATGGACGCAAGGTCAATGCGCGGTGCGGGATTAGGTATCATTAAAATTCCTCCTTGAAATCACCCGGGAGGAATGGTATAATCAAATTTACCAAACCTCCGGGTGTGGTGTATGGGAACAGTCCGGTACTTGTCGAGGGTAGACGGGCTGTTCTCATTTTTCTTTGGTCAGCTTATCGTGGAGGTCATTAACCATTTCTTCAAAAAGTTCTACTTTAGTTTTTCCTGATAGTTTCTTGCATTCCTCAAATTTTTCAACGGTCTTTTGCGTGACCCGAAATCCTATTTGAGAACTTTTCGGGGTTTCTCCTACGATAGGCCGCCCTGTTCTAGGGCTCATTTCATCACCTCACTTTTGCCTAAGCAATAATATAATATGTGCTTATGCAAAAGTCAAGAGGTTTTTGAAAATTTTTGAGGACACTCAACTTTGAGCGTCCCCCTATGTGCCAGGTTCCAACAGAATCCAGCCGGCCACCCGTGCTATACTCCGGCCATAAGGAGAGCGGCTTGATTAGGATTTCACTGTCCATCGGGCTTGGCGGGCCTGGATGGGCGCGGGGGCTATACATGGACAGAAAAGCGCAGAGAGGCCCGGCACGGCCTCCCTGCTCAAAATGGAATATGCCCCTGCTCTCCCTTCCCCGGACGCTCACCAGGCGTCCGGGGTTTCCTTTTTGGCAGGGATCAAATTTCTGTGCCATCAGGAAACGTGAACCTGACCCTCGCCGTTGCTCCGAGAGCCTCCCCGATCTTTTCCCATTCCTCCACCGTAAACTTCCCCGTGTTCAGCCGTTTGTTCAACAGCTGCGGAGACCAGCCAAGGCGTCGAGCAAGCTCGGAGTTCGACACCCCACAGTACCCCGTGGCCATCTCAACGATCTGGCGTGCTGTCATAGCCTCACCTCCATGTACAGGGGGAATATAATTTGCGACAATTTCGTCCAATAACTCCTTTTGATGCCTTGGATGCACTCATGGGCTGTCTGAGCCAATCGGAGGAATGGGTATATATTCAACGGCATGATGCGCTCATTCTGAAAGCGGAGGAAATATTGTACCAGCAACTGGAACAGGTCAAGGCTACCGATGCGGATTTCTTTGGGAGCCTGGAGGACGCTATCAGCGTTTACAACGGCACTCTCAACGATGCGGCAATTCTGTACGGCCTGCGCATGGCGGTCAAGCTGTTCTACGCATTCGGCAAACCGTTGGAAATGTCCCGGTATTTTCTGAATCGTGACACAGAACAGGGCGTAGGTGTTGGCTATGTCAGAGCCGTCTAACGAAGTGATTAAATAAACCCGCAAGGCCGACGGCCACAGGCCGCCGCTGGTGCAAGTCCAGCCGCCCCCACAGCGGGGCGGGCGCTCATGGGTTTACCCATCGGCACAGGGGGAGTCAACCGCCGCCCCTTTTACATATACGCACCTTGTACCTTGTAAATCAAATATTGAGGGGCAATCTTAAACAAGCCTATTTGGACCCATAAGCCTGTTGTAACACCCGGTCAAGCCCTCGGGAGGGTAGACGCACACCCATGACACGGAAACCGCCTGACGGCCCTCTACGGCGGCCCTGGCCCAGAAATAAAAAACAGCCCCCTCACAGGAAAGAAAATCCTGCAAGGGGGCCGTCGGGGGCTGGTTGCTTTTGTTTACACGGAGTTGCCCAGGGCACGCAGCAGCTCACCCAGGATGGGGTAGCTATTGTAGTGTGTCAGTAAGTAGCCTGGGGTGTTGATCACGACGGTGGCATCAGGGCTACCATATCGGCCCCTCCCTTTAGCCCAGCATCCCCAGCCGGTCCAGCACGGTGAGGGTCCTGCACAGGTCCTCGGACACGTTCAGCTCCTCGCCGCCGGTGCCGTTGAGCGCACCTTTGTCCACGGCCTTCCCCACCGCGCCCCGATACCACGCGGGCACGTCGGCCAGCGTCTTATAGTACACCATCTCGTCCTCCTCCTTTCCCTTGGGGGCCAGGGACCAATCAGGCCGCCCATACCCCTTGATGGTCTTGCCTGCCAGCTTGTACCGGCACGCCCGCACAGCGGACGGCTCCCCCGCATTTCCCTCGATGGTGTGGACGAAGCCGCCCTCCACCTTCACCACGATCCCGGTGTGCCAGGTGCTTTTGGCGTCGCCGAAGAAGATCTGGTCCCCCGGCTCCGGGCTGGAGAACAGCCGCCCTTTCTGCTTGTAGTAGTTCAAGCTGTACCCCGTGCCAGCCCCCAGGGACTGGTCCGGCTGGCACAGGAGCAGTTGGGCCTCGGCCCGCCCGAAGGTGGTGACGAAGCACCAGTCCACGAACACATCGCACCAGTCGTAGCCGTTCTTTTTGCCGTTGTAGAAGTCTCCCAGGGCGTCCAGGTCCCGGGCGAACTTATTCCAAAGCCCCCCGGCGTTGGCCTTGGGCTCGTCTAACTGGGCATTAGACTTTTTGCCCAGATAGCCCACCTGGTCCTCCGCCGTGGCGATGAGCCATTCCTGCGGCGTCACATCTCCACCTCCGGCAGCCCCGCCACGCTAGTGAGCAGGGACAGCAGCCCCGCCAGCGCCGCCGCCGAGGCCACCATGGGCCAGTCCACGGCGGACAGCACCGCAGACGCCCCGATGGTGGCGATGGCGGTCTGGGCCACCGTCTTGACGGCCCGTACCCCCGCCGCCTTCAGCCATTTCTTTGTCTTCTCGTTCATTTGTAAGTACGCTCCTTTCTCAGTTCAGCCCCGGCATACCCGCCGCGACCCACGCCACCACTGCCAACGCGGCGGCATATACCAGCTTGTCCACCAGCCCATCCCACCGCCGCCCGGGCTTGTCTGCCAGGGCCTTCACGGTGGCGCTGATCTCATCCAGCTTTCCGGCAATCGCGGTATAGCGCTCTTCCTGCACAGCGTTGTCCCGCTCCACATCGTTCATGCGCCGAAAGATTTCCCGGTGGGTCTTGCCGTGCTGTTCGTTGGCCCGCTCCAGGGCCGACACACGCGGCTCCAGCGGGCAGTCGTTGGGGTTGCAGTTCTCATTCATTGGTATCGCTCGCTTTCATTGCAGATTTGCTCCATTTCCTCCTCCGCAAGCCGGCCGGCCTCCACTAGCGCTTCCAGCCGGGCCTTGCCCCACAGCCGAGGATAGTACTTTTTTGCCATCTCGAACACGCTCACAGGCTCACCCCCTGTAAGGCCGCCAAGAAGTCCACATCCGCCCGCAGCTGTTCCTGCTCGGAGGGCGGCGGCTCAGGGATGGCTGTCCGGTCTGCGCCGATCTCCTCATCTGCACGCAGCTGAACAGTCTGTCCATCCCAGCGGTACAGCGGAATGCCGTCCATGGTGTACAGCGCCGGGTTCTCCTCCCCGCCAGGAAACAGCCGGAACTGATAGCCGCCCTGCCCGTCGATGCAGATGGCCTGTGTGACGTCCTTGTCCGGGCACGGGCCGTCGCTCCAGCCGGAGATAATGCGGCCTTGTGCATCCACCATGATGTAGTGCTTGCTATACAATTTAATCCCTCCTTACAAATCTGCTGAGATATTATACAGATTATCTGGAATAATAACTTGATATACCCTGCCCGGTACAAGCTTGGATTGAGGATCTGAAACGCGGGGAGAAAACATATATTGGTTATATGCGATTGGCTCTATTGCCTGTAGTCCTGTAATATATACACAATCTACAGTATCAAAGGGTTCTATTTGTTGACCCTTATGTGCCGCCTCCACAGTAATAGCAGGGGCAACTCTCTTAACTGCTTTAAAATAATATGAGCCGCAAAATCGAAGTTCACTGTTATTGATAGCCACTGCAAGTGTGGCGTTCCATGCGGACCGTTCAAAGTATCTCTGACACTTCGCCAGCTCCAGCGCCTTGTTAGGCGGCGGGGCGTTGAGCACCCAATGGCCGTCTGCGTCCTGGTGGAGCAGCGTCTGCCGGGCGCCTAATTCGCATTTGATCGAGTGGATTTTTACTTTTGCTCCTTTTGCGGCGTAGAACCATGCCAAAGATAGTGGAGCTGCCGATCCTGTGACACTACCTGGAATCACAGCGGTAACGGACCGAACCATTCGCTTTCCGGTTTCCGCAGCCAAATTTCCAGTGTGCAGAGCGTTGAGCGTTCCATTCAAATTGAACATCAATTCAGACCATACAGGCCCCGATAAGTATGTATATTCGATTGTGACCGTAAATGTTTTCCCAAGGATCCACCTCAGCTTTCCATCGAACGGCTGATAAAACGTTACGGCATTGGACGTAGCATCAACGACCAGGCCGTCATCTTCAACCAAAATTTTACCAATATCGATCGCCATTCTCCACCGGTCGATTGTATAGCCCGCTGCGGTGTACTCCGTCTGGCCTCTCTGATTCACCGGGTCCGCAAAGTAGTAGTTGTCCAGCAGGTTCGGATTGCTCCACCCCGGCACTGCTTGGGCCACCCCGTTCTCGCCGAACCCCACCGCCTCTCCGGGCCGCCCCCTCAGCGCGTCCTGCTTGGCGGCGAAGCGTTCCCCGTGGGCCTTTGCGTCCCCGTCGTGGGCCTCTACGGTCGCCGCCGCCGTCCCCGCCGGGTCGGAGGCCGCCCGGGCCTCCTCCGCCGCCGCCCGGGCCTCCCTCACCGCCGCGATCAGATCTGCGTGATCTTTGGCGGTCCAGTTTCGGGCGATGGGCTCCCCGGCGCTCCAGGCCCGGGCCGTCCCCTCCACCCCCCGGACGCAGCCGGACAGGGCCGTGGCCGTCTTGGCTGCGTAGAGGATCGTTTCCCCGTCCTCGTCAGCGCCGATGGTGGCCAGGTTGGGAGCGGGAGGGAATGACCCCGCGTCGCTCACCGGGATGATGGTGTCCCCCGCACCTATATTGTCCGTCAACGCCGCCGGGGGTGAAAAGGCGATACCGGGGTATAGCTGCGTTTCCATGATGCTGACTCCTTCCTTCATACGGTGTTGTCGCCTCGGGACTGGACAAAGCCCTGGACGATGAGATCCAAACTGACATAGGCCAGATCATTGGGCCGGATCTCCATGTCCAGCCAGCGCCCCCGGGGGATCCTTCCGTCCTTCCCCGCCAGGTGGGCCGTCAGGTCCACCTCCGCCGTCCGCCCCTGGAACTCCCCCCGCCGCTCCCCGTTGACGTACAGGGCGAAGCCCTGGGGGTCGCCG
>CAJTTS010000173.1 GCA_910579155.1 uncultured Oscillospiraceae bacterium | reverse complement strand
TGTTTCAATGCTTTCTGGACGCTTTACTTTCTGTACATTACGAATCTAAAGATAACGCCCGGACACACCACCGATAGGTGGGCTGGTCCTCCACGCAGGTATAGAGAGTGATCTGATCGTGTGCGGTGGCGGACAGGCCGGAGGTATCGGTCACGGCCACCTTTGTGACGCTGGACACCGAGTAGGTCATGGTGCCCAGGACGGTGGTGAAGGTGATGGTATCGCCGGATCTCAGTGTGTGGATCTTACCAAAATCGTTGCGCACACCGCGATTGTGGTAGAGTGGGGAGGCACCGCCTTACCGCATTCCTGCGGCAGGTTTGCGCCACCCCCTCTCAGAACCGTGCTTACACCTCTCGATGTACACGGCTCGCCATCATTGCTCCGTCTTACAAAACTTTCTTTCCATGAATCAGCTTATGACAGCTTTCACAGACCACTAACGTTTTGCGCCGCTTGGCAATCATAATCTGCTCCCAGGGTTCCTTGCCCTGTAAATCTTTTACCTTGCGGACGTGATGGATTTCGTAGTGTTCTGCGTCAACTGCCCCGCATAACTCACAGATTTTTGCGGACAGACGTTTCTCAAATGTTGTCGTAGTATACGCAAAGCGTACAACAGCATTTGAAATTTGGTCAGTGGGGTTCCAAGCGTCCTTGCAGTCTTGATATTTAGCAAAGTAACAACGCTTACGGCCCTGTTTTGTCTCATAGGGTATCCCCCAACCTCCCCGTCCATCTTTGTACTGTGCCCTGATTTTGCTGATTTTGCTTTTATGCTTTCCAGCAAGGGTTTTCAAACAGCTATACTCCATTAAATATGCAAAATAGCACAATTTTCCAAAGTTGCTGGCCATAGAGTAATAGTTGCAAAGTCCCCTCAGTTCTGCATTGTAGGCAGATACGATTTCAAGGTCAGTACATCGCAACAAGGATTTTCGGCGCTCTGGCTTGATTCTGCCGTCCTCCGTTTGACGTATCACTTTGTTGTCGAACAGAAATCGCGTGATTTTTTCATCTAACGGCACACAGAGTTCCACCGTACCATTCAGCGTTCGCTTGGTACGGTTTCCCGGCCCTCCGTGCTTGATTTGGCCGTTGCGCCTGACCCGCACATCATAACCTAAAAATCTGGCGTATTCATTGCTGTGGGTGATAAGCGTCTTTTCTTCGCTG
This sequence comes from uncultured Oscillospiraceae bacterium, assembly GCA_910579155.1. The sequence goes on along the minus strand of CAJTTS010000173.1, from coordinate 4,372 downwards.
AGTTCCATTTTCAGCGTCCCCGCAATAAACTCCGACAACTGGCGTTTGATTTGCGCACAGTCCTCTTTGCTCCCATTCACACCAATCAGAAAGTCATCCGCATAGCGCACATATTTTAACTTCTTATCCGTCTGCGACTTGCAGGGCGTTTTCAGCAGCTCTTTGCGCAATATCTCCCGCCGGTGCAAAAGCTCCGATTTTTCATCGCCTTCGGCGGTCTTGAGTTTTTGGCGGATATATTCCAGTTTACTGGCAATCTTCTGGTATTCCGGCGTAAACTTCTTCTCTTTTGGTTTATCAAAGTTCTTTGCGAGATTGACAACAAACTTGTCCAGCTCATGCAAGTAGATGTTTGCAAAAATCGGTGAGCAGATTCCGCCCTGCGGCGTCCCGCTATATGTCATATGATACTGCCAATCTTCACAATATCCCGCTTTCAGCAGTTTCCAAATCAGCTTGATGAGCCGTGCGTCTTTGATTTTGCTGCTGATGATGCCCACCAGCGCCGAATGGTCTATGTTGTCAAAACAGCCTTTGATGTCGCCCTCCACAAACCAGCGGATGCCATTGAAACCCTTTTTGATTGATTTTAGCGCGATATGACAGCTTCGATTGGGCCGAAACCCGTGAGAGCAGTCCAAAAACACAGGTTCATATACCGCTTCCAATATCATCCGAAGAACCTCTTGCACCAGTTTGTCCGTAAAGGTGGGGATTCCCAAGGGGCGCATTTTTCCGTTTGCTTTCTGGATATAAGTACGGCGGGCCGGATGTGGGACGTAAATTTCATTCGTAAGCATTTTGATAATTCGGTCTATCTTTGCTTTGCTGAAGCCGTCCGCCGTGTCCTCATTTACCCCTTGGGTTGACGCTCCGTTGTTTGCGTATAGGTTTTGATACGCCTGATAGTACAGGTCTGGACGAAGCATATAGCGGTACAGCCGTGTAAACACCTCGTCCTTGTTCCTTGCAGAGCTTTGCTTGACATTCTCCAAAATCTCCATTGTTGGTTTCATTGTGAGGTATTCCTCCCTAATCGCTGTTGATTTTGGCACGTAATGACTGCCGCCCTTCGCCGTGTAAGGGTCATTACCCCTCTCATTGACTACTATGACGGCTCCGTTGCCTTGCAGGATATTCAGACACTAAATGTCATAGCCGTTGTTCACCTCCCCATGGCGTTCCTGTTTAGGCAATCCCCAGTTAACGTGATTAGTTGGTATGCGGATTGTCGGATATGCTTTCGCTTCTTTACCACTGGCTCTCCAGCAGGTTTTATGAGTGGATTGATAACCATTTGGATGCCGGCCATATCCAAATGTACTCATATCAGAGGTTTCAGGCACTTTCCTCTGTTCTGGTCTAACGAAAACTCGAAGCTCACATTCAACAAGTCCAGTTTTATCCTCATATCCGCTTGACATTGCGGTTCAGTCGTGCCAAATTGCCTTTAGGCAACTTACCGCTTTCCTGCCGTGCTATGTTCCCGTGTCAGCTTTCGCCTTTCGGTCAGGCAGGTTGTCTCCCGCGTTATCTTACGGGGTAGTACCATTTTTCTACTTCTAATCACGCCCTATCTGGGCGCACCCCCGCAAGGCAAACATTTCCCAGCCAAATACTGGTGTCCTCGAAATGGCCCGCGCCTTTCAGCAGCGGGGTGCTGCCGGTGCCCTCATACACTCCCACCGTCAGGCCGATGGAGGGGATCTTGAGGGTGCCCAGGCTCCCGTTGGAATAGTAGAGGCTGGATGTGACCTCAGTGAACGCGGTGGTCTGCCCGCCCGTAGAACTGCCGCCGCTCACCGTGGGATATCCGGAGCTGTCCAGGCTGGTGCCGGGAGCGGGGGTGCCGCCATTGGGGTCAGCCACGCTGCCCACCTGGTTCACCAGCCCGCCGCTGAGAGCGCCGGGAACCAGGTGGGGCGTCAGATACTCGCCGGAGTTGGGCAGGTAGCTGGTGGGCGTCCCAAAACCAGGCGGGATCAGGGCGGTGTTCTTGGAACGGTCCACATTAGGGTCCTCCCACTCGTAGATGGTGTCGTCGCTGGTGGGACGGCCAAACAGGTAGTCCTCGGGCGCATCGATGCTGTACTCCAAAGCGTGGCCGGGGGCCACCAGCAGGGCGGCGAATACCACGGTCAGCAGAAAGATACGCAAAAGCCGCTTCATTTCCCATCTCTCCCTTCCTTGGATTTTTTGACGCCGAAAAACGCGGCCACAGCAAGCACGGCCACGCCGCCTGCACAGCCCAGCAGAGAGGGCCAGCTCATATTACTCCCAGATCTATTGCCGGACGGTTTCCCGTCTGGTGTGGGTTCGGGCACGGGGGTCGGCTCCGGCTCCTCCAGCTTGGTGCTGCCAAAGATAGCAGTATAGGTCACGACCTCGCAATTGGTCTTAGCCACCTCGCCGGTGTAGCTGGCGCTTACCGTGTAGCCGGTGGCGTGTCGGCTGCTGGACGAGCCGGTGTATTTGGCGGTGGCGGTGTAGCAGGCGCCGTCGCTGGCCCACTGCACGTCGGCCAGGGTGAGGGTCCTGCCCCCATCCGTGATGGTGGTGGGGATCAGGGACAGGTCGGCATCGGACAGGCTGGGATAGGTTCGGGTGGCGGACAGGCTCCGGGAGCTGGTCTTATAGCCCTTGACCTCCACCTTCACGGAGGTGTGGTCCAGAACCAGGGTGCCGGTGTGCCCGTCCTCGGTGGTGACCTCCATCTGGGCGTCCAGCCGCTTCAGCACCTCGGCCAGATCGCCGGTGTCGCTGTCCATGGTGACGGTCTCGGTGTGGGGCTGGGTGTCCACCCCCACCTCATCCTTGCGCACCATGTCCAGCAGGTAATAGTGCCGCCCGTTGCGGTCAAAGTCCCCAGTGGGGATGCCGCCGGGGTCGTCCGAGAGGGAGAGCTGATAGATCTTATTGATGCGCGGCTCATCCAGGGGGCCGTAGGTGTACTCCTCCACCGATACGGGATAATGCTGCTCCGCCGCCAGCGCCGGGAGGAGGGCGCAGGACGCCAGGACCGCCAGCGCGCACAGCAGCAGGCCCATATGCTTTTTCATGAAAACTGTTCTCCTTTCACAGATTTAGTCGTCTCCTTATCGTTCGATCTTGAGGGCTGCGCCGCCCTACGGCGGCACAGCCAAATGACGAAGGATGAGCTTCATGCACTCTCCGCCTCCTCTCTGGCAAAGCGTTCCTCCAGCCGAGCCACGCTCCAGTTTTGCTTGAACTGTCCCAGAGGACCAGGGCCGAACATGGCCCGCGCCCTATCATCCATGTCCCGCAGCCGTGCCCATAGCTCCGGGTGGTGACGGCGCAGCTTGCGCAGTTCGTCAATTCTCTGGAGCGGACAGCACCAGCAGGAGGCGCGATGATAGATCTCATACAGCCCTCCCCAGTCAAAGCCCCGGTCATAGCAGATCTGGAGCGCCTGGGCCTCCGTGATGCCCCATTCCACCAGAGGATAACGGTTTTGTGGGTCGGCCTTGCACCGATGGGCCTCATCAGCGGCGATGCCGATATGGTGCAGGGCGTTTTTTCCCTTTTTGAGCTGGTTGACCTCCTTAGCCATCAGGTGTGTTTTGAGCTGGCCCGTACACCAGCGCACCTTCATCCCCGGCCAGCCATAGCCGGTCAAGGACTGGCCCATAGCGATACGGCGTTCAATGGCCCGCCTCTGCTGCTGGGGAATATCGAACATTAGCCACTCAAAGCCCCGGGGATGGCGCAGGGTGGTGATGTGGATGCCTCGTTTCTGGAACAGCAGATCGTCCAGCTTGGCGATGTGGGCCTCCATTTCCGGGAACTCCATTCCGGTGTCGGCGTAGAGAACGCAGTCAATGGGCATATCTTTTTCCAGCATCAGCAGCAATAGCGCACTTGAATCCTTCCCGCCGGACACCGAAATGGAGCAGAAATTGTTGCTGTTTTCGCTTGTTTTTATTGGTGATTTCCTCCTTTGCACAAAAAATAAGCCCCGGAAGGAGTGAAGTCCTTCCGGGGCTGGTGTGATGGGACGATCTGTGCTGATGGGCTCTACGGCGGTATCGCCAAAGGTTGGAGCAGCTGGGAAGCTGTCACTGGCTGACGCCTCCCTCGAAAGCAGACAGGGCGAAATATTCCTGGAACCGCGTCTGCTGGGCAGGGGTAAGGGAGGCGAAGCGCTCCCCCTCAAAGCCGCACAGCAGGAAGGTTCCGGCGATGAAGTCCCCGCTGTCCGTAGGGTTCTCTCGGTTGGGCATAAGGCCCATATGTTTCCCCTCGCCGTTGCAGATGAGCATCACCCTCTGGGGCAGGTAGCACCCGGCCTCAATGGGTCCGCCCACGATCTGCTGGAAAGCCTCCAGGGTGTCCTCCACAGTGGCGGGGCGGG
>CAJTTS010000172.1 GCA_910579155.1 uncultured Oscillospiraceae bacterium | reverse complement strand
CTATTTTACACTTCTTTATCATTTGTGCAATATCTATTTTTCAAACAAGGCCTAACTGGTTCTCCAGTAAAAAATATAGGGAATCTCTGATCAAATCTGTTCCAAGACGAAGGAAAAAGTGGTAAAATAGGAGAAAAAGACAGGGGGCGGTGGGAGTATGAAGCAGCAGACGTTGAGCGATATGGAATATAGATGCAGGAAAAAGAAAACAAAGCGGGAAGAATTTTTGGAAATCATGGAGGAGATCATCCCATGGGACGAGTGGGTAGAGGTTATCAGACCGTACTATCCCACAGGAGAGCGGGGCCGGCCGCCCATAGGGTTGGAGCTGATGCTGCGGATGTATTTGCTGCAGATTTGGTTCGATCTGTCCGATCCGGGGACAGAGGACGCCATATACGACAGTTATGCAATGCGAAAGTTCACAGGGATAGATCTTCTATCGGGCAGTGTGCCGGATGAAACCACGCTGTGCAATTTCCGGCACCTGCTGGAGGAGCATGGGCTGAACAAGATGTTTTTTGATGCAATAAACCGGGTGATGGTGGAAACGGGGCATATCATGAAGGGCGGCACCATTGTAGATGCCACCATTATTGACGCGCCCAGTTCCACCAAGAACAAGGAAAAGAAGCGTGACCCGGACATGCACTCGGCCAAGAAGGGGAACCAATGGCGGTTTGGGATGAAGTGCCATGTGGGTGTGGACGCCGGGACAGGATATGTCCACACGATAGAAGTCACGTCTGCCAATGTACACGACGTGACAGTGGCTTCCGGCCTGATTCGGGAAGATGACGAGGTGGTCTACGGCGATTCGGGCTATTTGGGTATCCAGAAACGCCCAGAAGTGGCGAATGACGAGCATTTGTCCTCCATTGAGTACCGAGTCAATCTCCGCCCCGGCAGGTTTCCCAAGGTGAGCAGCAACGCCATTGACTGGACACGCTGGATCGAGAAGCGGAAATCCTCTGTCCGCTGTAAGGTGGAGCATATCTTCCGCATCATCAAATGCCAGTTTGGGTATAGGAAAACCCGATACCGGGGTTTGAAGAAAAACGAGGACCGACTGTATGCCATGTTTGCCTGCGCAAACCTCTACCTCCTGGCGATGGCCGGGCGGAGGCTGCGGACAGCATGACGGGGTTCCTTTGCGCTTTTTTCAGAAACAGTCGCAAAGGAAACAAGAAAAATCATGCATCCTGCCCTTAGGCGCTGTTTGAAAATTGGAAATATGCCCAACGGTGAGGGGTTTTTTCGCCAGACGAAGCCAATTTGACGCAGGAATACTTGGTGTATTCCAAGGAAAATTGGCAAAGTATGGCGGAAAAAGAGCCACCGTTTGGGTATGATGACAATTTTCAAACAAGCCCTAACCTGGCCCTGTTGTGGCCGGGTTCTTCTGTTTCTTCTTCTATCTCCATCAAAATTCGCTATTTTTCAGAGGTTCCTTAGGTTTTCTTTTTGTTACGTTACCTCTCCCTTGCCGGGGGTTCCTATTACCGGATCTTCCGCGCCTCCAGGTAGAAGCGCTTGTCGTGGGCCTCGCCCATGGAAAAGGTCTTGCGGGGGAGCACCCCGTCGTGGATCACGGAGGGGAACAGCTCTCGCTTGTCCATGGGAGGCAGGAGGAAGGCGATGTTGCCGGGGCGGGCGGCGAACTCCCGGGCCACGTCCTCGCCGTGGATGTAGTCCACTCGGCCGTCGTGGTCCATGAGGTAGTCGTCCAAAAAGCTCTGGAGGGCCCCCACCGGCAGACGGGCGGCGCCGGAGGGCACGGTGACCGCGCCCTCCCCTCCGGCGCACACATAGCGCAGGGGCAGGCCGTCCCCCAACGGCTCCTTCCCCCGGCGGGCGCCGGGGAAGGCCCGCACCAAGGCGTCCAGCAGGGCCTGGGGGTCGGTGTGGAACACCACCCGGTGGATGGGCTCGAACTCCAGGCTCTCGTCGTGGAGGTCCACCAGTTCGCACAGGGCGGACCGGGCGGGGATGGAAGCCCACTTCTCGGGGGGCATGAGACGCTTCTGCCGCTCATAGCACTCCTTGGCGGTGGCCAGGGAATGGTTGCCGTCCCCTACGGCGAAGAGCATGACGGGCTGGTCCTCCACCCCGTATCTGGCGCGGAAGGCGGCGGGGTCGGCCAGGGCGGACAGGGCGGCTGCCACCCCCTCCAGCTGCTGTTCCGAAAGCAGCCAGCCCTTCACATGGCCCCCCTGCTCCATCAGGTCAAAGTCGTACAAAAGCTCCATGGAGCCGGTCTGGGCGGACAGGGGCTCGATGACTGTCCGCCCCGGATCGTCGCACAGCAGCATGACGTGGGGCAGCTCGATGGGAGCGTTCTTCCGCACCGCCACCCGGGGCGGGATGCGGGTGTGGACCACCCCCTCGGTGGCCCGGATGAGCACGTCGGAGTCCGGCTCGTAGTCATAGGCGTCCAGGTCCGCCATACCCACCAGCCCCCGGCGGACACGGCCGTTGTGCAGGGTGCGCTCCACGTACACCATGGCCTGGGGCAGGGTCTTGAACCGGCCCTCCCGGACATAGCGGGCCATGGTGGAGTTGATGTCCATGATGTCCATCTCCACCTGGGGGCCGTCCAGGCTGCTCTCAGGCAGGATCAGCCGCAGGGCGGAGGGGGCGCGGCCCACCCGCTCCTCCACCCGCTGCCAGTACTCGGGCTGAGAGGTGTACTGGTCGCAGGCCACCACGGCCCACTTGTCGTAGTCGCAGTTCTGGGGCAGGAGGATGTCGGCGGGTTTGAAGGGGAGGTTGGTAAAATCAGAGCGCATGGCGAGGACCTCTTTTCAGGATTCGAGTTACTTATCTTTTCGGAATGCTTCCCAGCCGCAGATCGCGAGACCGGCGCACATGACCGCGGTGGAGAGAACGAAAGGGACCAGGGTGCCGTGGGAGATAAACGCGCTCAACAGCCCACCGACCCCGTTCAGTGTAACAGGATTCAACAAGGCATGTATCAGGCAGAACGCAAAAAGTACAAAACCGATGACCGCAAGAAGGACGCCAAAGACCATCCGTTTCATCACAGCGCTCCCTTGATGGCGGCCAGCAGATCGCCGAACTCCTCAAAAGCGGGGATATCGGGGCAGCCGGCCTTGATCTGGTCGGTGGACTTGAACAGGAAGCCCGCCTTGCTCGCCTGGATCATGGCCAGGTCATTGAAGCTGTCCCCGGCGGCGATGGTGTCGAAGCCGCAGGACTGGAGGGCCTTCACCGTGGTGAGCTTGGACTTGGGACAGCGCATCTTGTACCCCGCGATCCCACCGTCGGGACCGACCTCGAGGGTGTTGCAGAACAAGGTGGGCCAGCCCAGCTTGTTCATCAAGGGCTGGGCGAACTGCTCGAAGGTGTCGGAGAGGATCACCACCTGGGTGAGGGTGCGCAGCTCGTCCAGAAATCCTTTTGCCCCGGGCAGGGGATCGATGGTGGCGATGACGGCCTGGATCTCCTTCAGGCCCAGGCCGTGCTCCTTCAGGATGTTCAGCCGGTAGGCCATCAGCTTGTCGTAGTCCGGCTCGTCCCGGGTAGTGCGGGAGAGTTCCGGGATGCCGCTGGCCTGGGCGAAGGCGATCCAGATCTCGGGGACCAGCACGCCCTCCATATCTAAGCAGACGATGTTCATCACAAACGCTCCCTTTCTTTCAGCCCTTCAGGCTGTTCAAAAATCGCTCCAGCCGGTCCAGCACCTCCGCCAAATCCCGCATGGAGGCGGCGTAGTTGGCCCGGACATAGCCCTCGCCGCCGGGGCCGAAGGCGGAGCCGGGGATCACCGCCACCCGCTGCTGGGCCAGGAAGCGGTCGCAGAACTCCTCGCTGGTCAGGCCGGTGGACTTGATGCAGGGGAAGGTGTAGAACGCCCCCAGGGGCTCGAAGCAGCTCAATCCCAGCTTGCGGAAGCCGTCCACCAGGAAGCGGCGGCGGCCGTCGTACTCGTCCCGCATGGCCTCGATGTCCCCATCCCCGTGTTCCAGGGCCTCGATGGCGGCGTACTGGCTGGTGGTGGGGGCGGACATGATGGCGTACTGGTGGAGCTTGGTCATGGCGGCGATCAGCGGCTTGGGGCCGCACACATAGCCCAGCCGCCAGCCCGTCATGGAGTAGGCCTTGGAGAAGCCGTTGATCACTATGGTGCGCTCGTACATGTCCGGGATGCTGGCCATGGACACATGGCGCCCGCTGTAGGTGAGTTCGGCATAGATCTCGTCGGACACCACCATGATCTCGGTGCCCCGCAGCACGCTGGCCAGGGCCTCCAGGTCCCCCCGGCCCATGATGCCCCCGGTGGGGTTGTTGGGGAAGGGGAGGACCACCGCCTTGGTCCTCGGGGTGATGGCGGCGTGGAGCTGGGCGGGGGTGAGGCGGAAATCGTCCTCCGCCCGGGTCTCCACCAGCACGGGCACCCCATGGAGCATGGACACCAGGGGGGCATAGCACACGAAGGAAGGGGTGGGGACGATCACCTCGTCCCCCGGTTCCAGCAGGGTGCGGAAGGCCAGGTCCAGCCCCTCGCTGCCCCCCACGGTGACCAGGATCTGGCCCACCGGGGCGTAACTCAGGTCGAACCGCCGCTTGAGATACCGGGAGATGGACCCCCGCAGGTCGGACAGGCCGGCGTTGGGGGTGTATTTGGTGAAGCCCTTCTCCAGGGAGTAGATGCCCGCGTCCCGGATGTGCCAGGGGGTGGGGAAGTCCGGCTCCCCGATGCCCAGGGAGATGCCCCCCTCCATGCCCTGGAGCAGGTCGAAATATTTCCGGATGCCGGAGGGCTGGATGTCCTGCACCCGCCGGCACATGAGCTTGCTGTAGTCCATCATTCAAACACGAACCTTTCCTCCTGGACCTCCTGCACGGGGAAGATCAGGTGTTTTTCCTTATATTTCTTCAGGATGAAGTGGGTGGCGGTGCCGGTGACCCCCTCGATGGGGGCCAGCTTCTCCCCCACGAACCGGGCCACCTCCTTCAGCGTGCGCCCGGAGATGGTGACGATCATGTCGTAGGCCCCGCCGGACATGAGGTAGAGGGACTCCACCTCGTCGTACTGGTAGATGCGCTGGGCCACCCGATCGAAGCCCTCCCCCCGCTGGGGGGTGACGCCCACCTCGATCAGGGCGGTCACCGACTCCTGCTGGGTGCGGTCCCAGTCGATGATGGTCTTGTAGCCCAGGATGATGCGGTCCTTCTCATATCGTGCCACCGCCGCCGACACCTCGTCCTCCGTCATGCCGGTCATGGCGGCCAGCTGGGCGCGGGTCAGGGTGGAATCGTCCTCCAAAAGCTGGAGCAGGTCTTTCATAGCGGGTCCCTCCTGTGTTTCCAAGCATTATTGCACTATTATACACGCAGCGAAGGGGGAAAGCAATCCCTATTTCCCGGGACAGGCAGCCGTGCGCACCGCTTGTCAAGAGAAATGCGAAAAATTTTATAAATGTGGTCATTCCTCCTATTCAATATAATTAGGGCACCTCTGAAAAATAGCGAATTTTGATGGAGATAGAAGAAGAAACAGAAGAACCCGGCCACAACAGGGCCAGGTTAAGGGCAGGATGCATGATTTTTCTTGTTTCCTTTGCGACTGTTTCTGAAAAAAG
>CAJTTS010000171.1 GCA_910579155.1 uncultured Oscillospiraceae bacterium | reverse complement strand
TGATGGGCCTGCAGTATCCCATCCACATCGGCGGCATGGTGGCCATTGAGCACCGCCGGCAGTCCAAGGTGCCCGATTTTGTGGACGCTCTGGATATGCTGTTCGCCCAGTTCGGCGATTCGGTGGCCCGCCTGAGCGGCCTGCTCACCATCCACCTGGATAACCCGGTCAATGCCATGACTGCCGTGTGTAAAAAGCTGGCTATGCCGAAAAAGGCGGCGATAGAAGCCATCGCCATGTTTGAGACAGCCAACGGCAATGCTTCGGCCTCTGCCCATGACGTATTTATGGCCATGCAGGAGATTCTGTTCAATCTGAAGGTCAGTGGTGCGCCTGAGAGCAAGCTGCTGTCCCTTCAGGAGAACATGGCCCGGGCGCTCACACTTCGCTGGAGCGACTACGATCTTGCAAAGCAGGTGAACTGGTAATGGCTGCACCGATCATTCTGTGCGACTGTGCGGGAATGGATGAAAAACGCTGGCTGGAGTGCCGGGAGCATGGCCCGAAAGGGGACATTGAGTACACCGTGGGCGGAAGCGATGTGGCCACCATCTTTGGCCTGTCACCGTGGACCACCCCACTGGAATTGTGGATGATCAAAAAAGGCCGTATGAAGCCCAAAGATAAGCCCAATCCTTTGCAGTTGCAGATGGGACATATGCTTGAACCGATTGCGGCCCATTTTTACGCCCAGCGGACGGGGGACACTGTCATTGATGATACCAATATGTATCAGCACGCGGACTTTCCATATGCCTTGGCGGACATTGATCGGCGACTTAGCCGAAAAGCTGACGGGAAACCGGGCGTTTTGGAATGCAAGAGCTGCACCTATCACAAGGCCGGCGACTGGGCCGACGGGGCCTATCCGCTCTATTATGAGTTTCAGCTTCGCTATTATCTGTCAGTCATGGATGTAGATTTCGGTGCCTTTTCAGCCATCTGGGGTAACAACCCGGAGCATGATCTGGCTACACCCAGTTTGATTCGGGATCAGGCGAAGGAGGACATCATTTTTGAGCGGCTGGATCAGTGGATCTGGAGTCTGCGGAATGACAAACCACCTGCCATGACGGAGGTGGCCCCGAAACTGGCGCTGGAGGCGCTGGCTCATATTTGTGGTCCGAGCCAGAAAGCTCTTCCAACGATTGAGTTTCCCTTAAAATATGAAAAATCCCTGCGGGGGATTGTCGCGCTTCAGGATGAAAATGCCGCACTCAGACAGCAGATGAAAGAAAATGAAGCAAAGATCGAAGCATACAGTGTTCGTATCGCGGAACTGATGAAAGCCCATGAGCATGGTGTGCTGACCACCACCAAAGACAAGCTGCTGGTGGATTTTGTAACAAAAACCACACGCCGTGTAGATTCCGGATATCTCAAGAAAGAGCACCCCAGTATCTACGCGGCTGCGCTCAAAGCTTCGGAGAGCCGGAAAGTCAAGGTTTCTGTTGAACCGGTATAAGAAATATCAAAACACACAGGGAGAGCCACAATACTGGCCTCCCTGTGCCATCTTTTAGGAGGTGACAGCATGGTACTCATGAAAAAGGAAACTTCCGCCCGGCGTCTGTTCTCCCAACGTGTGGATAAGCGGTCCCGGGCTGAGATGACTGCTTATCTGTCAGGCCATTTTCGGTATAACACGATGAATAGCTGGAACCGAAGCACGTCGTATGCCTGCAATATGAAGCTCTACAAACTTGGTCTTGACCGGGAAACAGAGGACAAGCTCTGGGACATGATCCAAGTACCTGAGTTCTATGAGCGGCTCAATGAGCGGATTGAGGACTTCAACCGGCAGCACAACTACCTGTGGCAGGCAGGTTGGAACGGCCACAGTGGCGGCTATCTGGTACTCTATCAGGGCGGAACCAAGCCCAGCAGATATCGCTCCTACTGCACCAAATGCGGCCAAAAAAATTACACCTCGGTAGCAGAAACCGGAAACCGGTGCGGGGTATGTAATGAAGAGGCCCGCATTGACTTCAGCAAACCGCCTATACAGATCTTTTTTTATCCGGGACGGGATGTTGATATGGGGGAAGATTTTGAGGACTGGTCCCTTTATGAGCTCAAGCAGCGGACAGAACTGGTACAGGAGTTTGACCAGCTGGCGGATGACATCGTGGAGGAAGCCTTGCACATCGCCAGCGAGCATACGGTGGAGGAACAGGTCATCTATAAGCCTATCACAGAGCTGGTGCTGGCTTAGGAGGGCGCAGAATGAAATGTAAGTTTTTTAGACTGATCTACCCCAAGAGCATTGAGGATGCCCAGAACGGCGGCTACACAGTGGCGCTTTATGTGCCTTGTGAGACTGTACTGGATGGGCAGGGAAACAAACTCAGCAGCATCACGGTGGTGGGCCACTACCTGCCCATCATGGAACGGATGAAGGTGGACATGACCGGCCGGTGGAAGAAGGATGCCAAATATGGGCTTCAGTTCATGATGGAGTCTTATGAGGATATCATCGAACCCGGCAAGAAGGGGATCGTTACCTATCTCGCCTCCGGTTTGATCCGCGGTATTGGCAAAAAACTGGCTGAGCGCATTTACAATACCTTTGGCGACGATACCCTGGAGGTGCTGGACAACGACCCAGACCGTATCCGAGAAGTGCCAGGCATCAGCAGCAAGCGCTGTGAACAGCTCCGCGACTCCTACATGGAGACCCGGAGCGCCCGGCGGATTATTACCCTGTTGGCTCCGTTGGATATCAATGCCGGGCAGGCCGTTCGATTGCAAAAGGATCTGGGCATCCGAGCGGAGGAACTGCTGAAGGAACGCCCCTATGAGGTGTTTGAACGGGGGCTGTTGTCTTTTGATGCAGCGGACCGGCTGGCAGAACGCCAGGGCATTCCCAAGACAGCCCCGGAACGGGTTGCCGCCGGGTTGCTCCACACATTGGAAGTGGCTGAGCAGAAGGGCCACCTATGCCTGAACAAAGAGCACTTTGTCCAGCAGGCATTGGAGCTGCTGCGTACGCCGGGCCTAAACCGCATGACGGTTGCCAATGTGGCGTTTGAGATGCTGAAAGCAGACCGGCTGGCCCTATATCAGAGCCATGTTTACCGTCCAGTTATGGCGAAAGCTGAGGACGGTGTTGCCCAGTGTGTTCGAGAAATGCTCCAGCGGAGCAGCCTGCCCTATATCGGCGACTTGGACGATGAGATTGACCAGCAACAGGAGGAACTGGGCTTCACATTGGCGGAGGAGCAGCGGCAGGCGGTTAAGACCGCCCTCGCATCCCCAATCTGTATTATTTCCGGCGGCCCTGGTACTGGCAAGACATCCATTCAGCGTGTTTTTCTGAATATCTACCGGAAGGCGTTCCCGAATGCGGACATTATCTGCTGCGCACCCACAGGCCGTGCGGCCCGACGACTGGAGCAAAGCAGTGGCCTTCCCGCCTGCACGGTCCATAAAGCGCTGAACCTGACTGCCGGTGATACAAACATCCTGGCCATGCCGGAGCAGGTAGACGCCGATCTGGTACTGGTAGACGAGATCAGTATGCTGGATATGGCTATGACCTGGTATCTATTCCATGCGCTGCCGCCCATGTGCCGGCTGGTATTAGTGGGAGATGCTGACCAGCTTCCTTCTGTAGGGCCGGGTGCGGTACTCAGTGAGCTGCTGCGCTGCGGCAGAATCCCGATGGTGATGTTGGACAAGGTGTTTCGCCAGAGCGAAGGCAGCATGATCGCCGAGAACGCCCGGCACATCCGTCATGGCGATACGGACCTCCAGTTTGACGGAGACTTCCAATTCTGGGGTTCTGCCGATATTCAGCAGTCCGCCGAGTGGCTGGAGCGGCTGTATATGCAGGAGGTTCGCCGGTATGGCGTGGACAATGTTGCGCTGCTGACCCCGTTCCGGGCAAAGACCGAGACCGGCGTGCGAAGCATGAACGAGCGGCTGCGGGCCCTGGTCAATCCGCCGGGCGCAAATAAACCGGAGCTGTCCTTGGGGCAGCGGATCTTCCGGCTTGGTGATAAGGTCATGCAGACCAAGAACCGGGAAGAGGTCAGCAACGGAGACATCGGCTATATCCGCAAAGTTGAACGGGATGATGACGGGTTCCTGGTGGAGGTGGATTTCCATGATGACCGCATTGTGGCCTATGAGGACAATGAAAGTCTGAGCCATTTGGATCTCGCCTACGCCACCACCATTCATAAGTCCCAGGGCGGCCAGTATGACTCGGTGCTGCTCAGTATCCAGAATTGCCATGGCCGTATGCTCAAGCGCCCTCTGGTCTATACCGGCCTTACCCGAGCCAGATGCAGAGCGCAGATTGTTGGTGACTGGCAGGCGGTCATTCGGGCCATTCAGACAACGGATACGGAGCGGCGCAACACCCTGCTGGCAGCCCGTATTATCCAAACGGCAACATAGTGAAGGGAGGAAACAAATATGGCTACTGTTCTTGAAAACTACTATAATCTCCGCAGCGAGGTAGACCAGCGCATCGCGCAGGGCGGTGCGCCGGCCGATGCAATCTGGTGGCACGGTGAGATCGTGTACCGGATCGGCGTGCTGGAGACCTGCCAGATGTTCTGCAAGACGGCTCCGGTCACCATGGAGGCCCAGTTTTTGCAGGGACACTACAAAATGCTGGACGCCTATGTGCAGTGCCTCGCCCTGGAACGCCGCTATGGGCCTAACCGCGGACCTGACACGCAGAAGGAGCGGGATGCTGCCCAGAACAATCTGGGGCGGGTGATTGAAGATTACCGCAAGCGTTTTTCCAGCTTTGCGCCGTCCGCTCCGGAAAGCTACAGCCGGGAGATTGGCAGAGTGATTCAGACGCTGCTTCCCGCATGGCTTCAGTTCCGAAACACATTTGTACCCATTAAAAAGAAGGAAAAGGAGGCGCCTGCGTCATGACTACGGACAACACACAAGCAAAGCAGACGGCCATGGAGGCCTTGCAGAAGATCAACGCTGTGGAGGGGTTCGATCCCTCTGCACTGGCGGTGGAGTATACCGACCTGAACAGCGCCAATGGTGGTGAAAAAAGGCTGCGGCTTCCGGTTATGGTCCAGATTGGCTGGTTCCGGCTGAAATATCCGGAGGGGCGTATCGCCGTTTCCGTCACGGCGGGGAAGGACTGTTTTGTGGCGACAGCCCGGGTCTATCCCCACTATTCCGCACCGGTGGATCAGTTCCTGGCCGAGGCGACTGCCTCCAGAGGTTATCTACCCGATAAACCTACTGTCTCACCCAGAGAGTGGGCGCAGACCGCTGCGGTGGGTATTGCCCTGCGTAATGCAGGCTTTGGCCTCCAGTTTGGGGCCGCCGGTGATTCCTTTGATGCACCGGCTGTGGACGAACTGGGCGGTATTATGTGGAGCGGCAATCCTGTGGACGCCTCCATTGGGAGCGCCCCGCCTCCGCCGCCTGCCGCACCTGCCGCTCAGGCAGCCCCGAAGCCGCAGCCGCAGGAACCTGAGCTGTCGCCTTTTGAGCAGGCACTGAAGGTTTCGTGCCCGATTGCCAAGTACAGCGGGAAAACGCTGGGGGAGGTTATGCAGATCGATCCGAAAGCGCTGTATTGGGTTGCCACCAAGTTTACCGGCAATGCCGAAATTGTGGCTGCAGCCAAGCTAATCTGTGACGAGGCGGTTAAAACTACCGCTTGAATGAACAAGGGGGCCGGTTCTGTACCGGCCCCC
>CAJTTS010000170.1 GCA_910579155.1 uncultured Oscillospiraceae bacterium | reverse complement strand
TGTCAAAAGATTTTAAACAGGCTCTTAGCTCTTGCTTGTTAGGTTATTGACATTGCCCGTAACCGTTGCGCCACGACAGCTTCCGAAAAGTTCACCACATACAAAAATAGCGAAGGTATTTGGGGTAGTCTAGAAAAAACTATCCCCAATACCCCCGCCAATTCAAAAACGGCGCTTACCGTTTCCGCCCCAAATATAGGCCGTTGGAATAACCTGTGACCAGAATATCAACGGTCTTTTTCTGATTGTATGCTTTCTTCATGGCCTCGATCATCTTTTTCCCCTTCAGCGAGATTTTGATTTGACAGACGGTACCGTCATGCTCAAAGGAGCCGAAGGCTGCTTCCGATTCCACACGGCTCAGCCGCACGGCGACCGTTGTGCCGTTGCTGATTGCCGCTTTTTGCTTCGGTTCGGGTTCCCGGCTCTGAACCAGAGCATTTTCCTGGGACTTTGGCGCGGCACTCAGAAGCTCGCTCAGAGTTTTGCCGGTTTGGAACAAAGACGCTACGTAGTGCCCCTCCTCCAGACCCTTTATGACGACACAGGGAAGGGACTCCTTGCGTGAGAGCAGCCTGACGACTTCTTTGAGCCCTCCGCTACGGTCAATGCTGTTGCGGCCGAAGCGGTATATATCCTTTTCGATGGAGATCCCGGCGGGGACTCCATCAATTTTTCCGTTGATCCACCCCGAGTATTCGCTGGCTGCTCCTTGTTTGATCAGCAGATCGCCGGGTTTCGGAATAAACTTGGAGAACTGTTTCCCTGCCTTCTGCGCACCTGTCCGGGGCTTGGCCTCCCTGCCCAATGACGAATCCGGCTTTGCCCGCTCCGAGGGATTGCGCTTTTTGAGCTGGGGCGGGGCCTCGCTGGCGGAAATATCGCGCACATACTGGTCGATGGCGCGAAAGCCCTCGTAGGAGAACCCGGCAAAGGTTTCCAGGTTATGGGTCCTCTGGTTTTCGCCCAAGGTATTGCCCCTTCCGCGGGTGAACTTAGCCTCCTTTCCGTTCCATTCGCTGGGTGTGGACAGGCGGATATACCCGCGATCCGCCTCAATGCGGTCAAAGACCCCGCCCAGGATCAGGGGCGTCCTTCCGGATCTTTCCACATATTCGGTGGGAACTCTCCCGGCGTAGCGCATATCCAAGAGCTGCTCCATGCCGGAGCCCTTTACGATGACATCCCGCAGCTTATCTACGTAATTCCGACCGAAGCCTTCGCACTTTTTCCAGTAGAGCGCGATCCGAGCTGTATCGACCGAGTTGCCCGCCAGCATATACAGCATGGAGCACACCGCGTAATAATAGAACGGGCGTGGGTCGCCTGCGCCGTAGTCACACAGCTCGATCCAGCGGTCACTGTAGTTGATTGCCTTTTCCAAGGAGCGCGCAGACCCCGGCATTTTTGCCAGATAAAACCACTTGTCAAAGCAACTGATGCGGATGGAGCGCTGCCAGTAGTCGGAGGGATCGCACTGTCCGCCCAGGATTTCCTCCAGCTGACCCAGGACCGAGAGGAGCTCGCTGTCCTTCAGGGTGATATATTTGCCTGGATTTGCCTGGATTTTCCTTGACCTGTGCATAGTGCTTGGAAAGGCGGGCCCAGATCAGCCCCCTGCGCGCGTTCAGTATCTCCGAGTCCACTCCGGTGCGCCCTTTGAGCTTTGACAGGCGGTTCTCGTAGTATTGAATGTCGCCGCCGCTGTTTGGGTTCAATGCCTTGTGATAGTTGTCCTCCAGGTCCTGGAAAATTTTCTGGCTCCTTTCGCTCATCTCCCTGGTGTAGGACCAGTCCAGCAGACGTTCGATCTCGGTTTTGTATTCCATCTGCCGCTCAGACAGCTGCGCCGGATTCTGGATGTGTTTCCATTGATATACCTTGATTAAATACTGCAGGTACAAATCGATCAGAGACGAGGTCGCGTACTCTTCGGAGCCGTAGTTTGCCGCCTTTTCAAAAATAGCGCAGATTTCATCGATCTCCTTCTCGTATGCCTCATATCCATGCTGCGGGGAGAAATTGTCCAGCGACTCCTGGAACCGCAGGTTTTCGTCATCCAGCCGCTTGCGGAAGAGCGCGCTTCTGGATTCTCCCAGCATATGATAGATCCGCGAGTCCGGATAACCCTGGGAGGACGCCTCCATCAATTCCACAGCTCTTTCGCAGTAGATCCTGGCGTCGCCGGGGTTGTCCAGCCCCACGTCCCGGTTGTGGCAGAGGCGGCCCAGATGTCCGTAGAAGTGGGCGGTCATGCGATAAAGGTAGTCCGCATCCTCAGGCTGGGCGTGCTCCGTGAGTGCGTCGAACTTTTCCGCCAGATACAGCAGGATCTCCTTGCGCCCGCTGGGAGAGGCGACGGCCTGGATCAGGGAGGAGAACTTGTTTTCCTCGCCTTCCTTATTGATGAACAGGAACTCCAAAATGTCCTGATATACGTCGGCCGGCTTGGCCTGGTAGGCGTCAAAGACCGCGTCGATGAGCAGCTTCGACAGGTCGGTAAAGCTGTTTTTTACGGTGCTGCCGTAAAGGCGCTGGCAGCATTGCTCCAGCAGTTCCCTGCTGATGAGATAGTGCTTCAGGTTATAGGTGCCGATGTCGCCGCCCAGCCCGTCTTGAATGGGGAGGAGCACCGCATCGGCATGGGGATAATTTCTGAGATAGGAGGAGCCGAGCGGAATCTGGAGATAGCGGTTCACAAAGGTCTGGGGCAGACCGATGTTTCCATAGCAATGGCACAGGGTCAGCATGGCCAGAAGCTTGACCTCCCGCTTCTCCTTTACCTGTCCCATCATCCGTTCCACGTAGCCGTTCACGCCGTTGAAGTGCTCCTGCTGGTAGTAAAGGCCAATCATAAAGGGACAGCGCATACCGGTGGGCTTGACAAATTTATCGTAGCCCAGATCCTTTTCGCTCAGCTGGGCAGGTGAAAGGGGGCTGTGCTCCTTGAACCGGACGCGCAGGACGTTCTCTCCTGCCGGTGAGATGAAACTGAACGGGATGCAGCCCCTCTTCTCCGTGCCGCCGCCACTCTTCTCGTTGTCACGAGTGGAAAGAACTAGGGCACAGGCGCGGTCTAATGTGCGGATATCCTCTTTCAGCCGTTCCCGGTCGCTGATGGTATCGTCCGCCAGGAGGAGCACCCCTTGCTTTTGCCTGTCGTACAGATTGCGAACCAGTTCCCGGATGCGCTTATCGTACCGTTTGACCAGTAGGACCGGGTAATCCAGATGCAGATCCCAGCCGATCCGACGCAACAGAGTGGATCCGCCGATGCCAGGGGAGTGCAGTATGGTGAAGATCCTGCTGGCGCCGGAGTCCGGGTCAGGGATATGGGCCAGCGCGTCCTTGATATTGGCCAGGCGCGCCGTGTAGGATTCGCTTTTCAGCAGCGAGGCGGTCTGCTCGTCGTGGAACACAGACCAGGCTGCCGTTCCGCCACGGAAGAAAGCTTCCCGCTCCTGCACGGCTTGCTTCGGAGGAACCTCGCCGATATCCTCATACAGGACCTCGAACATGTCGGAGAGGTTGATTGCGAGATTCTGGCCGATCCCTGTAGAGCTCCCCGACTCGGAGGGCAGACGGAATGGCTCGGTTTTTTCGGTAAGGACAGGGAGCTCTCGCTGTGATTCGATCAAACCGGAGGCCATGCTGTCCAGGTCGCAGTACAGGTTATCCAGCGGGAATAAATCGTCCGGTTCGTATTTTTTTCTCAGTCGGAACAGATCGTCTGCCCAATCGTCTGGGGAATCATAGTATATGGCGGTCATGGTATACGGCACGGACCGGTTCCTGTGAAATTCGTTTTCACAGCCGTTGATAATGCTGGAAACCAGGCGGGACTCGTCATTGATCGTGTGGATGTACAGGATGTTCAGGGGGCGGAGCTTTTCAGCAAACTGCTGGATGAGGGCTTTTATGGCGTCCCCCATGTCCGACTCCAGGCCGGAATAATTGTTGCAGAAGGAGGCTTTGCTGTCGAAAAAAATCCCGTTGTTTGACAGGTGCCTGCTCTGCTGGGGCTCGCCGTCCGGCTGGCAGTATGCGTAGTTGGCAAAATCGCCGCAGGTAAACCATGTTGTGAAGTTTCGCTTGGGATTAAAGTTCCTGGCGGTGTCCAACTGTAGCTTCTGGTCATTTATGTTGGAAAACTGGACCGCACTGCGCAAGCCGCCGAAAAAGGAGTAGCCGTCCAGGTCGACGACTGCGCTCCAGGTCAGATTGGCGAGGACCAATCTGACCTCGGAGGAGAGATCGTGGAGCGGGCCCGCAATGAGCATCGTATGCTCCATGTCGAACTTGAAATCCTTCAATCGACGGATCAGCTGCTGTGTGTCACAGGCCGCCTTGGGGGGATATTCGAAGCGGGGAAGTGCGGATCTGCTCTCCGGGTTCAGGAAGATCAGCATACTCCGGAGGATATTGTAACAGCGGATTCATACGGAGACCTCGCCCCGGTGCGTCAGTTTGTTCCGAACCTTTTTCTCCTCTGTAAAAGTGGCGAGATTGATGTCACTGCCCTCATTGTGCAATTGAAGCTGTGTCTGTAGCAGTTCAATTATGTGGGGGAACTTTAATTGTGAATTCAGCCAGGAATCTCGGTTTTTTTGAACGTGGCTGGACAGGTGCTGTCTGGTCCGTAGGAATACACGGACAGCATCAGCTTGCACAATTGCTCAGTGCGGTCAAAGAGGTCAGATTTTGCAGCAGAGTTTTCTGTATACCCCGTCATGGCCAACTCATCCCAATGTTCCAGCTGCTCTCCGAACTGAGTACCGAGTTTGCTGAGCATATCCCCCTTCAGTAAGGTCTCATATTGTTTGTGCTGCGTAAGATACCACTTTTGAATGTCCTGTAGCAAGGCTTCATAGCGGCTTTTTTCTCCTTGCTTTGTTCCGGTTTCCAGTTCCACACATAGAGCTCTCATACTTTGCTCCTCCATCCTATCTCTGTGCAAATTTGGACATACATACAAAATAATACCGATTTGCTTTGACACTACATATGTTTTCTAACAATCGCTAACCTCGTCTTTGGATCTAACCATAAATGGAAGTCCGCCGCAATTTCAGGATAAGCCTTCACACCTCCGCCTTTGCCTTGTTTTACACGAATCCCAACCGCATGAGTCCTTCGAATCCACAAAGAGGGTGTAATGTGGTGAGCGATGTTGTATGCCCCTGTTGAATTAGCTTCTCACAGGCCCTATCATCAAATTCCACATTCATGTCATTCTCCCATTGACGGAGAAACTCCAATGTGTTGCGGCTACGCATCCAGCTTTGAATAATGTATCCAGGAGATTCTTCAGAATATTACTTTGCCAGTCCTGTCAATGACACCATATCCTCACAGATCATGCCTCGCATATAACGGCGTATGATTTCGGTATAATCTCCAATCTTTTGGGCTGTCCGGAGTTTTTCTTCATCTAACGAGTCGTAAAAAGACTTCCTGTGCCTGTCCTCCAAATCCTGGTCTATTATCTTCTTGTCGAGAAGCCGACCAATTACGGACTCATATTGGAATGCCAAACGTATGTAGAGTTCACCAACTTCTTTCTCTGTCATGATCCTATTCTCCCTTTTTCTGCAAGTATATCAGAAAAAACAGGATTTGTATGGGGCTTGTTTTGAGATCAGGTGACCGATATCTGGTCGCTTTTCTTGGGTGTCCGGCCTTGTCATAATCCACATTACACCGG
>CAJTTS010000169.1 GCA_910579155.1 uncultured Oscillospiraceae bacterium | reverse complement strand
GGTCGGCGCCGTTCTTGTTGATGGCGGTGAGCATGGTCTCCACCGGGCCCCACATGACCCCCATCTCGGGGATGTTGGGCATGGGTTGGGCGGTGGATGCGGTCTTCTGGATGACGGCGATCATCTCCTTGGCGGCCACCTGGGGGTCATCATAGGATTTGTTGTTGGCGGGGGCACAGCCGGCCTTGTTGGCCAGGTCCACCCCCAACTCCGGGGAGGCCATAGCGGTGAGCACCTTGGCCAGAGCGTCCTTCTTCTCCGCCAGCGACACCTTCAGTATACCAACGCCCTGGATGCCGGAGAAGGGGGCAAGGCCGTTGCCGTTGGGCAGCTTGATGTCGGACAGGGAGGCGATACCGTAGTCGATGCCCGCAGCCTCGATGCCGGACACCAGCCAGGGCCCGCCGATAATGGCGGCGGCCTTGCCCTCGTTGAACAGGGTGGTGACGGTATTATAGTCGCCGTCCGCCTGGAGCGCACCAAACTTCTGATTATAAGCTGCCGCCTCAATGGTCTTGGAGTCGGTCAGGCCGGGCTTGGCGTTGTTGTCGATGATGTAGCCGCCGAAGCCGTTGATGAAGGGAGAGACGTTATAGGCGTTGGTGTGCTGGTTGACCACGGCGTAGGTCCCGGCGGCGGTGTCGGTATGAGCCACCATGTAGTCGTAGAGTTCCTCGGTGGTGCCGGGGATGTCCCCCTCCCACAGGGCCTTGTTGTAGAGGAACACCAGCGTCTCAAAGTACACCGGGAGAAGATACTGGGTACCGCCGATCTGTCCAGCCTCCACTGTCATGGGCAGGTGGTTGGCCAAGATGCCGGTATCCACCACATCGGACAGGGGCGCCACGATATCCATGGACACAAAACTGCCCAGCACATCGTGGGCGTAGAAGTACATGTCCGGGGCGTTGGATGCATCGCTGCCGTACAGCTTGAGCTGATTGGGCATATCAGTCTTCTTCTCGAAAACCACCGTTATCAGGTCATCCGCCAACTGGGCGTTGACCTGATTGGCAATGGTCTGCATAATCCCCTCGTCCCCATCGTGCCAGACAGTGATTGTGACGGGCTCGGACGGGGAACTGCTATTTTGTGAGGGGTTGGAGGGCGATGCGCCGGAGCCCTGAGGCTCGGACTGGGAGCACCCGGCCAGCGCGGAAAAACACAGCAGCATGGCAAGCAAAAGAGCAGTAACTTTTTTCATTGCAGATCTCCTTTCTGATAAAACGCTTTCCCATTTTCTCCTGCCTGTGCAGGAGGAGACAGTTCTTGCAGATTAAACAATATACTTGCATTTTACCGCGAGTTCTTGTAAAATCTAAGGCGAGTATAGCATTATATAAATCTCAATGTCAATGGGATTTCCTTCGTCTATCTCAACAAATGCCGAAAGCGTTTTACTAAAAATAGAAGAACGGAGGCAGTCTATGGCAGCTACCATACACGACATCGCCCGGGAGGCCGGGGTGTCCATCGCTACAGTCAGTAAGGTCATCAACAACAAGGCCCATGTATCTCCGGATACCCGAAAGAGGGTGCTGCAAGTGATGGAGCAGCTCCGCTACACCCCCAACGCCTCCGCGGCCAATCTGGCCCGGCGCTCCAGCAAGAACGTGCTGTATGCGGATCGGTTCTACAAGGGCCTGCCCTATGAAAACCCCCATATGTTCGATATCATATGCGGCGTCAGCCATGAGTTGAGCCGGAAGGGCTACCGGCTGTCCCTGCTGAACCTGGACTCATGCGGGAAAAAGCCGGAGGCGGCCCTGGAGGAGGCGATCCTCAGCCGGGTAGCGGACGGGATCATCGTGAGCGCGGCATTCGTCACGACCAGGATGGAGCGACTGCTGCTGAAACACGACTTCCCGCAGATCTGCATTGGGGAGCCGCAGTTTGATACGATATTGTCTTGGATCGACACCAACAACACCCTGTCCTCCAACCTCGCTGTGGAGCATCTGGTGGCCACAGGCTGCCATACCCTGGCCTTCATGGGCGGCCGGGAGGAGGACAGGATCTTCATGGACCGCCTGCGGGGGTTCCGGACTGCTATGGAGCGGCGGGGTCTGGAGGCGAATGAGGACTATATCACCTACAACCCGCCTGACGTGGAGGTCATCTTCCGTTCCGCTTCCGCCCTCTTGTCGATGCCGGTCCCGCCGGACGGCATCATCTGCACCAACAGCCTGATGGCGGTGGGGACCATGCGGGCCATCCAGGCCAAGGGGCTGGATGTTCCCGGGCAGGTGTCGCTGATTGCGTTCGACGACCACCCATACTCGCCCATGGTGTCCCCGCAACCCACAATCATCGACATCGACCTGTTCAGTCTGGGGGTCCATGCCGGGAACCTGCTGCTGAAGAAGATCCGGGACCCGGCCATGCTGGTACAGACCTATACCGCGCTGCCGCGGTTACTGCTCCGGGGCACGACGCGGGTACGATAACGCAATATAAAAAGACACAGCCTAACCTTCTTTCACCGTCGTGTCAATAAAAACGGCGGTCTTGAAATTTGTTATTTCAAAACCGCCGCAAGGCTCTTATTTTCTGTTTAGGGCGCACCAGTTTTCAGCCGCCAAAACAACGTTTTTTTATATGCCGTGTTCGTTCGGTTGAAAGAATACGTCAATCTTCCCAAAACACCTTGCCCTCGTCAATCAAGTCAAGGATTTTTTCCCATTCTTCCGGGGTAAATTTACGCTCGTCATCGTGGCTGACCGACCGTAATGTAAACAATCCAGGTTGTGCATCTTTCAGGATGTTTGTAGCGTCAATACTGTCCAGATCGTTAATATTTATGACCTTATGCTCGTCATTAATCTGACCGCCAATGACTTGTACTAAACCATCCGTATCATTGTCATCAGCCAAGTTGACAGCCTTAACTCCGCTTTTGTAGTCGTTAAGCTTAAAGTCCACGGCCCCTAACGCCAGACTGTCCTGTTCCGCAGCATTGGAGGCAGAGGTTGCAAAAGCAGTAGCCACACCGACAACCAGGGCCAAGGCCATAACGAGCGAGAAAATAGACATTTTTTTGATTTTCATAATTGCTGTTATCCTTTCTTCAATCGCATTTTTGCTGAAATTGTTGCACAGTGGGGTCAAGCCGCTCCTTGTTTCTTCCATACTGATCAGCGCCCGCGCATAGGCCGCTTTTGTCCTTTCCCCGAAAAGGCGGACAACCGCCTCATC
Organism: uncultured Oscillospiraceae bacterium; assembly: GCA_910579155.1. The sequence continues at coordinate 2,519 of CAJTTS010000169.1, read as the reverse complement.
GCAGGACAGCTCAATGTCCCGATTGGCAAGAACATACATCACCCAAACCAAGGGGTTAAACCAATGCACACACAGCGCCGCAATCAGCACCAATTTTGTGATACTGTCAAAGCGCCGGATATGAACATATTCGTGCGCCAAAACATATTGCAGCGCCTTTGTGTTTTTCCAATCGGTGGATGTTGGCAATAAAATCACGGGACGGAATACGCCGTAAGTTAGTGGAGCGGAAAACCGACTGGACTGTCGAATGGAAATCGGACGTTTCTGCTGGTGGGCGTTCAGCCAGCTTTTGATGAAATCGTTTTTCACGGGCAGGGAGGTTTGAAATTCCTGTCGGCACTTCCAATACGCTACTGCAAAAACCATAGCGCAGACCAGCACACCAGCGGCCCAAACAGTTCCCCAAATAGAAACGGTACTTGTGGTACTCCCAATATTACTGGGCATAGCAGCCATTTGCCCTATTGTATCAATCGGCAATACCTTGTCAATCTGTGGGACTTTTGCTGCGGTAATCCCGGAAGTTTGATTGCCTATCAGCGAATACACGCTGAACATGGAGGGGAGGGAGAACGGGAGCAACAGCCGCGCAACCGCTATTCCCCAAAGTGCCAGGAAAGTCTTTTTGGGCAGCAAGCTGATTGCCAGAGCGCGTATGATGGTGATTGCCAAAATCATCACGGCCCCCGCAAAGCTCATTTGCAACAGGCTCATTTGCACCACCTCATTCCAAATCCCCAACAATCTGTTTCAGCTTTTCAATTTGCTCGGCACTCAGCTTTTTTCGCCCCAGCAAAGCCGCGAACAGCTTGTCGGCAGAGCCGTCATATACCCTGTCGATCAGCTCGTTTGTTTCCGCCTCCTGTACTTCCGCCTGCGGCACAAGCGCGTGACACATGAAACCAGGCTCGGAGCGCTCAATCGCCCCTTTCTTGATGCAACGCTTAATCAGGGTATAGGTGGTATTTACATTCCAGCCAAATTCCTCGGTCAGCAGTTTGGCGATATGTTTCGCGGGAACATCGCCATCGCGCCAAAGGACGGACATCACTTTCAGTTCAGAGGCAAACAGCTTTATGTCCATTCGGTAACACCTCCTTTTTAAGACTGTGGTAGTAGCTACGGTTATATGCTACCACAGTCTTAATCGCTTGTCAATACTACTCTGGTCTTAAAAATGAAATTTGGAGAAATCATGCGAGCGGAAGGCCAAGCGAGGTTTCACCAGTATAGTGGACAAGGATATGAACAACATCAAAATAAGATATGGATTGCATATAAATTTGAAATTTTGATTGCTTTTTCTCTATAATGCTTCTACAATGTGAGCTGGGGAAATGATTGGTCGTATCCGCATGAAGAATCCACGTTGGGGGCAAAGCTATGATTGGCGTATATTTAAGTGGCACAGGGAACACAAAACACTGTATCGAAAAGCTGATTTATTTATTGGATGAAACTGCGCAGGCAGTTCCCATTGAGGGAAAAGAAACTGTGCGTTTATTATCACAGCACGAGTTTATTGTATTGGCATACCCCGTTCAATTCTCCAATGCGCCAGTTATGGTACGGAACTTTATCAAAGACAATTCGGAACTTTGGAAAAACAAGCGAGTGCTTTGTGTTGCCACAATGGGATTGTTCAGCGGGGATGGAGCAGGATGTTCTGCACGGCTATTGAAAAAGTGTGGCGCGAGTATCGTTGGCGGCCTGCATATCTGTATGCCTGATTCGATTTGCGATGTGAAGCTGCTGAAAAGATCTGTTGAAAAAATCGGGAGATCATAAAAGCGGCGGACAGAAAGATTGAAAAATGTGCGCAGGAGATCAAGCAAGGCAAATACCCAAGGGATGGCTTAAACTTTTATAACAGAGCAGCAGGCCTCTTGGGTCAGCGCCTATGGTATTATGGCAAGACGAAAGACTACTCTGATAAGCTGAAAATCAGTGAAGCCTGTGTGGGCTGCGGACTATGTGCCCGGATATGCCCGATGGGAAACATCACCCTAAAGAATCACAAAGCAACAGCGGGAGATCGCTGCACAATGTGTTATCGCTGCATCAGTTCATGCCCTGCACAGGCGATTACACTGTTGGGAAACGCTGTATTTGAGCAGTGCCGCTATGACAAGTATAGTAAGGAATAAAGAATTTCTGAGATGTAGGTTGCCTTTTCCCAATGGGGCGGCTATAATACACGAGCGACTTTTTATACAGAAGGAGAATGTTTATGAACAAAAATGAACTGATTACTGCGATGGCTGAGGCCAGCGGCCTGCCCAAAAAGGACTGTGAAATTGCGCTGAACGCATTTACTGGAGTTGTGGAGAATGCGCTCAAGACGGAGGATAAAGTTCAGATGGTCGGGTTTGGCTCTTTTGAAGTCAAGGCCCGTGCGGCCCGAACTGGCCGGAACCCATGGACAAAGGAACCTGTCGAGATTGCCGCGGCTAAAGCTCCGGTGTTCAAAGCTGGCAAAGCTCTGAAGGACGCGATCCAGTAAAAAGATTTGGTGA
>CAJTTS010000168.1 GCA_910579155.1 uncultured Oscillospiraceae bacterium | reverse complement strand
GAACACCTGACCGCTGGTTGTTAACAAGGCAGATATTGCCTTAGGAAACAAACCCCAGGCAACGCAGTGCGGAATAGACGCCGTCCTCCTCCACAGTTCCTGTTACCAGCTGTGCGGCCTGGCGTACTTCTTCAGGTGCCTGTGCCATTGCAACTCCGGTCCCTGCTGTCCGCAATATCAACAGATCATTACGGCTATCTCCAAAAGCGACAGTGTCTTCCAATCCCATTCCGAAATGTTCACACAGCCGCCGCATCGCTGAGGCTTTGTCCCATCCTCTCTGGGCCATCTCATAGAACAGCCCATCATCTGACGCATATATTTCATAGTGCAGCGACAGATATTCCCGCAGCGGAGCAAATTCTTCCGGGTAACTCACGCGGACTGTAAATTTTTCGATACTCTCCTCCCCAGTCAGATCCTCTGCCCGCTCAATGCGAGGAAAATCCCAATGCATAACGCGGCTACCCCGACCTGCATAGTACAGGCTGTGGGTCCCGTCCAGCAGGCCAGAGACCCGGCATCGGATCAGGCGGTCCACTGTCTCCCGCAACAAGGGAAGCGGGATTGACTTGTGGAAGAGGCATTTTCCTCCCAAACTGATGTACGCTCCCGCTCCGGCTACAATTCCGTCCAGCTCCATCCCCATCAGCTCCGGCCCGATATCACATACAGGGCGTCCGGTACACAAAAAAATTTTATGTCCCTCCGCGCGCAGCGCTGACAAAGCGCCGCATACTGCCGGGCTGGGCAGACAATAGGTGTCCTCAGGAATCAGCGTGCCGTCAATATCGAAGAAAAACAGCTTCTTTCCGCCCATCTATTCCCCCATAACCTCCACATAGACCTTACGCAGCTGAGGACCATCAAACTCCGCCAGGTAGATATCCTGGGCTCCGCCGCATACGATTTTGCCGTCCAAAACCGGGAACAGACAATGGTTGCCCGTAAGCACACTCTTCAGGTGGCCCTGGGAATTGTTGCTGGTGGCTCCATAAGTAGGCAAAAAATGGGCATGGGCATAAGGAGCCTCCAGCGGGACTGCCCGCTCCAGCATATCGGAGATGTCGGTCTCCACACAGGGCAGGGCCTCATTGACCAGGATGCCCGTGGTGGTGTGGGCCGTAATAACGGCTACAAACCCATTCTGTACCCCACTCTCCTCCACAATCTGGTGGACCTGCCGGGTAATGTTAAAGTATTCCTCCACCTGCTTGCTCAAGTGCCGGATCGTTTTGACCACAACCATCCTTACCCCTCCTCTCCGTTCAAAAACCGCAGCGCATTTTTATAGTACAGTCCCTCCCGGGCATAGGCCCGCATGGGCACCTTGTCCAAAGCCCGTTTAAGCTTGAAGGCCCGGAACCGAGGGCCGTTTGAGCCAAACATCACCTGTTTGGGGAAGCAGCGCTCAAACCACATAGGTCCCATATCCCTGGTAAACAGCTCCATCATCTGCTCCTCAGGTGAGTCCACATAGAGCAGAGAGGTGTCGGTGTACACATTGGGATACTTAATCAGCAGCATTACCATCTCCCGTACCCAGGGCCAGGCGAAGTGGGCCAGACAAATCCGCAGGCTGGGTCGTTTCACCAGCACTTCCTCAAAGGCCAAAGGGTGACTGTATTTCGTCAGCGCACCTGGCTCCCAGCTCAGGCCCGCGTGAAAGATAACAGGCCTGTTGTACCGCTCACACAGATCATACAGGGACTCCATGCAGTCCTCTGTGGGCAGAAAGCGCTGAGACGCCGGGTTGAGCTTCAATCCCCTCAGCCCCTGGTCACGGAAGGCCCGCTCCAGCACCTCCGCCGCATCGGGGCGGCGGGGGTCCACGCTGGCAAAGCCGATAAACTTATCCGGATACAACCGGCACAACTGCTCCACCTGCTCATTGGTAACTATATGGCCTCCCGCCGTAGTAGTACGATCCAGAGGCAGCAGCGCCGCCTGGGTCAGGCCGCAGATATCCCACTCGGCAAACAGCTCGTCAAAGTCCATCGGGCCCTGCTTCCAGACCCCAAAGGTGTCTCCCCGGAAACGGAGCTCCTCCTCATCCCCACAGATAGGTCCATAGAAAATGGGATGGATATGCATATCAATCAGCATTGATTGTCCCTCCCAATTCTCAGTACGGCTCAAATTTTGAGACTACCGCGCTGGAGACCTTAGCCCCGTTCTCCATGCAGGCGGGCACATCCCAGCCCTGGAGGATGCCATAGGTAAAACCGGCAATGTAGCTGTCCCCCGCGCCCACTGTATTGACCACCTGGGCCGGCACAATGCCATACTCATAGAGGGTGGAGCCGTCCCAGCAGATGCTGCCCAGCTCCCCCATGGTGGCGGTGACCAGCTTGGGCCCATAGGTGTGGATCTTCTTAACCCACTCCTTGATGTGCTCATCCTTTTTTCCGTCATAGGACAGGAATACATAGTCCACATAGGGGAACAGCTTCTCACATTCATACTCCGGGTCCTCGCTGAACACCGAGAAGTCCATCACCACCTGCACGCCGGCGGCTTTCCAGGCAGGCAGCCGATCCAACACCTTGCCGAACAGGTCGGTGTGGAGCATATAGTGCCCGGCCACAAAGTCAAACTCCTCCTGGGTTAAGGCATAGTCGGCCATCACGCCTTCAATTTCCTCCAGATGGACCCGGTCCACACCGTTTTTTAACGCCATCATCATCTTACAGGTGTCGCCCTGCTCGGTGCGCAGATGGGTGATGTCGATCCCCTCGCCGGACAGCGCCTGCTTCATCTTTTCGCCGTAGTCATCGGTTCCCACCACGCTGACCACGCTGACGGGCACCCCCATCCGGGCCAGGTGGACGCCCCAGTCCACACCGTTTCCGGTGGGATAGAACTTGTCCAGCTCCTGGTATACGTCGGCGCAGCAAAAGCCCACAGCTGCCACTGTCTTTTCCATAAAAGCACCCTTCTTTCTAAAATCATGTGGGGCGGGGACGCCGTCCCCGCCCCATGTTTTAACGGTTCATCTTATCAATTTATCCCGTCAGCTTCCTAACCAGCGGCTCCAGCGCCCGGGCAAGCAGCCGATGATCCTCCGGGGTAAAGTGGATGTTGTCGCAGCCCAGCTCACGGATCACGCTGCCCGCGTCGAAGAAGGCGCAGCCGAAGCGCTGGGCCGTCTCCTCAAAAATGCCGGGAAGCAGCTGGCTCTTTCGCCTGGAACGCTCGCTGAACTCAATCCCCTGGTCCATATCTCCCAGGGGCACAGGCGCTACAACGAGAATTTCGGGCGTCTGTGCCTGAAAGTGGTAGTATCCCGCCACCTTCATAATCAGCTCCTCCAAGCCATATCCGATCTCCTCCGCCCTGACATGGTAGCGGTCTTTGGTGTCATTGACCCCCAGCATGATAATCAGCAGGTCCACCGGGGCATGGCTCAGCAGGCAGGGCAGAATGTGATCCAGCCCGCAGCGGTAGGGCTCAATGTTATCGCCGAAGGCCGTAGTACGGCCGTTCAGCCCCTCCTCTACCACCTCATATTCCTTACCCAGCAGCGCACCCAGCTGTTTGGGCCAGCGGATCTCGGCACTGTAGCGCTCCCCCTGGGAGCCCGGAATATAGCCGTAGGTATTGGAATCGCCAAAGCACAAAACCGTTTTCATTTCGTTCCCGGCTCAGTCGTAAACCTTGCCGTGGCCCCAGCTGCCGGCCAGGCCGCAGGTGTGGGAGGCGAGGCCCGCCGCGTCGTACAGGCAGGCCCGGATGGCGTCGGGGCCGCCCTTGCCCTGCTTCTCCATGTCCACATACTCCACCAGGAAGGCGGTGAGCAGGCTGTCGCCGGCAGCCATGGTGTCCACCAAGTGCTCCACCGGCCGGATGCCCTGCTCGTAGAACTCCTTGCCATCGTAGGCGATGCAGCCCTCGGAGCCGCGGGAGGCACACACGAACTTGGGCCCCAGCGCCGCCACCTTCTCCAGGCGCTTCCTGGTCTCCTCCGGCGTCATATCGCCGCAGGACATAAAGGCGTAGTCCACCAGGGGGGCGATGCGCTCATAGTACTCGTCGGTGGAGTCGTCGGAGAAGTCAAAGCTGATGGGCACGCCCGCCGCCTTGATCTTGGGCAGCTCCCGCTCGGTGAAGCAGTAGTTGCCGGAGTGGACCAGGTCAAACCCCTTCACATACTCCAGGGTAAAGCGGTCCAGCACAAAGAGCATGTCGCCCCGGATGCCGCCCTCGTTGGAGCCCAGGAAAATCCGGTCGCCGGTGCCCTCCTCCACGGTCACCCGGGCCGCGCCGTTGGGGCCTACCACCTGCTGGCACTTGGCCAGCTCCACGCCCTCCTCCTGGAGGGAGGCGATTACATGCTCGGCCTCCTGGTCGGAGCCGAAGATGCCCATATAGGCGCTGCGCTGGGCGCCCAGCTGTTTGGCAAACACCGCGAAATTCACCGCGTTGCCACCGGGATACATGGTCTTGATGTGCTCATATTTATCGACTACGTTGTCGCCAAAACCCAGAACACTGACCTGATAGCTTCCCATCGTGCTTTCCCTCCTTAATATTTCTCAATGCCCATATAGCGGCGGATGTCAGGGCTGTGGTCGAATACCTTGCCCCGGGCGGCACGCAGTTCCACGTTCATGGCGTAGAGCAGCACGCTGTCCAGATAGTCGCGGACAGACAGGTCCACGGCGTCCATGCCGTACTCCAGAGTGTCCAGCACCATCAGCCGGTCGGTGTGAGTCTTGAGGAAGGCCAGGGCCCGCTCATCCATGGGACGGCACTTGCCGCTGCCCATCTGGAGGAAGTAGAACACGCCGTTCTCGGTGACCTCGAAAGGACCGTGGAAATACTCGCCGCTGTGGATATAGGAGCAGTTCTGCCACTGCATCTCCATCAGGGAGCAGATGGCGAAGCCATAGGTCTGGCTGAAGTTGGCGCCGCTGCCCAGGATATAGAAGAACTTGTTGTCCTGGCAGGCCTTGGCGAAGGCGTCGCCCAGCTCGGCGTTGACCTTGGTCTTGGCGGCGGCCACGATGCCGTCCATCTTCTTGATGCCGTCGCACAGGGCGTCGTACTTGTCAAAGCCCTCCTGGGCCTTGATCAGCTCGGCGGCCAGCAGCAGGGTAATGCCGCTGGGCACCTCAGAGGTGGGCACGCCGTCACCCCAGGGGTAGACCCAGGCGATGAAGCGGGGATCGTCGCTCTTGGAGCCCTTGCCGTCGGTCAGAGCGATAACGCTTGCCCCGGCCTCCTTAGCCAGAACGGCGGCGTCCACAGACTCCTGGGTGTTGCCGGAGTGGCTGCACATCACCACCAGGCTGTTCTTGCCCAGCTTCTTGGGGGTGGAAAGGATGAACTCCTTGCTGGTGTACCAGCCGGACTCGATGGTAGCGCTCTCAGCGTTGAACATGAAATGAGCGGGATAGAGATCGATGAGGGAACCGCCGCAGGCGACCCAATAGACCTGCTTGATGCTGCCCTTCTCCTTCAGGATTTCCTCGATAACAGTTTTAGCGTTCATGTTTCATACTTCCTTTCCAATTTTATTTTATGGTTAGTTGTCCATATAGCGCTCAAAATTTTTCATATTGCGCAAGTCGTGCTTGGCAGGGTCCTCGTAATACCGTCCGTCGGTAATCTCCTGGCCCAGGAAGCCCTCGTAGTGGTACTTGTTCAGAGTTTCGATAAACTGTCCCAGATGGTGCTTCCCGTCACCCCAGATCAGGTGACCGTAGGGCTCGCCGTCGATAAAGTGCATGTGGCGCACATCCTCGCCAAAGGTCTGGAACCAGTCCTCCAGGGTCTC
>CAJTTS010000167.1 GCA_910579155.1 uncultured Oscillospiraceae bacterium | reverse complement strand
CCTTGAAAACACTGGACTTTCGGGGGCCTAATTGTCAACAGGTCAGCCCCGCTTTTTCCTCATATGGTCCCGCTGCTGCTTTCTGTGGGCGGCCTGGGCGCAGGCGGGGGAACAGTAGCGCCGCCGCCCTCCCAGGAGCGCGGGCCGCCCGCAGAGGGGGCAGGGCCGCGTCTCCGCCGGGGCCGGGGCGGTCAGGGCCATCTCCAGCGCCGGGTCCAGAGGCAGGACCCCCGCCCGGAAGTAGCGGCACATGGGGCCCGTCCAGGTTTTCCCCAGCATATAACACTCGCAGTCCAAAGGCAAGCATCCCACGTCCCGGTCATAATTGGCGCACCATTTCACCACCAGGGCCCGGATGGCCGCCCGTTCCTCCCGTGTCAGCTCCCGCTGGTCCATACCGTCACCTCCCGCCGTCGGGACTGGCCCGGCTCCGCAGGTAGGCCCGGAAACAGGTCACGCACCGCAGGCCCCGCCAGTAGGGGCACCCCTCGCAGGCCGATCCCTTGGGGGCCGGGGTGGGCTCCGGGGGCCGGTGGTAGGTGGGCTGCTTCATAAAGGGCTCATAGGGGCTGTCGGTAAAATTCACTCGGCCCCTCCCTCGTCGTCCTCCTCGTCCACATCCCAGGGGGGATCGTCGTCAAAGTCCTCCGGCTCGTCATAGCCGGAATAGTCCTCCTCCGGCTCCGCCGCCTTCTGCTGCTTGGGACGGTAGATTTTGAAGTACCACCCGGCCCCGCCGCCCAGGGCCAACACCGCCAGGGCCGCCAGGAGCATCCCGGCCCCGCCGGACTTTTTGGGCTCCGCCTCCGAGGCGGGGTCAGGTTCGGGCTCCTGGTCCGGCTCCGTCACAGGGGGCGGGGCCTCCGGCTCCTGCTCCGGTTCGGCCAGGGCCATCAGGTCGGACACGGTGACGGCGTTGAGAAAATACACGTTCTCCGCCCCGCGCTGCCGGTCTATCACCAGATAGAACACCGCCTCGTCCGCCGTGGTGATGGTGAAAAACTCCTTGCCGTCCTGGTCGGTGGCGTTGTCCACCACCGTACCCGTCCCGTCCGGGGTGAACGGCTTGGGGTCCGGCTCCTGCTCCGTGGGCGGGTCAACCGGCGCTACCGGTTCCAGGCCCACCCAGGGGACATACTCGCTGCCCTCGCTCTCGTCGCCGCCGCCAGCGTAGGCCGGGACGGTGAGCACACCCACCATCAGAACGGCGCAGAGCATAGCTGCCAGTATCCGGGATTTTTTCTTCATTCCGCACTCTCCTTTCCCTCGCCGGACTTCTGGACACCGTGTCCAGAAGTGCCGTCCCGAAGCTGCCGGAGGAGGGCGGGCAGCTCGTCCAGGGACACGCTCATGCCCCGCACGATGTCCACAATCTCCTCATTCTCGGCCTCCCGGTGCTTCTGCTCCAGCTCTTTCAGCCGGGCCTGCTGCTCGTTGATCTTGGCCTTGACTTTCTCCATCTCGGCCCAAATTTTCGCGCTCTTGCTGACTGCCATTAAAAACCTCCTTGTTCATGGTAAACGCCCCCAGGCGTAAAAATGGGACTGCCAGTAGCTTGTATTCAGACTTGTAAATTGCACCGGGTCCCCACAGTGCAGCATCATTCCGTCTCCCACATAGAGCCCACAGTGGGTCACGCCGTCCGGGTTGGGCGCGTCGTAGGTGTAGCGGAAAAATACAAGGTCGCCGGGCCGTGGGGAGCTGACGGGGGTGCAGTAGTTATAGAGCCCCTGGGCCCCCAGGCGGCCCACGTCCCAGCCGCATTGGTTCAGCACATAGGACAGGAAGCCGGAACAGTCAAAGGACGTGGCCGGGGAGCTGCCGCCCCAGACGTAGGGGTAGCCCAGGTACTTCTCCGCCTCGGTGAGTAGGGCGGCAAAGTCGGGATCGGAAAGATACTGCTCCGGCACGTCGTAGGGCTGGGGTGGGTTGGTGATGTACTTGTCCACATAGCCGGAATTGGGGAACAGGTCGGGCCGGTTGCCCAGGGTCCCCATGTAAACCGAATACCGGGAAAGCTGCTCCTGGCCCATCATGTAGACAGGCAGGTGGGACATATCCTCGTTTTTCAGCGTCACGGTGCAGATGTAGTAATTGTAGGGGACCCGGACGGTATAGGAGCCGTTGGGGCCCCTCCGCGTCTCCGTCCGGTAGCGCACCTCCCGCACCACATTTTCCGTGAGGATGTACTGCCGGTCAAAAATGGTCTGGAGCGTCCCCTGTACCTCCTCCAGCGTCCACTCTCCCTCATGGAACGCGGAGAGCATGGAGATCAGCACATAGGGGTCATGCTCGATGTCGTCCAGGTCGAAGTGGTATTCGTCATAGCTGTGGGTGCTGGTGTAGGTGTCAAGGTACTGTTGCAGCTCCGCCTCCAACGCGCAGTAGGCGGCCTCGGCCCCCAGCATATCCTCGTCCTGGGCGGGGTAGGTGCTGGCCCCCATGCCGCCCATGATCCCGTTCCCTATCGCTACCAGGGAGGAGGCGCAGGACTGGACGGTGAACAGGAGGAGAACACAGGCCAGGGCGATCACCACCCCAACCGGATGCCTCTTGACGAAGCCCACCGCCTTTTCCGCCAGCTTCTCCGTGGAGGAGGCGGCTTTTCCGGCGGCCCTGGCCCCCTGCTTGGCGGCCTCCTGGGCCTGCTTGGCGTACTGCCGCTTTTGGCGCTGCTTTTGGGCGAAACGGGCCAGGGCATTTTTGCCCAGGTCCGGGTGCTTCTCCAGTTCCACTTGAAAGCGGTGCTCCGCCGTGGCCTTGACATACCGGCTCTCGGCGCGGGCGGCGGCCCTGGCCGGGTGGTCCCGGATGGCCTGCCGCGCCGTCCGCGCCGCTTTCCGCCCCGCCCTCTCGCCCACCAGCTCGGCATGGTGGGCCCCTTCGATGCCCACGTTCTCATGCTCCACCTCGTAAATTTTGCCGTGGATGAAGCCGTGGACGCTCCAGCCCAGGGCCCCGGCCCCGCGCTTCACCGGGCCGGGAGGCTTGGCCGGGGCCTGGGCCGCCAGCTTCTCCTGGGCCTTGCCCATGCGCAGCTTGGCCTTTTCCGCCTTGACCGCGCTCTGCTCCGCCCGCGTCTGCCCCTGGGCGCTCCGTTTCTTCCCCTCCTGCCGCAGCCGTTCGGAGGGCCGGGCCCGTTCGCTCTCCTGGTGGAGCTTGGACTTGTACCCAGACCTCTGGACACGGTGTCCAGAGCCAGGCCGGGCCTTACCCATTGGCCTTGTCCTCCGGCTTGGTGGTCAGGAGGGTGTAAAGCTCGGTGTCCTGGGGGAAGTGGTCCACAAAGGGGATGGTGGTATCCCCATAAAAAAGCAGCCCCTCGCCGGAGCCGGAATGGGTGACATAGGAAAGCTGGTGGGGACTGATCCCCAGGTGGCTCGCCAGCACCTTTTGATCTCCGGCGGCCTGGGACAGCATATAGAGGAAATCGCAGTTGCCGAAAATGGACTCGATCTCGCTGCTCTCCAGCAGGCTTTTCACGTTTTGGGTGATGCCGCTTGGGATGGCCCCCCACTTACGGAAGCGGCGGAAAATCTCCACGCTGTACGCCGCCGTCTGGGGCTCGGCCAGCAGCACATGAAACTCGTCCTGATACACCCAGGTGGCCCGCCGCCGGTCCCGGTTCTCCGTCACCCGGCCCCATATCTGGTCGGTGAGGATGAGAAGCCCGATCTTTTTCAGCATCTTCCCCAGGGCCTTGATGTCGAAGCACAGCAGTCGGGAATTGACCTGGACGTTGGTTCGGTGGTTGAACAGGTTGAGGGAGCCGGTGCAGTACAGCTCCAGGGCGGACGCCACCCGCCGGGCCTCCGGCTCGGACTGTTTCAGCAGCTCGTCGTAGAGGTCCTGGAGGATGGGCATACGCTCCGGGGCCGGGTCCGCCAGATAGGGGCGGTAGATGGTCCGCACGCAGCGGTCGATCACCGTCTTTTCCACCGGGGCCAGCCCGCTCCGCCCGCCCACGATCAGCTCACACAGGGAGAGGATGAAATCGCTTTTCAGGGAAAGCGGGTCCTCGTCGTCGGCGTAGTTGGGATTGATGTCCATAGGGTTGATGAAGGTCCCCGCCGTGGCCGACGGCGACAGCCGCACCACCTGCCCGCCCAGGCGGTTCACAAGGGGGTAATATTCCCCCTCCGGGTCTGCTATGATGATGTCGTCGTCCGGGAGGGAGAGGAACACGTTTACGATCTCACGCTTGGCGGCGAAGCTCTTGCCGCTGCCGGGAGTGCCCAGGAACAGGCCGTTGGGGTTTTTAAGACGCTTGCGGTCCGCCATAATGACGTTGTTGGAAAGGGCGTTCATGCCGTAGTAGAGGGCCGCCCCGTCCATGCGCAGCTCCTTTGTCATAAAGGGAATGAAAATCGCTGTGGAGCTGGTGGTCATGCCCCGCTGTATCTCGATGGCGTTGTCCCCCAGCACCAGGGAGGAGGTGAAGCCCTGTTCCTGCTGCCAGTCCAGCCGCTTCAAGGCGCAGTTGTACTTTTGGGCGATGCCGGAGATGGTGAACACGTCGTTCTCCAGCTTTTGCCGGGTGGGGGCGATATTCACCACCGTGAACGTCAGGAGGAACATCCTTTCATTTCTGGACTGGAGGTCGGCCAGAAGGGCCGCCGCGTCCTTGGAGTAGGTGATGAGGTCCGGGGGCAGTATCTCCATGTCGTACCCGGCCCTGACCGCCTTTTTCTGCTCCTCCACCTTCATTTTGTCGATGTCGGAGATTTTGCCCTTTGTCATTTTGATGGCCTTGAGCTGGTCCACCGTCTGGACGTGGAGGGTGACGGTCATTTCCGCGTCCAGCTCCAGAAGCTCCAGCAGCAGCTTGTCCGACAACTCCGACGCCATGATCTGCAAGTAGGAGGCCGCGCCCCAGGACTGGCCCAGCCGGAAGGTCCGGGAGGCGGTGAAGTCGAAGCTGTCCGGGGCGATGAAGTCCTTGGTCCCCATGCCGGTTTTCACGATGTCCGGCCAGGAGAAGCGGAAGGGCTCCCGGCCTCCGGGGTGCATCTGGCCGTGAAGCACCTCCAGCCGCTCCCGCCCGTTGAGGATGCGGGAATGGGCCCCCAGCTTCTTGAAGTTGCCCATGATGTCGCTGGACACACGCTCCAGCCGGGGGCGGGCCGTCTCCAGGCCGTCGGCGGGGACGCCGAAGGTGATGTACTTGGAGCGGACAATGCCGTTGTTGCTCCGGGCGATCTGCCGTTTCAGCATATCCACATATTCCCCCCGGATACTGTCAAAGTCGTCGTGGGCCATGGGGATATTGACCTTGTACCGGCTGCCGCCCCTGGAGCGGTGGTTGATGAAGGAGAGCTGGAAGGGCAAGGCGCTGTCAAAGTAGTTGAGGAAGCCGCACCAGCCGTCGAAGATGGCGGACTGGTCCTCGCTGGAGGCCACGGAGTAGTTGATGTCCTCATAGGCGATGGTCTTGGTGTAGAAGCCCTCCCGTACCCGGCAAATGCCGTCTTTCAGCATCTCCACATAGGGGATGGTCTGCTGCGCGGAGAGGGAGCGCCTACCGGCCCTTGCGGGCCCGGCGCTTTTGGTCCGTATGTTCAGAAACGGACACCTCCTTTCCCGTAAAGACAGAATAGATGTTTTGCGTCCGATAGGGCCTGGGGCCGGGGCGGAGGAAGCGGGCGCGGATGATATTCCGCACCACCTTCTCAAAGGGCAGGCCGTCCTTCTCGTACATCGCCATGAGGAAAGCCGGGAGCATGATCCCCAGCATGAGGAACATGGCCCCGGTCCCGCCGACAGCCCCACGGGCCAGCAGATA
>CAJTTS010000166.1 GCA_910579155.1 uncultured Oscillospiraceae bacterium | reverse complement strand
CTCTGGAATCTTTACATCAAAAGCAATCGGTGCAATCACATAAAGAATGAAACTCATTACGAGCAGATGAAAAAACGCCGAAAGATTTGTTAAAATCAGCCCCAATGACAGCGGCACGCCGTTTGCCTGATAGGCGTTTTTCACATCGCTCCTGTATATTTCCGCAAGAGAGGGCGGCAATCCAATCAGCGCACCCATGGTAACCGCGAATACCGTCATGGACTGGATCAGGGTTTCTTTGCTCTCCGGCATGACAGATGTAAAAATCCCTCCCATGACCGCGAAGAACAGGAGCGGAACGGCATAGCAGGTAATCAGCATGGTTCGGCTGCGCAAGTCCAGTTTCCACTGTAGGACAAATCCATATAAGAATCCGTTCATCGCCTATTCTCCTTTCGCAATTTTCAGGAAATGCTGCTCCAGTGAGCCACGATCCACCTGAATGTCTTGAATCATCGTATTCTTTTCCTGATAATGTTTAAGGATTGCCAGCAGGCTGTTTCCGATGTCATCGGATTCATAATGCTCTGTGCCCTTGTCTGTTTGGATATGGATGTTATAATGTTTTCCAATTTTCTCGGTCAGCTCCATGACGGTTCCTTGAAAAGCAATCTCTCCGTCCTTCAGGATTGCGATGCTGTCACATAGACTTTCTACCTCGGCCATGTCATGGCTGGCTAAAAGAATGGTCTTTCCCTGGCCTTTCAAGTTGCGGATATATTCATGGAGAGAAATCCGGCCTTCCACGTCAAGTCCGGCAGTTGGTTCGTCAAGAAATACAATATCCGGGTTGCGGATCAGTGCCAGCGCCAGATGGAGCCGCCGTTTTTGTCCGGTGGACATTTCCTGATATTGCTGATTGGCTATGCTGTCCGTACCAAGCGCCGTCAGCATAGAGGCATCTGCGTTTGTTCGATTCCATTTTGAGAAAAGACGCACGGCTTCCAATCCTTTGATGTGTGCGGGCAATGCTGCCGATTGCAGATGAATCCCGATGCTGCCGTTTACGGATATGCTGCCGCC
Organism: uncultured Oscillospiraceae bacterium; assembly: GCA_910579155.1. The sequence continues at coordinate 4,783 of CAJTTS010000166.1, read as the reverse complement.
ATCGTATTTTCTCAATCCCTCGATACATTCGAGCGTTGTCGTTTTTCCCGCGCCGTTTACGCCTAACAGGGCGAAAATATCTCCCCGGCGCACACACAGGTCAATTCCTTTTAATACCTCCTTTGCTCCGTAGCTTTTTCGTAATCCGTTCACCTGGATTGCGTTTGTCATGTGCCCGCCTCCTGAAATGGGTCTATCCCCAAGATTGAAAAATAAGCGTTCAACGCCGGTTCAACAAACGTATTTACTTTGGCTTGCTTCTGCGTCCATTCCTGGCCAAATTCATCGCTTTGTCCCATTTGCATGAGTTTGGGGAGCATAGCGGCATCCCCGCCAGTGAACTCCATGATCAAGTCCCAGTAGGCTTTTGCAAATTGTAATCCTCTCTGGCTTTCTGCTGAGATGCCAGCTTCCTGAAGCTGAATCGCCTCGTCTTGCAGACGCAGAAATTTTTGCAGAAAAACATTGCCGCTTTCCTTGTCAAACCGGCTACGGATGTGGTCCAGCGTTTCACCGTCAAAATGTTTGATCAACCAGTAAAAGCTGTTCTTCATTTCCAGATTGATAATAATGTCCGCATATTTCTTGAAATCAACGGATTGCATTTCCAGCACCTCGGCTTTCAGGGCCTCTATTTTCGAGAGCGATTCTGTCAAACTTGCAATCTTTTCCCGGACAATAGCGGCTTGCTCTGAAAGAATCTGTGCAACGTCAGTTGGATTATCCAGCGGAATCAATCGATCCCGGATGTCATCCAGGGAGAAGCCCAAATGCTTCAAAGATAGGATCTGGTGGAGCTTAATAATGTCTTTGTCCGTATAAAGCCTGCGGCCTCCCTCGCTCATAGCCGATGGTGAAAGTAGACCTTCTTTATCGTAGTGTTGTAAAGTTCGGACTGTCACCCCCATTTTCTTTGCGACTGCGCCTGCAGTCATATAGCCTTGTGGAATTGCCCTGTATTTCTCCACGTCCAAGACACCTCCTGCGGGTAGTATAACTCATGACGCTGCGTCATGAGCAAGGCCTTTTTTCTATTATCAGCAAATTGCTTTTGGATAGACAGGATTTTTATTGCGGTAAAGGGTTTCAAGTTGGAGTATGGCAGAAAAATTTTGGATCGACTGGCTGAAATAAAGCAAATGCGTGGCGCAGATATGAATGAACTGCGCCACGCACATATTGTCGGCTGTTTGGAGACTGTATGGTTTTATGTCCACACTACATATCCAATTCATGGCGGCAGACATATAAACTACCCTCAATTCAGTTGCCAAGGTTGAGGTTGTAGGGCATTCAGGTTGATACTTCCTTTGCATACTGCAAAAACTCAGGCGTCCTGGACCAGTATCTTATGCCCCAGTGTTCAAAATCCCATTGCTCCATGTAATCGTTGCACTCATAATCAATGTAGTACAACCGGCCATCCTGAAGCACAAAGTTAGTTGGAAAGTAATCTATGTTTATATTGGCTGGGTAAAGAATGGCACAAATGGCCCGTACTTGATCCAGACAGGATTCTGGTAAGGAATTCTGCAGAAGCAGAGAATAGACCGTCTCACCGTCAATGAATTCTTTCAAAATGCGCTCCTGCGCTCTATCACAGGCAATCAGCTCCGGCAGAGGAATGCCGATTGCCTGCAATCGGGCATAGTCCCGTATTTCTGAGTCCAATTTGTCTCCAAACTGGTAGTAATCGCAGAGTTCATGGTGAATCTGTTTCCATACATACTGACGCTCCCCATTTGTCACCAGATAGGAGTAGCCGCCCTTTCCTTTGCCAAGCAGTTTGTGTACGGTATATTCCACACCATTAACTGTCATCATTGTATCCATAGAATTTCTCCTCTTGAGTAGTCCGAGATTAGATTTGGCAGATCGCCATATCGGATTTTCCCTTGTAGAATACAACCTCACTATGAGAAGTGCAAGGTATCGCATTAGCTTTTTACTGGATAAATATGAGGGGCGGACTGTTTGCTCGCCCAGATAGAGAATGCATGGACCGATAAGACCCGGAAAGCTCAAGCGCTGAAAGCAGGCGTGGTGCATATCAGCTTGGATATGCACCACGCCTATGTCTGTGGAAAGACTAGGATATTGGGTTAGACTGTTTTTAATTCCCCTCACTCCATACTGCACAACCGAATGGCCCAAGTACACCATGCCTATACATCCAGCGGAGGATGGGTGTGGAGTCCGGTGTGTTGAGGAGCGGCAGCTTGGCTTCTGCCGGCCCCGCGTTTAGAGCCACAGTGACCGTCTTGCCCTCCCGCTCGCGCCGGTAGATATATAGGCTGCCCTTCGCGCAGACCGAGCGGAACGTGCCCAGAGCAAGTGTGTCATTTTTGTTCCGCAAGGCAATGAGGTTGCGGAACAGTGGCCGCAGATCCTCAGGCGGAATGTCCCAGGGCATCGCGCTGCGGTAGTCTGGTTCCGATACGCCGGTCATCCCCAGCTCGTCCCCATAGAACACGCAGGGGGCGCCGGGGGCGGTGAACAGGAACACTTCGGCCAGCCGCAAGCGGCGAAAATCGTTGCCGCACAGGGACAGGAACCGGCTGACGTCATGGCTGTCCAGCAGGTTGAGCTGGCCCTGTGTAATTCCGGTGGGGTAGCGGTGGAGCATTTGGGCAATCCGGGCGCTGAACTGGGCGGCGTCAATGGCGCCCCGGGCAAAGAAGTCCCGGCAGTGCTTGCGGAAGTCATAGTTCATGGCAGAGTCGAACATGTCTCCCCGCAGCCAGCTTTCAGCATTCTCCCAGATCTCGCCGATCATTACGCTGTCCGGGTCGATGGTCCGGGCTGTGTGCTTGAACGTGCGCCAGAACTCCCGGTCCACCTCGTTGGCCACATCCAGCCGCCAGCCATCCACATGGTATTCCCTGATCCAGTGGGCACAGACCTCCATGAAGTAGTTCCGCACCTCCGGATTGGAGGTGTTGAGCTTGGGCATCTTGGGCTCGTAGGCGAAGCTGGCGTAGCCGGGTGCGGTCCCCTCGGGTGGACGGACCACCGGGAAGGTCAGGTCGTAGAACCAGTCCTTATAGCGGGATGACTCCCCGTTGTGTACAACATCATCAAACGCAAAAAAGCGCCAGCTGCAATGGTTAAACACCCCGTCAATGATCACACGCAGTCCGACGCTGTGCGCTTGGCCCACCAGTTCCCGAAAATCCTCATCGGTACCTAAATCAGGCGAAATGTGGAAATAGTCCAGCAGGTCATATTTGTGGTACTCCCCGGCGGTGAAAATGGGATTGAGGTAGATGCAGTTGAAGCCCAACCCCGCGATGTAGTCCAGGTTTTCCGTAATCCCCCGGACGGTGCCCCCCAGCCGGGATTTCAGGGTTAGGCCGTTTCCCCACGCCGTTTCGGAGGGAACACCTTGGATGCCGCGCCTTCCCGATGCGAAGCTGTCCGGGAAAATGTTATATACCACGGCGTGCTTCAACCATTCAGGAACCGTGGAAATCTCCTCCCGACGGATGAAAGGGTATTGATAAAATTCGCTGCGCTCCAGCGGAAGCTGAGAGGAGAAGATATCGGCATATAAGTACAGCGCTTCGTTCCCGTCATTGAGTTCAAAGTAGTAGCACATCCGGGTATAGAGGCTGTCAAAGGTGATTTCGTAGTAGTCAAAATCCAGCTCGTGGGCGCTTCGTTCCATCTTCAATGGTGTAAAGCGGATAGGGTCGTCCGGCTGTACCCGGTCGCCGTACCAGAGGACGCACTGCTTCAGCTCTCCCGCCGCACAGCGCAGGCGGATGGTGAGCGATCGTTCGCTGTTGGCAAAGGCGTACTGAGACAACGGAATATGGGTCACCGCCTGACGTGTAATCATAGGCATTTCCTTTCCATAAAAAAGCGGTCATTCCTTCACGCCCCCGGCGGTAAGGCCGGACACCATGTACTTCTGGATTTTGAAGAAAATCAGCAGCAGCGGCAGGGAGGCCAGCATGGACGCGGCAGTGAACACCGACCAGTTCCGGCTGTAGTCGTTGGACTGGAGCTGGTACAGCCCGCCCGCCAGGGAGTAGGATTGGCTGTCCAGCAGGAAGGTGGTGGCAAACAGGTACTCGTTCCACACGGTAATCAGAACCATGACGCATGTGACGATGATAGCGGGCCGGGCCAGGGGCAGGACGATGCGTAGGATCATCTGGAAGTCGCTGGCGCCGTCGATCTTGGACGCCTCCTCAATCTCCCTGGGTATGGTGTCGAAATAGCCCTTCATGTTCCAGATGGCGAACACGCACATGGACCCGGCATAGATGATCACCAGCCCACTGTGGGTGTTGAGGGTGTTGGTCAGCCGCAGTACCCGGAACAGGGCGAACATGGACAGCACCTGGGGGAAAGCGTTGAGGACCAGCAGCACCCGGAGCATCCCCCGCCGGCCGGCGAACCGCCACCGGGAGGCGGCGTAGGCGGCGGGCACCGCGCACAGCATGGAAAGGGCGATGGTACCGGCGCTGAGAAGCAGGGAGTTCTTCAGCCACAGCAGGAACGGCTTCTCAAACAGGATGGATCTGTAGTTCTCCAGAGTGGGGTCATGGGGCAGGAAGGACAGGTCCCCGGACAGCGCCGCCCCCTGGCCGCTGAAGGAGATGGACAGGGCGTACAGTACCGGAACCAGGGTCACCAGGCACAGTAGGATGAAGGCCGTGTTCAGCAGTGCCAGTCTGACGGTATTCTTTCCTTTTCTTGTCATGGCTCAATCCTCCCGAAGGCTGCGGTTGGTCAGGATGGAGAACAGGATGATGACCACAAACAGCAGCATACT
>CAJTTS010000165.1 GCA_910579155.1 uncultured Oscillospiraceae bacterium | reverse complement strand
CGAGGTGGACGAGTGGGGCAAGCGCCGTCTGGCCTACCCCATCAACGATCTGGAAGAGGGCTACTACGTCCTGATGACTTTCTCCGCCGACCCCGCGTTCCCCGCTGAGCTGGATCGTCTCATGCGCATCAACGTCAGCGTCATGCGCTCCATCATCGTCAGCAAGGAAGACTGAAGGGGGAGCACAAAATGCTCAATCACATTGTAATCATGGGCCGTCTGGCCCGTGACCCGGAACTGCGCCATACCCAGACCGGTACCCCGGTGTCCACCTTTACCCTGGCGGTTGACCGGGATTTCCGGGACAAGACCACCGGCGAGCGGGCCACCGACTGGATCGACGTGGTGGCCTGGCGCGGTACCGGCGAGTTCGTTTCCCGCTACTTCACCCGGGGCCGTATGGCCGTGGTGGAGGGCCGTCTGCAAATCCGCGACTGGACCGACAAGGAGGGCAACAAGCGCCGCTCCGCCGAGGTGGTGGCGGACAACGTCTATTTCGGCGACTCCAAGCGGGACGGCGACAGCAGCTACTCCGGGGATCGGGGCGGCAGCTATGGCGGGAATTACGGCGGCGGCTACGGCGGCCAACCCAGCCGTCCCGCGGCCCCAGCCCCCGCTGCCGATTACGGCATCCCGTCGGGGGGCGACCAGTTCTCGGAGCTGGCCGACGACGACGGCGATCTGCCCTTCTAAGCGAAGGAAGGGCTTATCTCACATAAAGGAGGTCTGCCAATTATGGCTATGGATAATGCGAAGCCCCGCGGCAACCGCAAGCGCCGCAAGGTGTGCGCGTTCTGCGTGGACAAGGTGGAACAGATCGACTACAAGGACGCCCAGAAGCTCAAGCGCTATTTGTCCGAGCGGTCCAAGATCCTGCCCCGCCGCACCACCGGCACCTGCGCCATGCACCAGCGCCAGCTGACCGACGCCATCAAGCGCGCCCGTCATGTGGCCCTGCTGCCCTACGTGACCGACTAAAATCGCCATAGAAGCCCCCCGGAGCATTGCTCCGGGGGGCTTTCGTTTCCGTCCAATCCTAAACAATTCTTCATAATTTTTTAGGAGAACCTTTGTTGTGCTTTCCCGCGTCCTGGTATAATATAGGGAACAGACAAAAACCCGCATCGGAAAGCAGGGAAACGTTATGGAGAGCAAGAGAATCAAAATCCTCCTTTGGGTGATAACCATCGCCATTTTAGCCGGCAGCGCCTGGGCGCTGTACGCCACCGGGTTCTTCCAGGCGGCCCGCTCGCCGGAGGCGCTGGGGGAGTACATCAGCCGCTGCACCCCCTGGTCGCACCTGGCTTATTTCGGCATCCAGCTGATCTCCGTGGTCATCGCCCCCATCCCCAGCAACATCACCGCCGCGGCGGGGGCGTTCCTGTTCGGGCTGTGGCCGTCCTTCCTGCTCACCTGGGGGGCGGTGGCGGCAGGTTCCGCCATCGTGTTTATGCTGGCCCGGCTGCTGGGGCAGAAATTCGCCGGGCAATTCGTCAGCGAAAAGCTGTCCGATCGCTACCTGGACGTGATCCGCCGCAAGCGGGACGTATTCCTGCTGCTGGCCTTCCTGTTCCCCTTCTTCCCCGATGACCTGCTGTGCATCCTGGCGGGGCTGACGGACATCTCCTTCAAACGGTTTTTCCTGCTGGTGATCGCGGCCCGGCCCTGGGGGCTGCTGGTGGCCTGTATGGTGGGCAGTGCCACGGTGTCCATCCCCCTGTGGGGCATGGCGCTGCTGGGCGCCGCCGGGCTGGCCGTATTTCTGCTGGCTATGAAATACGGCGATAAGCTGGAGGACGCTATCATGAAACGCTTTGAGCAATAAAACGGACGGGCCGCTGCAAAACCGCAGCGGCCCGTTTCCTCATTTTTTGTTGCGCACGAACACCTGGGTGCCCTGATATTTGGCGTTATGCCGTTCATCGATCTCAAAGCCGTCCAGGGCGGCGATAAACCGGGACAGCTTGGCATAGCCGTAATTCCGGGCGTCAAAGTCCGGCTGCTTTTTGATCAGCAGCGTGCCCAAATCGCCCAGGTAGGCGTAGCCGTCCTCGTCCGCCAGATCCTCCACCGACTGGGCGATAAGCTCTTTGACAGACAGAGCGGGGCTTTCCGCAGGGGCGGGGGCCTTTTTCTTTGCCTTGCCCGCCGGAGCGGGGGCTTCCTGCTCGGCGGCCTTCAGGGATTCGATGTAGACAAACTTGTCGCAGGCCACAATGAAGGGCTTGGGCGTTTTTTTCTCCCCCATGCCGTACACCTTCATCCCGGCCTCCCGCAGACGGGTGGCCAGACGGGTGAAATCACTGTCGCTGCTCACCAGCACAAAGCCGCCGCAGTTGCCGGAATACAAAATGTCCATAGCGTCGATAATCATAGCCGAGTCGGTAGCGTTTTTCCCGGTGGTGTAGCTGTACTGCTGGAATGGGGTGATGGCGTGCTCCAGCAGCAGAGGCTTCCAGCCGCCCATGTTGGGGGCCGTCCAGTCGCCGTAGATGCGCTTGATGGTGGCCGCGCCGTATACCGCCACCTCCGCCATGATCTCCCGCAGGGCGGTGCGGGGGGCGTTGTCCGCGTCGATAAGGACTGCTAAGCGCAGTTCGTTTTCCATAGTTGGGCTCTCCTTTTCCCTTGGTTGCCGAGCTGATGGATTTTAGTATATCATATGTTGCGGGAATTGACCAGAGTAAAAAATTTCTCCCCGGTGCAACAATCCGCCCCGCTGGGGCGTGTTATAGACAGAAGGGGCCCCGCAAAGCCGTCCTTCAGGTTTTGCGACAACGAAAGGAGGTGGAACAGTGAGCCACTCCAACCGGTTGGAAGAATTGGTAAACAAGTATGAAAACACCCTGTTCCGCACGGCGCTGGCCATTCTGGGCGATGTGCAGGAGGCGGAGGACGCAGTGCAGGACGCCTACCTGCGCTATCTGGAAAAACGCCCGGAGCTGCGGGACGGGGAGCACGAAAAGGCGTGGCTGCTGAAGGTGACGGCCAACCGCTGCAAGAGCACCCTGCGCACCCGCAAGCGCCACCCGGCGGTGGAGCTGCTGGACGTGTACCCGGCCCCGGACGGGGACAGTCAGGAGCTGATGGAGGCCATCCTGGCCCTGCCCGCCAACCAGCGTTCGGCGGTACACCTGCACTACTACGAGGGCTACACCTCAGAGGAGATCGGGATGATTTTAGGCCAGCGGCCCGGCACGGTGCGATCCCACCTCAGCCGCGCCCGGGAGGCATTAAGACGTTACCTGACCGATGATGAAAAGGAGAATTGATATGAAAAAATACTTTGAGTATATGGACGAGCGACAGGTTTCCGACACCCTCCACCAGCGGCTGCTGGATTTGGAGCCGCCGCAGAAGCGCCCCACAGCATGGAAAAAGTACGGTGGAATCGCGGCGGCGCTGGTGCTGGTGTGCGGCGTGGGGGCCTGGGGTCTGGGCCATGGCGGCTGGGACGCGTTGGCGGACAACTTCCGCCCCAATGCCGAAATAGTGCCGGAAATCGCCGATATCGAGGAGTCCGCCATCCCCGACATCGCCATTGTGGAGCCTGGGGATGAAATCGAGCCGGGGATGAAAACCATCGATGGATACGAAATTTCAGATGGAGAGGTCACCTCCTACTTCGTCCTGCCCTATATTGAGTACGGTCCACCGTCCGGCGTCGGGACGGATTACTCCCTGGCCCCGCCGGACGGAGGGCTGCGGGCTGCCACCAGGGATGACGCGCTGGCACTGGTGGGAGGCGAGGACGCGCTCACAGCCCATTTGAACTGGGGTGAATGTAGATTTAGCGGCACCGTGGGTTTTGAGGCCGACGGCACGGTGTGGATGATGAGCCTCTGGGGGGAGAATGCGGACACCGCGTTCAGCCTGGAGCTGTCCCCCAACCATATGCCCCCTACCTGCTGTGTGGCGATGGGGGAACAGCGCACCATCACCAATGTATGGGGCGTAGAGGTCAGCGGCGTGAATAGCGCGGGAGCCTACGGCGATACGGAGCGGGGCGTCTATATGGACGTATCCCGAGAGGTGGAGTTTATCGCCAACGGCGTGGGCTGCCGCCTGAAGGCCTACGGCACCCAGGATAGGGCGGTGGAGGAGCTTGTCTCCCGGTTCGTCCGCTGGGCCATCGTGGAGGGGCTGGATCTGTCCGGGATCAGCTCAGCGGGGGCCAGGCCGCCGGAGGCCGGCCCTGGCTACAGCGCAGGTGAACCCAACTACGAGCCAAACTGGGACGACAGCGTGGATGATTACGACAGCGACTGCCCCTACTGCGTGGACGGCACGGCGCACACCCACCACACCCAGGAAGCGGCAGGCCCCGGCTATCACGCCCCCGCCGGGAATCTCCCGGACGGTTAAATGTGGCAGACCTACAGCAGGAGGCCGTGATCAGCCTTCTGAACCAGCAAGGGCGCTACCTGGGGGCCCGGCGGCTGCTGATTGGGTGTCCAGTGGCGCAACCTTGACCAGTGAACAGCGAAGGCCGACCTCTTTTTTTGCTGTCATACTATAAACAAGAGAATATGACAGTGTTTTCTGCACGAGTGTCCAATATTTTTTGAGGGAAAAAGATGTTGTGAAAATCTTGATACTCCTTTATACTGTCATCATAAATACATCCACAAAAAAAGTTTGAGTTTCTTGTCACAAATCCAGTTTGTGCCAGTCTAATCTCTTCAGGAGGTGTTTTTATGAGCACAAAAGAAAATCAAGAGCTGTCTGAACTGATTGGACAGGCTACCGCCGGGGATAAGGCCGCGCTGGAGACGGTGCTGGCCGGTGTGCAGGATCTGGTGTTCAACCTGTCCCTGCGGATGCTGGGCACATTTCATGACGCGGAGGATGCGTCTCAGGACATTCTTCTGAAGGTAATGACCCACCTCTCCTCCTTCAAAGGGGAGAGCACCTTCACCACCTGGGTCTTCCGTATTGCGGTGAACCATCTCAAAGACTACAAGAAGCATATGTTCGCCCAATTCCCTCTGAGCTTTGAGTTCTACGGAGATGACATCCGCAGCGGAAGGATTCAGGATGTGCCCGACCTGACCCAAAATGTAGAAAAGGCAATCTTGGCCGAAGAGCTGAAGCTGTCCTGTACGAACGTCATGCTCCAGTGCCTGGACCCGGAGAGCCGCTGCATCTTCATTCTGGGAACGATGTTCCGTGTTGACAGCCGGATCGCCGGGGACATCCTGGGCATCTCTCCAGAAGCCTATCGCCAGCGGCTTTCCAGAGTGCGGAAAAAGATGGCTGATTTTCTCTCCGAATACTGCGGTGAGTATGGAGAGGGAACCTGCCATTGCGCGAACCGTGTCAACTATGCCATCCAGAATCACCGGATCGCCCCCGACCGGCTGGACTTTACCGCTGCCAAGCCAAGCGATACCGCTGTGGAGGTGAAAGCGGCCATGGAGGAGATCGACGGATACTCCCAGCAATTCTCGTTCTGTCGGGCATACCAGTCCACAGAGCGGTTAAAGAGGATGATCCGTGACTTTCTGAACGGCCCGGCCTTTTCCACGGTTGCGGAAGCATAGGGGGTGGAGCGATGAATACACTAATGTCATTAAGTTGAGAATAGGGAGAGAATAAAGTCAAAAAAGATGTAAAAAGGGGTTGACAAAAGAGAAAAAATGTGTGGCGAAGCCCTGAAAAGTAAACTTGCTTTTCGGGGGGACGCCGCACATGAAATATACACCAAAACTTTTGCGGGAAATGCTGGATTCTATGATCCGGAAAATGGGGGAGAACCCAGACCAATATGTCAGGCAGCCAGGGCAATGCCATTAAGTTAACCAGAAGTTACCAAAAAGAGAGTTGCGCGGCAGGC
>CAJTTS010000164.1 GCA_910579155.1 uncultured Oscillospiraceae bacterium | reverse complement strand
CACGGAAAGCGTTTCTTATTTCAGGCAGATCGGCGCTGATGTCAAAAGCGTTGTCATTTAGAGACAAAAGCAAAATGCTGGGGCAAGATAGCGTACCATTCAAAAATGGTTACGTTATCTCACCCCAGCAAAGTTTGTCCCGCTGTAGCCGTCATCCACATAGTAGCGAAACTGTGTAATGCCATGGTCGCGGGCATACCGCTCCAAAATCTGCTTTTGGTGCTGGATGCTGTTGCTATCCCCTTCATTGTCATCGTCACGGGACAGGCGGCAGTAGAAAGCGTCCCACTTGTCAGGAGTGGGCTGTAGCGAGTTCCTGGCGGCGGGCATTATTTTCGCCCCCTTTCCCGGCTCTGGCGGTACGCCGTCTCCAGCTCTTGCCTGATTAGCGAAAACTTATTGAGGGTTGCGCCAATATCTGCGCCGTCTTGAATGGAGTGGAATACAACGCCATAATGGGGAAATGTGTCCCCAATCAGTTTCCAGGCATCTTCGGGGTCACGGTCTAAACGGGAAAGGTTGAGCACAACAAGGTCTGCCACATTCCCGCTTACCACCTCATGGAGCATACGCAGATATTCGGGCCGCTCAGATGTGAGCCCGCTGTAGCCCCAATCGCAAAAAAACTTGGGATTCTTTAAGCCATGCTCTTTTGCATACTCGGAAAGCCTGTCAATTTGAGCATAGGCCGCAATGGTTTCCCTGCCATCAAAGGGACAACCGATCCGACAATACAACGCTGTGATTTTATCAGACTGCCTATCCATAATAACCTCCGTTTCCGGCAGTCACCGCAATGATTCATTGGTTCCTTTCGACACTATTATTATAGCAAATATGCGCCTTTTTGTCAAAAAATCATGATTTTTGACAAATGATATTTGCCTTAGTGTTTGAACCCAAAAGGCACCTGATTTTATCAACTGCGGTGCTGCCTGTTTCCTGGAATCGGGAAGTTACGATGTAGGTAGTGCTGCCAATCGTTCTCTCTATTTTCGTTGGCGGCTGCTGCCTTTTGGCATCAGCCATGTGATCGCCTCCATTTCAAATGAGGATTTTCTTATGTGGAGCAGCCATGCCGGAACAGCGTGGATCGCCATCCGTCCCGGCATGGCTGTGAAGTCTCTAAAGCAGAAAGCATCATTTTTTCGTGGTTATCACCTCACAGTTAGATGATTGCCGCTCATTCCAAAGCCGTTCCTACCCCTGGTTGTCAGCGGCGTATTGTCCTCCCTCGGTACGCATACGGCATACTCCATGAAGGTACATATCCTCTTTGGACGGTCATTCGATTGTCAAGGTTCGATGGTGGGCTGTCGCCAGCCCACATAGGCCCGCCATTCGCTGGTGGGTCTATGCCGGTTGGCGGCGTTAATTTACCTCAAATTGAGGTAGGTTTTCTCACCGGGCCGGGGTGATCCCCGGCCCGGAATCAGGGTCAAACTGCGGAGAATTTCAGAACCCCCACCATCAGCTTGGCCTCCAACTGTTTAGCCATGGTATCGTCTGAAAACACATAGCAAGAGCCATATTCATCAAAGAACGGGCGGCGGGTCAGATATCTGATATAGGGGCGGTAATGGTCCCGCACAGCGAGCATGGCCTCTGTGTTGCCTGCCGTTGCCGCCGCAATGGTGGCATAGGGCAAAAGCTGGTTTTTGTCATTGCTCATAGGTAAACCCCTCCATTAGCTTGCGTAATTCTTTGAGTATGCTTGTCCGGCGTAGCTGAACAGTGGAACGGCTTAAATTCAACTGCTGTGCGATCTCGGGGTCAGTCATGCCCAATAAGTAAGACAACAGTATGATTGAACGCTGTCCCTCACTGAGAATTGCTAAGGCCCTGCCCAGCTCCGGATCTTTGACCTCTACGGCCATGTCAAGAATGTGGAATGTGCGCCGCCCTGGAGCATACTGATCTGTGTATTGGAGCTGGGCCAGCTCGCTGCGGGTCAACGCCGAAAAATTGGTTTCGCGCTTACTGCGCTGTGCATACTCTATGCGGATGTTGATTGCCTCGTTTCTCAGCAGTTTTCTACAGTATGCGTCAAAGGCGTGTTCCTTGTGTTCTTCCAGGCTCATGCACCCACCCCCTCACCGTGCTTTTTTCTCCCTATACCTGTTACTACAAGTGCAAAGGGGGTATCAGCCAGGTCCAGGCGAAAGTAGTGTTTTTCCAACAAAAGGTTATCAGAAACACCATTTTTCACCCTGCCAAAAAAAGAAGCCGCTGCCCTTTTAACGGGGCAACGGCTCTTTTCCGGCCTTTTCATTTGTTCCTTGTGCTTCATGCGGAATATCTCCCTTCATTTAGAATGGGGATATTCTACAACTCCAACCCTACAGAATCCCTACAGTAACCCTACAGAATCACTACAAATATCGCAAGTTTCGCTATTGTGCGCGGTAAAGAGATACCCGTATGTTTTTTTTGGTCTTGATGTAGATGGGATGTGCCGGGTCCGGCTCGATAGCTTTTCGCAAAATCGCTATGGGGCCGGAAACTCCCTGTGGGTAGCATCCCTCATTCCCCCAGGCGTTATTGCAGATTTTCTCTGCGGACAGGGCAACGTTTGGATTTTTCATTAGATAGTGCAGAAGCAAAAATTCCCTTCGCCGCAGCCTGACGCTGCGCTCCTTTACCCGTACAACAGCGCGGGAGGGGTCAATATATATGTCCCCCCGCTGAAACGCGCCATTGTCATCTTCCTCGCTACGGGGTTCAAGTATGCCGTATGCTGTATAACGGCGGAATTGGGCCAGGATGTGGTCTGCCGTCAGATCAACAGGCCATTGGATAGCAGCACAAAAATCTGCGCCGGACTGTAGCGCACAGCAGAGATTTTCAGTATTATACATATCAAAAAGCACAATGACCGGCGCATATGTGACACGCCGCACAGCGATCAGAAATTCGCTGTATGGGGCGCGGTCGCTAAGCCTAAGCATGATAAGGTGAAATTGCTGCCGGGCACACAGAAGCGCCGCGTCCTGGGTGGTGAGGGCCGCAGTGAAATTGATATCCATTCCCTCAAATCTGTGTTTGACCGCCTGATACAGACTGGCCGGAATATTCAGCATTAGAACTTGATACCGCACAAGCGCCGCCTTTCTCTCTGCAAAAACTAACCTCATTTTGAGGTGCGTTTATACGGGAATTTTTTACAAACTTCGCGCATTTGGTTATAAAGAAAGCGGGGCAATCGCCCCGCTTTCATGAGCTTACTGTGCTTCCATAAAGTTTTTAAGCATCTGTGCTGTCTCGGCTCGGGTGGCCTCCCCTCCGGGGTCCAGGATGCCGCCGCCCTTTCCGTTCAAAACTCCCTTCTCTATGCTCATGGCCGCAGTCGTGGCCCTCGGTGGGGGCGGCATAGCCGCACTCCCCGGTATGTACCGGGTGGTGAGGGCAGAGGGCGGGGTCCGCCTCCGCCGCAAATGCCCAGGTGGGACAAAGGCTCAGGCACAGGGCCAGAGCGGTGATGATGCTCAAAATTCTGCGTTTCATAGGACATCCTCCTTGGAAATAGAAATTAGAGGGTTTCAGCTGGAACCATGCCGACGGGTTTAACAGGCAGTTTATATTGGGGGTGGATATCCCCGGCCAGGAACCGCTTGACCGCCGCCCGGAAGTCGGCCTCGTCAAAGGGGCGGGTCAGAAATTCAAAGACCTGATAGCGTATCGCCATTGCCGCAAAATAGCGGTCGCTGGTGGTCCAGACAACCATTGTTTTATAATTGATCTCCCGGTGCTTGATGGCCAGCTCCATCCCCTTTGCGCCGTCCACGCTCACCACCACAAAATCCTGTTCCGATTCACAGTGAAAATGGCCGTCGTCCGGGTCGCGGACGATTTGCGCGTCCGGCGCTTCCTCCCGCAGTATGCGGGAAAACAGTTCGTATTCCGCGTCGGACGGCGTGTATATAACTGCGTTCATGGTGATCCCCCCTCCATCGTGATTGTGCCGTTGCGAAAAATCTTACCTCAAATTGAGGCAAATTAGCTTTTTGAAAAAACGAACCTCAAATTGAGGTAGGTTTCTCAAAGCAGGCCCAGCTTCCGGGCAGTAAGCATAGCGTCCATCTTATTGGATGCCTCCAGCTTTCGGTAATTTTCTTTCATGTGGTATTTCACGTTATCGCGCTTTAACCCCAGCTCTTGGGCGATCTGACCGATGGTCAGGCCGTCGGCCTGCAATCGGAGGATGGTCAGGGCGGTGCCGCCAAAATCCGCCACCGCTGCTGATTGTTTTTTCAGATAGAGGGGATAGCGCCGGGACATTTCCTCCGCTTCGGCCAGCAGGCGGCGCAGCCAGTCCTTGTCCAGTTCCCCGTCCTCCCGCAGCGCCTTTTTCTCCTGTTGGAGCAGGGGCCACACCGCCGCGCCCTCCTCGGTAATCAGGCGCAGAAAACGGTAGCTTTCCGCTTCTTGGAGAACAGATGTCAGTTCCTCCTGCCACGGCCCGCCAACCCGCTCCTTGGTGATGGCGGACAGCAGCCCAGTTTCCATGCGGATAGAGGTCCATTTCGTCGTGGTCTGTGATGGCCTTGATCTGGGGTAAGTTGAAAGGGGCCAGCCGGACGGCAGTGGACACCAAAATGGACTTTGAGGTCTTGCCTGTGACGAGTTGTCAAGGACTTTTTAATACAGTTCACAGAATATTCAAAAAATCGACACAGCAAAAGCCGGGGGCCAAATGGCTCCCGGCCTGCTCATGCGCCGCTTACTCGTCAGCCATCATCCGGCGGACTTCCTCGCGGAGCATACGCTTGATTTTGTCCTCCATCGTTTCAGTGCTGGTTTCGCTGAAATGCGCCCATACAAGGTAGGTGGTTTTGCCGATTTTCTTTACCATAGAGGGCGGGGTGTCCGGCTTGGGGCGGGGGAAGGTCATGCCTGCGGTAGCGTTGGGAAGTTTATTTGCCATAGGCGGCTCCTTTCAGTCCATCAGATTTTTCAGACGTGCCAGCTTGTCCTGTGCCGTAGCCCTGCGGAAGTTTTCGCCCGAAAAGCGGATAGGGGCGCACATCTCCAACAGGCGGTCATAGATACGGGCATGGGCGGTGTCCTGGGGGTGCTGCAAGTCCTGGAGGGACAGATTGGTGGTGACGATCAGCGGCCTGCGGCTGCGGTAGCGGCTGTCAATCACATTGTAGACCTGTTCTAAACTGTACTCCGTCCCGCACTCCATGCCGAAGTCATCCAGTATCAGCAGCGGGGCGCGGCAGAGGCGGGTTATGTACTCGTTGCGGCCCTCGAAGCTGGCAGTCAAATCGTTCAGTATCAGGGCAAAGTTGGTCATGCGGACGGCTACCTCCTGCTCCATCAGGGCATTGGCGACGCAACCGGCGAAGTAGCTTTTGCCGGTTCCCACGCCTCCCCACAGCAGATAGCCAATGTTCTCCGCTTGCATGGTCAGCCAGTTCTCAACATAGAAACGGGCGTGTTTCATCTGCTGGCATTTGCCGTTGTCGTTGGCGAACGTCCACCCCCGCATAGCCGGGTCGGTAAAGCCCCGGCGTTTCAGATCGGCCACAGCCTGACGGTGACGGCGGGCCTCCTGCTCCGCCGCCTCCCGGTCAAGGCGCTCCTGCTCACAGCGGCAGGGGTGGGGCAGCAAACGGCCCTCCAGCGGCGGTGCGTCCATGCGAAACTGTTTCGGGGTACGGCACTTGCCGCAGTACAAAAGCCCGTCCTCGCCGGTGTAGTCCCCCGGTTCCAGCCGGGTCACGGTCATACGCTTGATAATGCTGTCAAAATCATTCATAGGCTCTCGCCCTCCTTGCACAAATAATCAGATATGCCGCCCTTGCCCTTGCGCCTGTCCTCCTTGGCCCAGCGGCGAATGGTGGCGGCGTGGCTCTTGTAGGTCT
>CAJTTS010000163.1 GCA_910579155.1 uncultured Oscillospiraceae bacterium | reverse complement strand
AGAACATTACGAAACCGCTTGAATCATTTTGGTTTCCTGTGCTACAATGGAAACCGATATAAACAGTCTGGTTTCCGAAGGGAGGAGGGATTCGCTATGGAACTGCGCGAGCGCATGATCGGCGCGGCCACCGCACTGTTTCAGGCGAAGGGCCTGTGGTTTACCTTGCAGGAGGTGGCCGATGCTTTGCACATCAGCAAAAAAACCATTTACACGCTTTACCCATCCAAAGAGGCGCTTCTGCTGGACATGGTAGACGATCTGTTCGACCGCATCCATCAGGAAAAGCGGTCGCTGATCGCCACCTCCGGCCCCATTGAGGAGCGGATCAGGTCGGTCATGATCGCTCTGCCGGAGCAGTACCAAGCCTTGGACCTTCGGCTTTTGGGGGAGCTGGACGAAAAATACCCCGCCGTGGCCCGCCGGGTGCGGGAGCACCTGGAAACCAACTGGGAGCCAACCATCGCCCTGCTGGAGGAAGGGGTGGGGAAGGGCTGCATCCGCCAAGTGTCTATCCCGGTACTGCGGCAGATGGTCACCGCGTCCATCGAAGGCTTTCTTGTAAACGGCGAAAACGGAGCCAGCTACGCGGACACCCTGGCCGCTATGATGGACATCATTATGAACGGGATCAGGAGGAGAAACGATGAGGTATAGTTTGTGCGACGGCTGGGAGTTTACGCCCCAGTGGAGCGACGAATTTCCGACCGGGGGCGGCGAAGCCCGAGCTGTCCGCCTGCCCCACACCTGTAAGGAGCTGCCCCTGCACTGCATCGATTCGGAGGACTATCAGATGTTGTGCGGTTACCGCCGGACGCTGGACGTCCCCGCCGGACTGGCGGGCAAGCGGCTGTTCCTTCAACTGGACGGCGCGGCCCACATTGCTACGGTCTACGTCAACGGCGTGGAAGCGGCCACTCACCGCTGTGGCTACACCGCCTTCCGGGTAGAAGTGACAAAGCTGGTGGAGCCGGGCCGGTCCAACTTGCTGGCTGTGAAGCTGGATACCAGCGAAAACCCATCCATCCCGCCTTTTGGTTTTGTGGTGGACTACCTCACCTATGGCGGGCTGTACCGGGAGGCATGGCTGGATGTGCGGGAAAACGGATACATCACTGACATTTATGTTACCACACCCACGTTGACCACGGCAAATGTCAAGGTGGCCACCGACGGCGCGCCCGATGGGGCAAAGCTGGAGGTCTCCATTTTGGACAGCGCGGGGAAAACCGTGTGGACCGGCGCGCCGGGAAAGGCCAATGTTCCGGACGCCAAACCCTGGGACACGGCGCGGCCCGATCTTTACCGCTGTGAGGCCCGCCTCCTGGCCCCGGACGGAATGGAGCTGGATCGGCAGGAGGCCGCTTTCGGCTTCCGCACCGCGCAGTTCAAAGCGGACGGCTTCTACCTCAACGGCAAAAAAACCTTCCTCCGCGGCCTGAACCGCCATCAGAGCTACCCCTACATCGGCTATGCCGCCCCGGAAGCCCTTCAGCGGGAGGATGCCCGCATTTTGAAGGAGGAGCTTGGCTGCAATGCCGTGCGCACCAGCCACTATCCCCAGAGCCAGTATTTTATCGACGAATGTGACCGGCTGGGGCTTCTGGTGTTCACCGAGATCCCCGGCTGGCAGCACATCGGAAACGGGGCATGGAAAGATCAGGCCTGCCAGAACGTCCGGGAAATGGTTTTACAATACAGGAACCACCCGTCCATCATACTGTGGGGTGTGCGTATCAACGAGAGCCTGGACGATGACGAATTCTACGCCCGCACCAACGCCATCACCCATGAGCTGGATTCCAGCCGTCAAACCTCAGGCGTGCGCTACCTGGAAAAAAGCAGTCTGCTGGAAGATGTATACGCCTACAACGATTTCTCACATAACGGCAGGACCCCCGGGGCCAAGCCCAAAAAAGAGGTTACATCGGATATGGGCAAGGCCCTCCTCATCTCGGAGTGCAACGGCCATATGTTCCCCACCAAGCCCTTCGACACCTGGGCACGGCGGCAGGAGCAGGCCCTGCGCCACCTCCGGGTGCAGGATGCGGCGTGGAAGGAACACGCAGGGTGCTTTGGCTGGTGTATGTTCGACTATCCCACCCACAAGGACTTTGGCTCCGGCGACCGGATCTGCTATCACGGGGTGATGGACGCCTTTCGGAACCCAAAGCTGGCCGCGGCGGCCTATGCCAGCCAGGGAGAGGGGGCCCCTGTGCTGACGGTAGGTTCCTCCATGGACATCGGCGATTACCCGGCGGGGCGGATGGGGCGTGTGTACGTGTTTTCCAACGCGGACGAGGTGGCGCTGTATAAAAACGGGGTCTTTGTCACCCGTCTGTGCCAAAACCGAACATCTTCTCTGCCCCACCCGCCCTTCGTGGTGGATGACACCATCGGTGAGCTGCTGGAGACTCAGGAGGGTTTTCCGCCGGAGAAGGCCAAGCTCCTGCGGAAGTGCCTGCTGGCGGCTGGGAAGTATGGGCTGGCCGGTCTGCCAGTGTCCTATAAAGCGAAAATGGCCTGGTGCATGGCCCGGTACGGCATGAAATTCCAGGACGGCGTGGATCTGTACGGCAAGTATGTAGCCAATTGGGGCGGCGAAGCCACCGTCTGGCGCTTCGACGGGATCAAGGATGGCAAAACCGTGGCCAGCGTCACCTGCCGCCCCTCGGCGAAGCTCCATTTGGAGGTAAAGGTCAGCCATACCTCCCTCACCGAGGGGGCCAGCTACGACATGGCCGCGATCCGGGTCCGTATTCTGGATGGGAACGGGAACCCGGCCCCCTATGCCCAGCTTCCCGTGTCCTTCGCCCTGTCCGGGAACGCAGAGCTGGCAGGCCCCGCCACCGTCACGGCCGAGGGCGGTATGTGCGGCGCCTATGTGCGCAGCCTGGGCACTACGGGGACCGCCGTCCTCACCGTCCACACGGAACAGACCGAAGACGTGACGATCAACTTCACCATTAAGACCAAGGGGGAGGAAAAATGGAACTGACCTTGAAGCAAAAGGCCGCCTTCGGCATCGGCGCCGTGGGCAAGGACATGGTGTATGCCCTGTCCGCATCCTATGTGATGTACTTCTATCAGGACGTGCTGGGCCTCAGCGCCACCTTCGTGGGGCTGATTTTGATGGCAGCACGGGTGTTCGACGCCCTCAACGACCCCTTTATGGGGGTACTGGTGGCAAAAACGAAAAGCCGCTGGGGCCGGTTCCGCCCCTGGCTGCTCAGCGGCACCATACTTAACGCGGTGGTGCTCTACGCGCTGTTCAACGCCCCCCACGCCGAAGGCGCGGGACTGATGGCCTATTTCGCCGTGGCATATATCCTCTGGGGCGTCACCTATACCATGATGGACATTCCCTACTGGTCCATGATCCCCGCTGTCACCAAGACCCCGGCGGACCGGGAAAACCTGTCCGTGGTGGGCCGCACCTGCGCGGGGGTGGGCAGCGCCCTTATCGCCATGTTCACTGTCGCGCTGGTGGGGGTACTGGGGGGCGACAGCGAGCGGGCAGGCTTTGGCCGGGTTGCCCTCATCGTGTCGGTGCTGTTCGTGGCGGCGGAGATTTTGTGCTGTGCCTTTTTTAAGGAGAACTCCCAGACCGAGATGGAGACAGCCGGGGTAAAGGAGATGTTCGCCGCCCTGCTGCGCAACGATCAGGCCATGGTGGTGGTGGCCAGCATTGTGCTCATCAATTCCGCACTGTACCTCACCTCCAACTTCATTATTTACTTCTTCAAATACGACTTCGGCGGGGCGGGCTGGAAAGGCAGCTACACCCTGTTCTCCACCGTGGGCGGGGCGGCCCAGATCCTTGGTATGATGGTGGTCTACCCACTGCTGCGCAGAAAACTGTCCAATACCCGGATCTTTGCCGTCAGCCTGATCTCCGCGTTTTGCGCCTATGTGGTCATGCTCGCTTTCCTCTTGGCAGGGTTGTCGGGATATCTTCCCCTCCTGCTGATCCCTGGGGTGGTGGTCTTCATCTGCAACGGGATGCTGTCCGTGCTCACCACCCTGTTCCTGTCCAACAGCGTGGACTACGGCCAGATGAAAACCGGCCGGCGGGAGGAGAGCGTCATCTTCTCCATGCAGACCTTTGTGGTCAAAGCCGCCTCCGGCGTGGCGGTATTCCTCACCGGGATCGGGCTGGACCTCATCGGCCTGGCGGGCAACACCGACGAAACCGGACCGGTGGCCGTCCAGAGCGCCGGGACCCTGCTGGGTCTGCGTCTGATGATGACAGTGCTGCCCATGATCGTGCTGGCCGCGGCGTTTGTGCTGTTCCGGAAAAAGTTCATTCTCACCGACCAGCGGGTGGAGGAGATCGGCCACCAGCTCCGGGCCGGGGGTGGCGGCAATGGATAAGCTGCTGCGCTGGCGCGCCCTGGTGGGCGGACGTGCCCTCACCGGGGTGGTGGACAGGCCGGACGGCGCCGTCCGCATCCGCTGCGACGCCCCTGCCGGAACCATCCAGGCAATCACCGCCATCCTCCCTTGGGAGATGGGCAAGGACGGGCGGGCCTTCTTGAACGGCTATCAGACCTGGACCTATTGCCCGGAATGCGGCAAGCGGGACAAGATCCGGGGGCTGGCCCATGTGCCCAAGCCCCTGTTGGACAAATACGCCTTTGACCGTTATGGAGATTATCACTTCGTAGACTACCCCAACAAGCGGGGCCTATTTCACGGCTTTTCCTGGTGCTATTTCCGACGGGGGGAGCGGTTCTGTCTTATCGCCTCCCTGGATGAGCGGCCCGGATACACCATCTTCCGATACGACGCAAACCGAGGCCTGCTCGCCATTGAGCGGGACTGCGCCGGGGTGGAGCATCCCGGTGGGACGCTCCACGCCTTTGACCTGTACGTTGCTGAGGGGACAGAGACGGAGGTGTTTGACGGCTGGTTTGCCGCTATGGGGGTCAAACCCCGGACGGGCAAAAAACTGGCAGGCTATTCCAGCTGGTATAACCGGTATCAGGACATCACCCAGGAGGCCATTTCCTCCGACCTGGCAGGGTGCAAGACCCTTTTATCCCCCGGTGACCTGTTCCAGGTAGATGACGGCTGGGAGCCCCAGGTCGGCGACTGGCTGGAGCCGGACAGTGAGAAATTCCCCCGCGGCATGAAGTCAGTGGCGGAGGAAATCCATGACGCAGGCTTTCTGGCGGGGTTGTGGCTGGCCCCCTTTGTGTGTGAGACGGATTCCAACCTGTATCGGGAACACCCGGACTGGCTGCTGAAGGTAAACGGCCAGCCCTGGAAATGCGGCGGAAACTGGAGCGGCTTTTACGCTCTGGATATCGACCTGCCAGCAGTGCGGGACTATCTACGCGGCGTCTTTGACCGGGTGCTGGATCAGTGGGGGTTCGACCTGGTGAAGCTGGATTTCCTCTATGGCGCGGCCCCCTTCGGCAAGAAAACCGAGAGCCGCGCCGGGCGGATGATCCGGGCCATGGAACTGCTGCGGGAGTGGTGCGGGGACAAGCTGATATTGGGCTGCGGCGTGCCGGTGATGCCGGCCTTCGGCCTGGTGGATTACTGCCGGGTGAGCTGCGACGTGGGGCTGGACTGGGACGATGTGTGGTATATGCGCCTGTTCCACCGGGAACGGGTGTCCACCAAACAGGCCATCGGCAACACGATCTTCCGCCGCCAGCTTAACGGCAGGGCCTGGCTCAGCGACCCGGACGTCTTTTTCCTCCGGGAAGAAAACCTGAGACTCACTGCGGAGCAGAAGCGGAAGCTGGCCCAGGTAAATGCACTACTGGGCGGGGTACTGCTCACTTCTGACGATCCGGCGGGCTACAGCCCCACCGCCCGGGAACAGTATCGCGCCCTGCGGGAGCTCAGCCAGGCGGAGAATATCCA
>CAJTTS010000162.1 GCA_910579155.1 uncultured Oscillospiraceae bacterium | reverse complement strand
TCGTTGGTGTCGCTGTCCTGGGTGATGGTGTCGGTGTAGTCCTGGGTGTCCACCCCCACCTCGTCCTCTTTTATCATGTCCAGCAGGAAATACCGCCGCCCGTTGCGCTCAAAGTCCTCCGTAGGGATGCCGGAAGGGTCATCGGACAGGGAAAGCTGGTACACTTTGTTGATACGCAGCTCGTCAAAGCTGCCGTAGGTGTATTCCTCCACGGAGATGGGATAGAACGGCCCGCCAGCGGCCAGCGCCGGGGGTGCGGCGATGCTGATTGCCAGAACAGCGGTACATAGCAGCGTCAGGATTCGCTTTTTCATAGCTCAAAACTCCTTTCGATGATTTATCAGCGGGAATTGGAATTACTTCGGCCCTGGCCCTTGACGGTGAGGATGCCGTCCAGGGTGGTGGCGGTGATCCGCAGGCGCTCGGCGGTAGCAATGTCATTCTTCACCGTCTCATCAATGCTCCGCCCGCAGACCACCAGGACGCGGGAGCGGCGGAGGTAGTCGCGGGCAATGTCGAGGCCGTCCTTATGCTCCTGGGGGACGGCATCGTGGAGGAAACGGGCGGTGAGCAGGAGGGGGCAGATGGGGGAATAGCCCGCGTCATACACCTGACGGCAGTACCGGGCGGCGGTTTCGGCGTTCTCAATCTCGCTGCCGCTCCAGGCGGCGGTGATGTAAGCAAGGGGGCGTTTCATGGCATAATCCTTTCTCCCGGTGGCCGGGTAAAAAATAAGACGGCTAATTGCCGCCGTTGAGGTCGTGGTTGACTAACATGGTGTAGTGGTTGTCCATCGTGGAGGGCGCGTTGAACAGCGCCGCCAAAAGATAAGCCCTGGTGTTCCAAACGCGGGTGGTGTTCTCCTGAATGCCGTCCAGCACCTTCTCGATGTGGGCGGAGGTGATCTGCTCAAACCGCTGCCGGACGAAGGCCGTAGGATATTCCGCGTCCCGCCCGATCTTCATGGTGGGGGTACGGCTGAGCGCCACCTCCAGCATGATTTCCACAAACTCGTTGAGCTGCTCCCGGTTGGAGGGAGTGGCGATCAGGTCATACTCGATCTGATCCCGAATTTCATCCCGCTTCTCAAAAATTTCTTTCATTCCTTCCACCGGCTGTGCGGGTGTCTCGGAGGGGGTAGGGGGAGGGAATGAATGAGTATTTGATCGCTGAGTATTTGATTTTTGAGTTTTGAATTGATTTATATTTAATTGGGCGGGGTTCTCCGTATGCGGCGCGGCCATATCCGGGCCAGCCACATCCGGGTTTTCCGTATGTGGTGAGGCCGTATCTGGCGGGGGCATATCCGGCTCGTCCGCATCCGGCGCGGGCGGCTCCGGCGGCTGGGGCTTTTCGTAGATGATGTACTCGGTGTCCGTAATACGCCCGTTGGCCCCGCGAAGCTGGCGGCGGATGATGTAGCCCGCCTTTTCCAGCTCCTTGATGGTACTGCCGATAGCGTCCACACCCTCCTTGCAGATGGCGGCAAGCCCCCGTGTGCTGTAATTCCAGTCCTCCGGGAAAGAGAGAAACATGGACAGCAGCCCCTTGGCTTTCAGCGACAGGGATGTATCTTTCAGATGATAATTTGACATGACGGTGTAATCTCGCGTCCGTTCTACACGATAGACAGCCATTTCAACTCACTTCCTGTTTAGATTTTGGTTATGCGGTGGTTGACCCGTCCTCGCGGGCAAAGCGTTCTTCCAGCCGTTCCACGCTCCAATTCTGCTTGAACTGTCCCAGGGGACCAGGGCCGAACATGGCCCGCGCCCGATTGTCCATGTCCAGCAGCCGCACCCATAGCTCCGGGTGGTGATGGCGCAGCTTTCGCAGTTCGTCAATACGTTGAAAGGGACAGCACCAGCAAGAGGCGCGGCGGTATATCTCATACAGCCCGCCCCAATCGTAGCCCCGGTCATAGCAGATTTGCAGCGCCTGGGCCTCGGTGATTCCCCATTCCACCAATGGATAGCGGTTATGAGGATCGTCTTTGCAGCGGTGGGCTTCATCGGCGGCGATGCCGATATGGTGCAGGGCGTTCTTCTCTTTTTTCAGCCGGTTGGTCTCCTTGGTAATCAGATGGGTTTTAAGCTGGCCGGTACACCAGCGAACTTTGATCCCAGGCCAGCCGTTGCCATAGGGCGGTATGCCCAACCGGGCGCGGCGTTCCAAACAGCTCGGCTTCTGCTTCGGTTCCTCGAACATCATCCACTCAAAGCCGTGAGGGTGGCGCAAAGTGGTGATGTGGATGCCGCGCTCTTGAAAAAGAAAATCATCCAGCTTGGCGATATGGGCCTCCATCTCCGGGAACTCCATGCCAGTGTCCGCATAGAGTACGCAGTCGATGGGCAGGCCCTTTTCGATCATCAGAATCAAAAGACACGAGCTGTCTTTTCCACCTGAGAGCGAGACTGCCGAATAGGTTTCGTTGCTTTTTGTGGTTCCCATGACGGGAAAACTGCCTTTTTATCTCCTTTCCCGTCTGTTACAGCTCATAGAGGGGGATGTCGCTCTCATAGTAGGCGGCGCACATTGCGTTGATCTCATCGGCCAGCTCATCCAGGTCCAGATACATGGGACTGTCCCAGGGGTCCCCCTCCTTGATCTCCCGATACTCGGTGACGTACTCGCCGTCCCCGCAGTCCAGGGACACGCAGGCCACGGCAACAAGATCCATGTCCTCCAGCAGCCACAGCTCATAGGTGCGGTCCGTCAGCACGATGGAGGCGCAGCTCTGGTCGTTGTCCTCGTACAGCAGGGTGGCCCGCTGGCCGAACAGGTCCTTGCCCCGGTAGTTGAAGGACATAGGCTCTTTGCCCTCGGTGGTGTAGGCGTGGACGGTCTGGGCGTTGTGCCGGACCGCTTGCAGCAGGGCCTCGAAGTCAATGCCGTGGAGCAGCGTCTCCACTTCTTCCTCGCTGTACCCATGCTCCCCGATGCCGCCCTGGAACAGATGCCGGACGGCATACTCCAAAGAATCCACAGAATACATAAAAATCCCTCCTTATAGTTATTTGCCCCGCCGCTTTTTAGGCTTGGCGGGGATGATGTGTCCCTCAATGATGTTGGCGTGTTTGTAGATGCGGACACGGCCCTGCCGCTGGGCGTCCAGCACCTGGTCATAGCCGTCCTCGGTCAGAAACCGCCGGATGTACTGGCCCTCCTGCCCCTGGGGGCAATCCTCCAGCACCAGAAACTCGGCCATGTGGCGGGTATCGTCCCGAAACCGCTCCACAGCCAGCAGATCATGGCCCGTGATGGGCAGATGGACCGCTTTCACTCCTTGCCCTCCTTCTCACTGATTTTCAGTACAGAGCAGCCATACCGGGCGATGAGCAGGGCGTTGACAATCAGGCTGAACGCCAGCGTGTCCACCACCTCCGAAATGGCGAGGTCATTCAGCGCCACGCTGGAACCGTCCGAGTAAATATCTTTCGCCGCCGACAGCAGGGTATAGTTGTGGGGCGAGATGTCCTGCGTGGTGGCGTAGTCGAACTCAATGCCATATCTGCAAAAGCAATTTGCGGCGCGGGTGCAGATGTCCTCATTGGCGGTGAGCAGATACATAGCCGCATAGTAGGCCGGGGTGTCCCGGCGTCGGCGGTAGCCCTGCCGGACCTTCATACGCTCCATGCGCTGGTAGTGGGCGGCGGTGAGGAACAGGGAGCCGGAGAACCGGCGGATAGCCGTATGCAGGCGGGCGTCCGTGTGGACGTTACGTGGAAACGTCTCCATGACGGCCTCTTTGTAGCCCACAACCCCAGCCTCGATCCGCTCCGCCAGCCAGGGACAGGTTTTAGCGGTACAGCCCTTCTTTTTCCCGGCGTACTCGGTACACAGCCTGCAATCGACGTGTTCCGGCTTATACTGGAATGTGTTGATATACAACGATAGGTCTCCTTTCCCGGACAGCAAAAAAGCCGGTCAGAGAAAAGAAAATCCCTGCCCGGCTTAACCGTCCGATATTCAATTACCGCTCCTGGCTGCGCAGGCGTTTCTTCATCCACTGTTCCAACAGTTTGATGATGGTGTCCTGCATCTGCTTGGGGGTGTAGGAGCGGGGGAAATATTTGTGGAGGGTGTCAGAAGTCAGAACGATCTTATCGACCTCCGGCTTCTTTTCCTCCGACATGATGCCCAGCATGGTGTCCTCATCCAGTTTCCCGGACTGACTGAGTTTTTTCATCCGCTGGGCCTGGGACAGCGATGGAGTAGCCTGTTCACTCTCAATGGTCTCCACCAAAAGTTCCTGTTCCTCTGGCTTCAAATAGGAAATTTCCACAGCGGGGGTCATGGCGATTTTCTTATCGTCCACCATTTGCTGAAGCTGGGGGGACAGATCATTGAGACGAACATACCGCTGAATTTGGGACCGGCTTTCGCCAGCTTCTTCTGCAACGACCTGAACGCTCTTTTTCCCGTCCGACTTGTACCCAACTTGGGTACAAGTTAAATCTCGTCTCGCGCCCTGTCGTTTGATAGCATCCAGCTTCATCTTATAGGCTTTCGCTTTCTCGCTGGGCAGGATATTTTCACGCTGGATATTACTATCCACCATGAAAATAATGGCGGTGTCCCGATCCAAATCCCGGACGATTACAGGCATGGTGTCCAGCCCTGCCAGTTCACAGGCGTGTTTGCGCCGGTGTCCGGCCACCAACTCATAGCCGCCGCCCTCGCGGGGGCGGGCGATGGCGGGCATGAGAACGCCGTATTCCTTGACGCTCTCCACGGTTTCCTTCATAGAATCATCATCCCTTACGGAAAACGGATGGTCGGGGAACGGGTACAGCTCGGACAGCGGGATATTCTGCACCTTTTCCAGTTTCGCGTCCTGACGCTCCTGCTCCGTGGAGAACAGATCAGCGGCTGATGCCAGCTCTACTTTTCGCGCGCTGCTTTTCAAGCTGTAACACCTCCCGCGTCAGATTTCCATAGGCTTCGGCCACCTTCCCGCCGGGGTCATGGGCAAAGATGCTCTTACCCTCGGCGCTGGTCTCCTTGGCCCGGACAGAATGGGGTATCTCGGAATCGAATACCTTGATGTCCCCGCCGTAAGTCTCCCGGAGCAGGGCGCTGATCTCCCTGGCGAAGTTGGTCCGGCTGTCTACCATCGTCAGCAGGATGCCGTCAATGAGCAGTTTGGGATTGATCTGCCGCCGCACCTTGCCCACGGTCTGCAAGAGCTGTTCAAGCCCTTTCGCCGGGAGGTACTCCGCCTGGACGGGGACGATCAGGCGATTGGCAGCGGCCAGGGCGTTGACGGTGAGCATACCCAGGGAGGGCTGGCAGTCCAGCAGGATGTGGGTGTACTGTTTCCGAACCGTGTCCAGATACTGCCGCAGGATGGTCTCGCGGCTCATGGCGTTCACCAGCGACACCTCCATGCCGGAGAGTTGGATGTTTGATGGCATGAGGTCCACGCCCTCCGCATGATGCAGGATGCCCTCGCCGGGAGCGATGGGCTGATCGTTCAGCACCTTGCCCATCAGGTCCGAGAGAGTGACGGGCAGATCGTCCGGCTGGGAATGGCCCAGGCTGATGGAAAGACTGGCCTGGGGGTCTACGTCCACCACTAACACCTTTTTCCCGGATTGGGCCAGCCCGACGCCGAGGTTTGCGCAAGTTGTACTCTTGCCCGTACCGCCTTTTTGATTGACTACGGCGATCACTTGGGCGTTCATGTGTTCTCAACTCCCTACTACAAATAAAAATGCCCCATCGCAAAATGGGGATGAAAAAAGGGAGAACATAGCTATGCTACATTCTCCCGTAAAAACAGTATGCAGTTGTCGGCCTTTGCCATTTTCTATTCCAGGGCGGGAACAGTCAGGAGCCAATCCGCCGCAATCCCGAATAAATCCTGGCTTTTTCAAAACTTTTCGTACCCTTCCCCAACAGCACCTGTTCAA
>CAJTTS010000161.1 GCA_910579155.1 uncultured Oscillospiraceae bacterium | reverse complement strand
AACTACAACTGCTCCACCTATATGCTGACCGCCAAACACTCCGAGCAGAAGTGTTGCAGCCACTATATCACCACCAGGGCAGTCCGTACGCTGCTGCTGGATACCATCAAGACTGTCAGTACCTATGCGATCTCCGACGAAAAGGGCTTTGTCGAGAAGATTCGCGCCGCCTCCCAGCTTCGGCAGGACAACGCCGCGAAGGAGTTGAAACGCAAGCTGAATCGGGACCGCAAACGGTCCGCAGAACTGGACGGGCTGATAAAGAAACTCTATGAATCCTTCGCCACGGGTAGCTTGACGGAGAAACGGTTCAAGCTGTTGTCAGATGGCTATGAGCGGGAGCAGGAGGAATTGGATGCCGCAATCGTGCGGGAGCAGACTGAGTTGGATGCGTTCAACGCGGACACGGACCGGGCCGATCAGTTCTTGGAGTTGGTCAAGCGGTACACTGATTTTTCTGTGCTGACCACGCCGATGATCTTTGAGTTCGTGGATAAGATCGTTGTCCACGCGCCGGACAGGTCCAGCGGTGAGCGGATGCAGGAGGTCGACATTTATCTGAAGTTCATCGGCAAATTTGACGTGCCTATCCCGGAGCCTACGCCGGAGGAACTGGCGGAACAGGAGCGGTTGCGGAAGAAACGGGAGAAGCAGAGGGAATACTCCCGGCGCTCCCGTGAAAAGAAGAAACGGGCGGAGGCCCAAAGTTGAATATGTCATGCCGGAGGGCGGTTTGCGTCAAGCAGACCGCCCTTTTTGCATCTTGAATTTCAATCCATGTGAAATCAGCGAACAAAACAGCGTCAGAATTGCGATTTTTCATGGAAACACGCAACGCTGGACAGCGAACACGGTACGTTGTCCTCTGCTGGTTTTCACGGTTTCGCATGGCTTCACGCTGAACGCTGAAATCCGATGTGCGCTCCTGTGACCTGGGCATTGTGAACAGCTTGCCCAGGCCGCTGGGAGCGTTTTCAAATTCTACGCCGGATGGCGAATACGATTATCGAAGGAGATACGATTATGAATATCAGGAACGAAATCAAAGCCTACATTGTCCGTGAGGGCTTCACCATGAGCGAGTTGGTGGAGAAACTGGCAGAGCAGTATGGATGGAGCCCCAGCGTCCCCAACCTCTCCGACAAGCTGCGCCGGGAATCCCTGCGCTACAAAGAGGCCGTGGAGCTGGCTGATGCGCTGGGCTATGACCTGATTTGGCAGAAGCGGAGGTAAGATGGCAAAGGAAAAGACCAGCGGGATTTATTTCAAAGTCACGGACGAGGAACGGGCGCTGATTGAGCAGAAGATGGTGCTGGCTGGTGTCCGCAACATGAGCGCCTATATTCGGAAAATGTGCATTGACGGCTACACTATCAATCTGCAAATCCCGGAGCTGACCGAGTGCGCCAAGCTCCTGCGCTACACCTCCAATAATGTGAATCAGATCGCCCGCCGGGTCAATTCCGGCGGTGGGGTCTACCCTGACGAAGCGGACGAGATCACCGCAAAGCTGGGGGCGGTCGAAGGACTGTTCGGGAACATTTTGGAACAGCTATCGAAAATCAATTAACGGTCTGGTGGTGGGCGAAGATTTTTCGCTCACCACCATTTTCCTTTGAGGGGAGGTTTTGACAATGGCAACAACACGACTGATGCCCCTGCACAGCGGCAAGGGCCGGACCGTGGCGGAGGCCCTGGGCCGGGTGACGGACTATGTAGAG
Organism: uncultured Oscillospiraceae bacterium; assembly: GCA_910579155.1. The sequence goes on along the minus strand of CAJTTS010000161.1, from coordinate 4,201 downwards.
AATCCAGAGAAAACCAACGGCGGCGATTTGGTCACGGCCTACCAATGTAACCCGTCTATCGCTGACCAGGAGTTCCTATTTTCCAAAAGGCAGTATGCCGTCATTACCGGCAGGGAACGGAAGGACAATGATGTGATCGCCTACCATCTGCGGCAGTCCTTCAAACCGGGAGAAATCACGCCGGAGTTGGCGAACAAGATCGGCTATGACCTCGCCATGTCGCTGACCAAAGGAAAACACGCTTTCATCGTCTGCACCCATGTGGACAAGCACCATATCCACTCGCATATCGTGTTTAACTCGACCGCCATAGACTGCACTCGGAAATTCCGAAACTTCTGGCGGTCCTCGTTCGCAATTCGCAAAATCTCAGATATGCTATGTTTGGAAAATGGGCTGTCGGTGATCGCAGAGCCGAAGCCCAGCCGGGGCAGCTACGGCACCTGGTTGGGCGAGGGCAAAGCGCCTACCGTCCGGGACCAGTTGGGGGGCTTGATCGATACCGCCCTCGGTCAAGGCTGCAAGGATTTTGACAGCTTCCTTGCTACCATGAAAACGGCGGGAGCGGAGGTCAAGCGGGGCAAGCACTTAGCGTTCAAAATCCCCAATGACAAACGGTTCATCCGCTGCGATTCTCTTGGTGACGATTACACCGAAGCGGCGATTATGGAGCGAATTTCCGGCAAGCGAATTGTCGCTCCCAAAGCAAGAGCGGCAGCATCCTCCAAGCCGAATATGCTCATTGATATTCAAGCCAGGATGCAGAAAATCAACTCTCCTGGGTTTGAGCATTGGGCAAAGATTTTCAATCTCAAAGAGATGGCAAAGACCGTTATGTACTTGCAGGAGAACCATCTGACCGACTTGGGAGAATTGGAAAAAGCCTGTGATGCGGCGGCACAGAAATTCAACGATTTGGGCGATCAGATGAAAGCTGCTGAACAAAGAATGAAAGACGTTTCTGAACTTCAACGGCACATCGGAACGTACTCCAAGACCCGTGAAGTTTACGCCCAATATCGGAAACTGACAGGCAGGAAACAGGCCAAGTTTTATGAACAGCATACCAGCGAGATCGAAGGTTGTCAAGCGGCGAAGCGGTACTTCAATTCTCTCGGTTTGAAAAAGCTGCCGTCTATGCAATCGCTGAAACAGGAGTATGCCATGTTGCAGGCCGAGAACAAACAACGGTATCCAGAGTACAAGCAGGCAAAGGCAAAAATGATAGAACTGCTCACCGCCAAAAACAACGTGGAGCGGATTTTGGGCGTGACAGAGAAAGAGAAAAATCGTGACCGCCAGCAGGAGGCGCGGTGATGATTTTTCTCTCCCTGCGGGTAACAGCAGACGCCGAAGGCGGCTTAAAAAACCGGGCGCACCAGCGCCCGGTTTTACAGGGGTTTGGGGGCGGTTAGCCCCCAACAAGCACGCGCCGGGTATATACCGGCGCATTGCTTGCCACTACCAGCATATAATTTACAGTATCAACAGGCGTAGATTCCCATCATTCCTCCAGAAGCTCAAAGCAAACTGTTTGAATAGTGCCTTTTCATATTGCAGTGCGCTCTTTCAATATGGAGTTAGATTTTCTTCCGAGCTACTGTGCGGGAACGTTTTTCCACGGTTCGGTATGATAGAACGAGACAGAAAGAGCTGCCGCTATAGACCAGCCTGCCGGCCAGGCACACCAGATTCCCGTTGCGCCCAAAATGGTTTTAGATAGGACAATTGCCAGTGCTACACGCAGGATTAAATCAGCAAATGTGGCAATCATGAATTTCCTCATCAGCCCAGACCCCCGAAGAACACCATCCGCAACGAGCTTTGCGGAAATAACAAAGTAGAATGGCGCGAGGATGCGAAGGAAAGCAACGCCGGTCTGTATCGCTGTATCCGTTGGCTGCTCCATAAACAAATACAGTACATAACGCCCACCGAAGAAATACAGAAGGAACAAAGGCAAACTTAAAATCCAAACCAGCTTAACACCGGCCCGGAAACCGCTCTTGATTCTCGGAAGTTTTCGGGCACCTAAATTCTGGGCGGTGTAGTTGGAGATGCCATTGCCCAAAGTGGTGAAGGATGTACTCACAAGGTTGTTCAGCTTGACTGCCGCAGAATATCCCGCCATGACTCCAGTGCCGAAGCCATTGATGACGCCTTGAATCACAATGTTGCCCACAGAAATGAAACTTTGCTGCAAAATGCTGGGGATGGCGATGACAGCTATTTTCCGCAGGATCTCAAAAGAAAACAGGCCGGCGTCTTCTGTTGAAGTCTCGATTTTTTTCAAGCGCAGGAATACCACGGCCACAGCTGATACGCAACTGATCCCCTGGCAGAGAAACGTAGCCCAGGCCACGCCGGAGACTCCCATTTTGAACGTGATGACAAAGAGAATATCCACCCCAATGTTCGCTGTGGACGAGACAGCCAGGAAGAGAAACGGCGTTCGGGAATCTCCCAGGGCAGAGAATACGCCGGTGGCTATATTATAGAAAAAGACAAAGGGCAGGCTCCAGATATAGATATCCAGATACAGCTTGGAATCCCCAAACACCTCCTCCGGCGTGCGGATAAGCCGGAGCAATTCTCCGCAGCCGACAGTGCCGGCGCACATCAGGATTGCGCAGAGAATCGCGCTGGCTATACAAGCTGTGGATACCGCTGTTTTCAGCTTGCCATACTCCTTTGCACCGAAGTATTGCGAGACAATAACCGAGCAGCCAATATTGCATCCGAAAGCGAAAGCGATAAAAATCAAAGTAACCTCATAGCTGTTGCCCACCGAGGCCAGCGCTGTCTCGCCGATAAATTTCCCCGCCACAAAGCTGTCTGCGATGTTATAGAGCTGCTGAAAGATGATGCTGCCAAACAAGGGCAGGCAAAAACGCCATAAAACGGATTCCGGCTTTCCGGACGTCAGGTCTTGATTCATACATATGTACCCCTTTGCTTCTGATTTAGGCGCATTGACTTCCCAAAGCACTTATAGTATAATCGCTTTGCATCCATGTGTAAAATATCATTTTTCCTTTATAACTATACGTCTATGATATGGTGATGTGTATGAATGCCAGCTACGATAATTACCGCGTTTTTTACTATGTAGCCAAATATCAGGGGTTTACACAGGCGGCGAATATTCTGAACAGCAATCAGCCCAACGTTACGCGTACCATTAAAAGTTTAGAAACAGCTCTGAACTGCAAGCTGTTTATCCGCTCCAATCATGGGGCGAGGCTGACTCCAGAGGGAGAAAAGCTTTACGCGCATATTTCGGCGGCGTTCGAGCATATCCAGGCCGGTGAGATGGAACTCGCGATGAGTCAAAGCCTGCAAAGCGGAGCTGTGACGATTGCTGCAAGTGAAATCGCGCTCCATTGCTGCCTCCTGCCTGCACTGAAAGCCTATCATAGCAGGTATCCGGGTGTCCGCATTCGGATTTCCAATCACTCTACCCCCCAAGCAATCAAGGTATTAAAGGAGGGGTTTGCGGATTTTGCAGTAGTGACCATGCCCCGGCACCTTCCCAAGACACTGCTCTGGCATCAGCTTATGGAGGTGCGGGAAGTCCTTGTGGCGGGGATGGCCTTTTCCTCATTGTGCGGTAAAGCATTGACATTGAAGGAACTGGCCAGCTATCCCTTGGTTGGTCTTGGCCCACATACCGCCACATTCGATTTTTACAGCCAACTCTTTTCTGATCAAGGACTGACCTTTCAGCCAGATATTGAGGCGGCTACCGCAGATCAAATCCTTCCTATGGTAAAGAGTGATTTGGGAATCGGTTTTGTACCGGAAGCTTTTTCTCAGGATGATATTTTGCGGGGAAATGTCCTTGCGCTTTCCTTGTGTATACCATTGCCCGAACGCCCAATCTGTCTTGTGAAACAGGATGGAGTACCATTAAGCATCGCCGCCAAAGAACTTGAGCGGATGGTCCGTGCGGTATAACTGGTACTGATGAAAGCATGACAAAACGTTCGTGCCGCTTTCGCCTTGGTTTCTATTTTTGCAGTGGAGTCATATGTAAAAGTAAACAGCCATCTCCAATCTTACATTCCCCCTTGACAACAGCTTTAGAAATACCCGTTCCATGACCAGCTGATGATCTACGCCCAGCGCCCGGACGCTACCGCCTGCGCGGAGTATGACCTGTGGAATGACAAGATGGGCCGCTATGTCCGGCGCGGCTCCA
>CAJTTS010000160.1 GCA_910579155.1 uncultured Oscillospiraceae bacterium | reverse complement strand
GGATGACCTGACCAAGTGGGCCAGCGAGATTCAAGCCTACGCCCAGGATGCCGCCATCAACCACGGGAAGGTCTGGCAGGGATTCAAGCTGGTGGCCACCCGTACCAACCGCCGCTACACAGACGAGGAGGCGGTGGTCCAGGCCGCGAAGGACGCTGGTTACACCGACATTTTCCGCAAGAGCCTCATCCCCATCACTGAGATGGAAAAGCTCATGGGCAAGAAGAACTTTGCTGCCATCCTCGGCTCCCTGGTGGAAAAGCCCCAGGGCCGTCCTACCCTCGTTCCCAACACCGACAAGCGCCCCGCCCTGACCAGCACCGGCGCGGGCGATGACTTCACCGAATTTAAGGAGGACTAATCCATGCCCACTCAGAAATCCAACACCAAGGTGGTCACCGGCATCGTCCGGCTGTCCTACCATCTTGACCAGGAGATCAATGACCGGGGCATCGCTGTGGATATGGAGCTGGTGCGGCAGGCCATCGGCATGGACGCCCGCTCCAAGGAAAAGCTGACCGCTCAGATGCGGCGGCTGACCGATCTGGAAAACCCCAACTCCGTCCAGCAGATGAAACAGTGGCTGGCGGACAATGGCTTGGAACTGGACAGCCTTGGTAAAAAGGAAGTCTCCGCTCTGCTGAAAACCGCTCCTGCTCCGCTCTCGGAGGTGCTGCTCCTGCGGCAGCAGTTGGCGAAATCCAGCGTGAAGAAATACACGGCGATGGCAACGGCGGTCTGCCCAGACGGGCGGGCCAGAGGAATGTTCCAGTTTTATGGTGCCAACCGCACCGGACGGTGGGCTGGACGCATCATCCAGCTTCAAAACCTGCCTCAAAACCATCTCCCCGATTTGGCACAGGCCCGCTCGGTGGTGCGCTCCGGCGATTTCGAGGCTGTGGAGATGCTCTATGAGGATGTGCCGGACACTCTGTCCCAGCTCATCCGCACCGCCTTTGTGCCGCAGAACGGCAGGAAATTCATCGTATCCGACTTCTCCGCAATCGAAGCGCGGGTCATCGCCTGGTTCGCCGGGGAGCAGTGGCGGCAGGAAGTGTTCGCCCAGGGCGGCGACATCTATTGTGCTTCCGCATCCCAGATGTTCCATGTACCTGTGGAAAAGCACGGCCAGAATGCTCATCTGCGGCAGAAGGGTAAAATCGCGGAATTGGCCCTTGGCTATGGTGGCTCGGTTGGCGCTCTAAAATCCATGGGCGCTTTGGAGATGGGTGTACCGGAAGATGAGCTGAAACCGCTGGTAGACGCATGGCGCACCGCCAATCCCCGCATCGTCCAGTTCTGGTGGGATGTGGACAGGGAGGTCAAGCGGTGCGTGAAGGAGCGGTGTACCACAGAAACACACGGTCTCCGCTTTACCTACCAGAGCGGATTCCTGTTCATCACCCTCCCCTCCGGCAGACGGCTGGCCTATGTGAAGCCGAAGATCGGTGAGAACCGCTTCGGCGGCGAGTCCGTCACCTATGAGGGTGTGGGCGGTACGAAGAAATGGGAGCGGCTGGAGAGCTACGGGCCGAAGTTCGTGGAGAACTGTGTCGCCGCAGGAACCTTGGTCATTACACAGAGGGGGGTTATTCCCATTGAAGAAATAACGGATGCAGACATTCTGTGGGATGGCTGCGAATGGTGCCATCACGATGGGCTGATAGCCAAAGGACAACAGACTGTTGTGAAAGAAAACGGCATCTATCTGACCCCGGAGCATCGGATTTTGACGGAGAAAGGATGGATGGAATGTGCCAAGAGTAGTGGACTTAGCTGGGCAGCGTTTTCATTACCTGACTGTTTTGTCTCGTGCGGAGAACACGAGACAGGGCAAAGCCCAGTGGCTGTGCCGGTGCATCTGCGGGGTGCAGAAGGTCATCCCGGCCAGGAACCTCACATCAAAAAAGAATCCCGTCAAGTCGTGCGGCTGTATGCGGGGGCAACTGATTTCAGAGGCCCTGAAGCAACACGGTATGAGCCACCATCCTGCGTTCGGAGTGTGGCACTCCATGAAGCAGAGATGCCAGGACCCGCACCATCCCGCATACCACAACTACGGAGGCCGGGGGATTACAGTCTGCAAAGAGTGGAGCGAGAGCTTCGAGGCGTTCTGGCGGGATATGGGACCGACCTACCAGCGTGGGCTGGAGTTGGACAGGATCAACAACAACGAGGGTTATCGGCCAGGGAACTGCCGATGGACCACTCGAAAGATCAACACTCGGAACAAGCGGACAAATCGCGTGATAGATACGCCATACGGCAGGATGACGGTATCCACGCTGGCAGAACTGACGGGCATTGGCGAGACAACGCTCATATACCGTCTGGATCACGGCTGGCCAACAGAATTTCTGTGCATGAAACCGGATTTCAGAAACCAGTCCACGACATTCGGAATTGCGGTCCGAGGCACAGATTCGCCATTTGGGATGGAGAATCAGGAAAAGTCCGTGTCGTGAGCAATTGCGTCCAGGCTACCGCCAGGGACATCCTCATGTACGCCATGCAGACGCTGCGGTGCTGTTCCATCGTAGCCCATGTCCATGACGAACTTATCATTGAGTGCGACCGTAAGATTTCCCTCGCCGCCGTGTGTGAGCAGATGGGCCGGACGCCGCCCTGGGCCAAGGGTCTGCTGCTCCGGGCGGACGGCTATGAGTGTGACTTCTACAAGAAAGACTGAGGTTTGACCATGAGTGTAAATAAACGAAATTCCGAGGGCTACTTCGACCCTACCGCATACGAGGCCCTCACGAAGATCGAGCGGGAGGCCAAGACTCACGCCTACCGTCCTATGGCCTATATCTGCTCCCCGCTCTCCGGCGATATCGCCGCAAACCAGGAGAAGGCCCGCCGCTATTGCCGGTTCGCCGTAGACAGCGGATACATCCCTCTGGCCCCGCATCTCTATTTCCCGCAGTTCATGGATGACAGCAACCGGGCTGAACGTGACCTCGCCCTGTTCATGGACCTTGTTCTGCTCTCAAAATGCGCTGAGCTGTGGGTGTTTGGTGAGACCATCTCCAGGGGCATGAGCATCGAGATTGAAAAGGCCAGACGCAAAAATCAGACCATCCGCTGGTTCACTGTCAACTGTAAGGAGGTTACACACCATGCGTGATCTGCCCATCGCCTATGGCAATAGCTGTTATGCCAAGACCTGGCCGAATAAGACCATCCGCTTTGACGCCCTGTGCGACCGTCTCTCCGCCACCATCCGCACCTCGGAAACGGCGGAGGAGTATCCCAAGCTGGCGAAGGCCGACCAGGACCGGGCCAAGGACAAGGGCGGCTTTGTAGGAGGCCAGCTCCGGGACAACCGCCGCAAGCGGGAGAATGTGGTCTGCCGCTCCATGCTGACCGAGGATGTGGATCACGCTGACACCGATTTTATCCGGCGATTCACCGAAGGGTGCCGCTACGCCGCCTGCCTCTACACCACCCATGGCCACACCCCGGAGGCTCCCAGGGTGCGTCTCGTGGTACCGTTGACCCGCGATGTGACGCCGGAGGAATACACCGCCATCGCCCGGTACTTTGCGGACGAGTGGGGAATCGACCAGTTTGACGAGTGCAGCTACCGTCCCCACCAGTTGATGTACTGGCCCACCACCCCCTCCAACGGCGAGTACATCTTCCGCCGTATAGACGGCGAGTGGCTGGACCCGGACGCATACCTGGCGGCGCACCCCAACTGGAAGGACTGCTCCTTGCTGCCCACCTCCTCCCGCGAAAGCACCATCCGCAGCCAGACCGCCGCCAAGCAGGAGGACCCGCTGGAAAAGGAGGGTGTGGTCGGCGCGTTCTGCCGCGCCTATTCCATTGAGGACGCCATCGACCGGTTCCTCTCCGACATCTACGAGCCGTCCGATGTAGATGGCCGCTACGACTACATCCCCGCCGACTCCTCCGCCGGTGTGGTGATCTATGATGGCAAATTTGCCTACAGCCACCACGCCACCGACCCGGCCTGCGGGATGCTGCTGAACACATTTGATCTGGTGCGGCTCCATCTGTTCGGCGGCAGGGATGACAGGTGCGCACCGGACACCGCACCGGGCAAGCTGCCCTCGTTCAAGGCCATGGCCGAGCTTGCCCTCAAGGACGAGCGTGTCAAGGCCGTGTTCGCCCAGGAGCGGATGGCCCAGGCCGCAGAGGAGTTTGACGAGGATAAATGGCAGGAGCGGCTGGAGCTGGACAAGGCCGGGAATGTGAAGAACACCCTCCGCAACCTCACCCTCATTCTGGAGAATGACCCGAATTTGAAACCGCTGGTATCCAATCAGCTTTTGGACGGCATGGAGATCAAGGGGGCCGTCTCCTGGAAGCACCCCTCCAAGTTCTGGCGGGATGCCGATGACGCCCAGCTTATCAGCTATGTGGACACCCACTATGGCACCTTCTCCGCCAGGAACTATAAACTTCCCCCAAGTCAAGGACAATAATAGGGTGTCATTCAGGGTCTTGAGACGGTTTCACAAAGGGGTCTGTAGGCGTAGATCTCTTTAAGGGATAAACTCCAGATTCCAGGTAACGCGCATATTCGTTCGGAGACAGGAGTGCCAGGTTCCATTGGTAACGATCGTTGTTGTAATAGTCTGCCCAATCGTCTATACGGGCAAGGAGGTCGTTGTAATCGCCGCAGGCGGCCAAGTCCAACTCAGCCTTCATATGCCCGAAAAAGCTTTCCTGGGGTGCGTTGTCCCAGCAGTTGGCTTTTCTGGACATGGACTGGCGCAGATGATTGTCCCGGATGATTTGAATAAATTTCAAGCTGGTGTAGTGGGAACCCTGGTCGCTGTTGATCAGGGTTTCTGCCTGTAGAGAAACACCATGGATTTTGATCAGCCGATTCACTGCGTTGAGGACAAAGTCGATTTTTAGAGACTGGCTTACTTCATAGGCCAGCAGCTGCTTGGTGTAAGCATCCAAAATCGTTACCATGTAGGCACGCTGCCCAGAGCCATACGTCAGGTAAGTAATGTCTGTCAGCAAGATCTTCCGCGGGCCATGTTCTCGGAACTCTCGCTGCAGAAGATTGGGCGCCACATGGCTCGTTCTCATTGCCTTGAGCATCCGACGGTAAGGATTTGCCTTTCGGATGGGGCACTTTAAGCCGTATTTATTCATGATTCTCCGGATTTTCTTGAGATTCATGCACACGGGAGTTTCCAAATGCAGGAGACGCATATAGATACTGCGCGCTCCTTTTGCGTATCCACGATGGTTGTACGCCTGCAAAATCAGTGCGAAATCATTCTGATCCTGGGTCTCACGTCTTGCGCGGGATTCAGCAGCAGCGGCCCAGCGGTAATATCCAGAGCGAGAAACATTGGCGATGCGGCACAACTCAGAAACACTCAGGATGTTGTCATGGGAAGACAGTGTGTCCTGTATCATAGCAAACCTCTCGCCTGTCGGAGCTGGAACAAACACGCTATCTACTCCTCCCTGCCAGCGTCTATAATTTTTTTTACAAATTCAAGTTCCTGTCTGGCACGCTTCAGTTCGTGCTCCAGTTTGCCAATTTTCACATGGGCCGCAGCGAGCTCGTAAACATTGGCCTGGGCTGGTGAAGAGGTAAATCGGGATGACATTTTGGGCTGTTCAGCCTTCCATTTCAGAATATGTGAACGGATGCTGCGGATTCGAGTCGCTATGATATCCGTGTTAAATCCAGCCTCCTGCAAAACGGCTTTTGTGTGTCTACCACGCTGGATTTCCTGGTAAAACCATTCTTTAAATTCTGGGGTAAGGTGCAGAAAATATTCATTCACTTTCTGTACAGCGGGATGACCTTTCAATTCCTGGATTTCTTCCGGCGTAAATGGTTGAATTGCCATACTTCTGCACCATCCTCATTCTATCTGTCTGGGGTTCCATTTCGATTTAAACCTGTCCACAAAACAGGGTTTTGCTTTTCGCTTCAGCACCCGGCTGTCTACAAAACGGGGTTTCTCTTAGCGTACCAGAAGGGTGTCTTTTTTTCAATAACCTGTCCACACTATTGGGTACATTATAGT
>CAJTTS010000159.1 GCA_910579155.1 uncultured Oscillospiraceae bacterium | reverse complement strand
GGACAGCTTAGATAACGTCACTGACGTCACCCCCCAGCGCGGCCAATACGTCCAGGATCTCGTGGTAGAATACGGGCCGTCCCCGTTCTCCCCGGAGCAGCTCATTGAACACCCGCCCGTCCTTCAGGAACAGCACCCGTCCGGCATAGCTGGCGCTGTAGGCGTCGTGGGTTACCATGAGGATGGTGGCCCCCATGTCCCGGTTCATGGTGGTCATGATTTCCAGCAGATTCTTGGATGCCTTGGAGTCCAGCGCCCCGGTGGGTTCGTCAGCCAGGAGCAGGGATTGTCCCGCAACCATGGCCCGGGCGCAGGCGGCTCGCTGCTTCTGGCCTCCGGAAACCTGATACGGAAATTTCGTCAGGATGTCGGTGATGCCCAGCTTTCCAGCCACCTCCCGCACCCGGCTCTGGACCGTTCCGGGGTCCTGGTGATTCAGGGAGAGGGCCAGACCAATGTTTTCCTCAATGGTCAGGGTATCCAGCAGATTGAAGTCCTGAAACACAAAGCCCAGCCGCTCCCGGCGGAACCGGGCCAGCTCGCCTTCGCTGAGGGCTGCGATGCTCTCCCCGTCCAGCAGGATGTCCCCGGCGCTCACCGTGTCGATGGTGGAGATGCAGTTGAGCAGGGTGGTTTTGCCGCTGCCCGACGCGCCCATGATGGCGATGAATTCTCCGGCGTCCACGTCAAAGCTCACCCGGTCCAGGGCGCGGGTGACGTTGTTTTTGCTGCCGTAATATTTTTCGATGTTTTTGACCTGTAGCATAGAGCTGCCTCCTTTGCTGATGGCCCTATGATACGCCCAAAGCGCGGCCGTTTGTATCGAATTGGTATCGGTTTTCCTTACACTTTTGTAAGGTTCTCCCGGGAGGGAAAGGTGAGGGTGACAGAGGTACCTTCATTTACCTCGGAGGCGACGCGCAGGCCGATGTCCAGGCAATCCGCCAGTTTTTTGCACAGGTACAGCCCCATGCCGGTGGAGCCGCCCTGGGCCCGCCCGTTGCTGCCGGTAAACCCCCGGTCAAAGATCCGGGGCAGTTCGTGGGCGGGGATGCCGATCCCGCTGTCGCTGACGGTGAGCTGGACTTGCCTGCCAAGCTGCCGCCCAGATAGAGTGACCAGTGGTTGGTTTCCCCGGTAGCGGGCCGCGTTTTGCAGCAGTTGGCCCAGGATAAAGGCCGCCCATTTGCCATCGGTGAAGACCGTCTGCTCCAAGTCCTCCGTCTCCACCCGGACACCGCTCTGGATGAGCAGGGTCCGGTGCTGGCCCACGGCCTGGGATACGATATCAGATAGATTGGACTCTCGGAGGATGAAGTCTTTTTCCAGACTCTCTGCACGGGCGTAAAACAGGGCCCGCTCTACATGGGCCTCAATCTGGGCCAGCTCCTGCGCCAATCTGCGCCGGAACTCCGGCTCGGCGTTCCGGCAAATGAGGCCCGCTGCCGTGATAGGGGTCTTGACCTCGTGGACCCAGCTCTCCACATACTCCCGGTACTCCCGCTGGGCGGCCTGGGCCTCGGACACCTGGGTGGCCATGGCACGCCCTGCCCGGCGGCAGAAATCCAGCAGCCTGCGTTCATAGACGGTGCGGCCCCTGGGGGCCAGCTCGGCAAACAGATATTGCTTGTCCAGGCTGTCCATGATGCCCTCCAGCTCTTGCAGGCGGGCCCGCTGGCGCAGATAGTCCACAACCTGAGACGTGGTGAACACCAGCAGCCATACGATGAGCAATAATACGGCTACCCCGGGGGCGGTTCCGGTGGCCAGCAGGAACAATACCGCCGCCCCGGCAAAAACTGCCCGGAGCAGGAGCTGTCCCATATGGTCGGCGAGAAACTCAGACATCCTCATAGCTGATACCCCATTCCCCGGCGGGTCTTGATGGCGTCAGGCAGGCCAATCTCCGCCAGTTTTGTCCGAAGCCGGGTCATGTTGACGCTGAGGGTGTTGTCGTCGATATAAATCTGATTGTCCCAGAGCGTTTCAATCAAATCGGCGCGGGAAACGATCTGGCCTGCGTGGGCCATCAGACAGGCCAGGATTTGCAGCTCGTTCCGGGTGAGTTCCGCCGTCTGACCACTGACCGATACAGTTCCTTTGGTAAGGCTCAGGCAAAGGCCCGCTGCCTCCAGTACGTCCGTCCCGTCGGTTGCCCCGCTCCGGCGCAAAACGGCCTTGATCCGGGCCAGCAGGACGGGGATGCTGTAGGGCTTGGTGATGTAGTCGTCCCCGCCCAGGCTCAGCGCCCGCACTTCATCCAGGCTGGAGCTGCGGCTGGTGACGAAGATCACCGGGGCCTTAACAGACTTTCGCAGGTTTGCGCACAGGGAAAAGCCGTCCCGTCCGGGCAGACCCACGTCCAGCAGAACCAGGTCGGGGCACTCCCGACCGGCCTGCTCCAGGATGGTGGAAAAATCCTCCCCAACGATGGGGGCGTACCCCTCGTTTTCCAGCAGCAGGGCCAGTTCCTCCCGGATGGCCTGGTCGTCCTCAACAATCATGATCTTCTGCATTTACACATCACCTCGGCTGATTTTTATCTTAGCACAGGGAAGCGGGCGGTGTCTACTGGTTTTGGCGGGGAGATCCGGTAGGTACGCTCAGGATGGGGAGATCCTATGCCTCACTTGACGGAGAGGAGGTTCCCCAGAATTTAGGGAGGAAATGAATCAACAACACGCACAGCAACAAATAGAAGACATTTCGTTGGGAGGCGAAACCTCCAGACCGCGAAGCCCTGTGCTGGCCCCTGCGAGGGCTTATGTGCCCCGCCTACAAGTCGGTAGCTGTACGCCTCCCAGGGGGTGAAACGCGGTGTTGGGGCCTTTGTGCGCGTTTGTACGGTGGAGCGGCTTTCATCCAGAAATCTGAGGTGGCAGAGCAGACATGGACGCGGGGAGGCTGGGACGGTTCACCCGGCCTCCACACGGTGCTTTTGCCCTCTGTTCAGCGGATTTTCTGAGGCGGTCGTGTTCGGCAAAACGCCCAATGTCCTTGCCAAGCCCCAAAAGGGCTGCAAGGAGAAGCTGAAGCGGGCCATCGAGGAAAACGCCAAGGTGGACGCCATCCGGGCAGAGCAATACACTGTGGGCCAGTGGATGGATGTGTGGTTTGAGAACTGCGCGAAAATCAAGGTGCGGCCTTCGTCCCATAAGACCTACCGGGGCTATATCGACAACCACATCAAGCCCAGCATCGGGAAAATCCCACTGAGCAAATTGTCCTCTCTGGATTTACAGAAGCTCTACGACGGGCTGTGGCTGATGTGGTGGGACGCCGCCGCGCCCTCCGAAGCGTATACCAGCTGCTTCCAGAATCTTGCCATGAACGGCGGCACGATCGTCTACATGGGCGGCGCTGCCGTCCTGGAAACTGCTGCCCATAACGGCAGCTTCGCTATCGCCTTTGGGGATGGATACGCCCAGAAGGATGCCGTTATGGCGGATTTCCAGGCGCTTTTCCAGAAATAAAGACATATGACGCCCCTACCCTGTCCTAGCCTGGACAGGGTAGGGGCGCTTCTCTCAAAGCATATACGAGGAAGGAGAAACCAATGGAAACAAACGCAATTTTCCGGAAAAATTACGGAAGCTTCCGCCGCTTCTTCTCCATGCTGGGCAAGGCGGATCTGCCCTATCTGTGGATCATCGGCTATCTGGCGGCCAGCGCTGTCATCGCCAACGTGGGCGTCAGCACCACGGAGTACAGCGCCGCCCTCTTCGCCGGGAACGTGGGCCTGACGGCAGTGGTGCTGCCCTATCTGTTCTATCAGATCCTCTCCCTGCTCCTGAACTCCGTTTCCGGCCTTATCAACAACCTGTGCGAGGCCCGCATGGACCGGAACCTGCGGCGGATGGTCTGGCGCAAGACGGTGAGCCTGCCCCTGCGGTTCTATGAGAACAACAATCCCAAAGAACTGCTCAGCCGTATCACCACCGATATTTCCAGCATCAGCAACCTGGTCATGAAGGTGTTCCTCCCCATATTCACCACCGCCTATGCCAGCTTCGTCATCCTCCGGAAGGTTTCCAGCTATGACGGAGCGTTGATGTGGTCCCTGGTGGCGGCGCTGCCGGTGAATATCCTCATCAGCTTTATCCTGGGCCGCCTGCAATTCGGCGTTCAGGATCTCATCAACCGCCGCAACGCCGAGCTGACCGCCGCTGTGGCGGAGCGGACCAACAACCTGATGCTCATCAAATCCATGGGTACCGAGAAAAAGGAAGCCGGTACCGGGGAAGAGCGGATGAAGGCCAGCTACCGCGCTGCCGGGATGAATATCTGGGTCACCGGGCTGGCTGTGCCTGTCCAGGCCGTTGCCAGCGTACTGCAGACCATCGTCATCATCCTGGTGGGCCGGGGCTACTACGCCTCCGGCGCGCTGAGCCTGACGGAGTGGATCGCCTATTACGGCTTCGCCGTCCAGCTCACCAGCATCCTCAGCGGCTACTGCGGCTACTGGACCTCCTTCAAGCGCGCCCAGGGGGCGGTGGACCGGGTGAGCCAGATTATGGCAGAGCCCTCCGAGAACTTGGGTGCGGGAGATGCTATGGGTTCCCCCGCCGGAGGGATCCATTTTGAAAAGGTAGATTTCTCCTTCGGGACCAAGCCGCTGTTCCAGGGGCTGGATCTGGACATCCCCGCCGGACGGATCACCGCCGTCGTCGGGCCCTCCGGGTCGGGGAAGACCACCCTCCTGAACCTGATCGACCGGCTCTACCCCCTGGACGGCGGGTCGATACAGATCGGGGGAAAGGATACATCGGAGTATTCCCTGACCAGCTTCCGCGGTGCCCTGGGATATGTGACCCAGGAGAGCGTCATGTATGCCGGGACCATCCGGGATAACCTGCTCCACGGCCTGGGCCGGGTCCCGGCGGATGAGGAGTTGGACGAGGCGTGCGCCGCCGTGGGCATCCTGGACTATGTCCGCCGCCAGCCCATGGGGTACGACGCCCCGGTGGGCGAGAGCGGGGCCAGCCTCTCCGGCGGGCAGCGGCAGCGGTTCTCCGTGGCCCGCGCCCTGCTGAAAAAACCGGACTGCCTTTTGCTGGACGAGGCTACCGCCGCCATGGATATCGGCGGCAAAGCGGGCGTATGGGCCAGTATCCGGCAGGTCATGGCGGGAAAAACCGTGGTCTATGTGGCCCACGACGCCCAGACCATACGCAACGCGGACTATCTGATCGTTCTCCGGGACGGCAGAGTGGAAGCCGCAGGGGAACGGGAAGACATCCTGGCTTCCGCTCCCTACTGTCGGGAAATGATGGAACAGGGAGAGGAGGGACGCTGATATGAAGCAGAACCGCAAAAATGGAGAACAGCAGAAGAAAAAGTTCTCTTTTCGATCCTATATCACGTTTTATACCCGCTTTCCAATCCCCTGGTGGCTCTTTATCGCATCCCTGGTATTCAGTCTCATCAATACGGAGGTCTTCCTGGCAATCTCCAAGTATGTCATCCAGATCAACAAGGGCGAGCTTTACAATGGCGTTATCATCGGCTATGCCCTGCTGACCGTTCTCAACGCAGCCATCTCCATGGCAAGCAACATCTGCGGGGAGTACGGCATCCAGAAGGTCACCCTCCGGGCCAGGAAGCTGCTGTGGGGCAAGATCCTCCATCTGCCTATGCGGGAGGTGGAGCGCCGCCAGCCATCGTCCCTGATCTCTGGCGTGGTGAATGATATCACCGAGGCCAGCGCGGTGATCCGTGTGATCTTTTCTACCGTGGCTTCTGTCTACGGGTTTATCCGCTGCTGTGTGGAAATGGCGCGATTCAACGCGAAACTCTCTGCCTATATGCTGCTGCTGGTTCCCCTTGCTGTCGGGGTATTCGCTCTGGTAGGCCAGCTGCAATACCGCATGATGCTGCGGCGGTACGAGAGCCTGAATACCATGACGGAGTTCTTTTCCGAGCATATTTCCGCCGCCAAGCACGTCAAGGCCCAGGCCATGGAGGACCTGGAAACAGAGGAGGGGCTGCGGGCTATTGACGAGCGCTACTATGCCTCCGTAGCCGCTATATCTATCAGGCAATCCATCCAATCCCGGCTGG
>CAJTTS010000158.1 GCA_910579155.1 uncultured Oscillospiraceae bacterium | reverse complement strand
GCGGCATTGTGCAGACCGTCATGGGCGGTATCGGCGGTATGGCCGCCGCCAGCATTACTGTCCCCCAGGAGATCGTGGACGCCATCGAGGGCGTGGGCTTTCTCGCCAGTATCCCTTTGTGGCTGGTGTCCCTGCTGGGCAGCCTGTTTATCACCGTCATGTCCTTTATCCTGATCCTCACCGTATATGGCCGCTTCTTCCGGCTGTACTTCTATACCGCCCTGGCCCCGCTGCCCCTGGCCTCCTTCGCCGGGGAGGGGACCAGCTTTGCCGGGACCGCTTTTCTCAAAAGCTATGTAGGCGTGTGCCTGGAGGGGGCCATTATCGTACTGGCCTGCCTGATCTTCTCCGCCTTTATGTCAAGCGGCACCCCCGTGGTGGACACCTCTCTGTCCGCCGTCACCATGAGTTGGCAGTACATCGGGGAAACCATTTTTAACATGATGGTGCTGGTGGGACTGGTGAAGGGCGCGGAGCGGATCGTGAAGGAAATGTTCGGCCTGTAAAAGCATCATTTTTCTCTATGCGCGAATTTTTCCGAGTCAAATGCATAGACATCCAAATCGCCGCAGTAGCCGCATATCCCTATCCGGGGGGAATTTGTTACAGGCAGAGAAAAATCCTCAATTTCACTCTCACGGGCACAGGCTTTGCAGAGAAACGGCTCCTTATGCTTATAGATGTTATTATCCGTACTGACATAGGCCGCAGGCGCCCCGCACCTTGAGCATGGGATCAACGGCGGGATATTCCGGGCAAGAAGCCGGACGGCCGCCTTTTGCGGCTCCCGGCGTGTATGGCCCGCCACCGTGATAAGCGTCTCCGTTGTATCCCCAAAATCATACTCATGCAGGAATTGTTCTCCCGGCTCAAACGTGCTGAATTTCCGGCTGTTCTTAATCTCCTGATGGCCTTTTCCGAAAAAGGCGCTCATGTGCCCACAGCACTCCAGCCATATTTCACGCAGAAAGCGGTCGAGGCTGTCCAGTGTCGCCGTTGAAGGAATATCAAGGAACAGCCAATAATCCTTATAATAAGCCCCTTCAATTTTGAGCAGGACACATTCCTCACTGGCTTCCGAGCCATTGTGCTGATGCACAGCCAAATGCTTTTTCACTCCGGCTTTGCTGAGTTCTTTCCCGCAGATGTAACAATTTCCCCTGGCAGCCATAGTAAATCCTTCCTCACAAGCGAAATGATATGCAGTAATGTCGAAATGTGTCTCAAGTTGAGACGCATTTCAGAAAAGGAGCGACTATATGGAAATCAAAATCCCCAAGGAAGTACGCCAGCATAAGGAGACCATCTTCTTCGGCCTGTCTGTCCGGCAGTTCGTTTGCGCGGTGCTGGCCGTCGGCATGGCCGTGGGCGTGTACTTCCTTCTGAAAACCATCACCGGCCCGGAGACCGCAAGCTGGGCCTGCATTGTGGCGGCGGCTCCCGTGGCCGTCACCGGCTTTTTCCAGTACAACGGCATGACCTTTGAGCAATTCGTATGGGCCTATCTGAAATCTCAATTCCTCTGCGCCGGGCCTAGGGCTTTCCAATCGGAAAACCTCTACTGCGCGGCGCTGGCGAAAAAGGGGGTACAAGACTATGATTAAAACGCTGGCCGCCGCCAACAAGAGCGAACGGGAACCGTTCAAAATCCCCCGCAGCGTACAACAGTCCATTCCCATCCAGCGGGTGTTCCGGGACGGCATCTGGCAGACGGGCCGCAATCGGTACAGCCGGACGTGGCGGTTTGCGGACATCAACTACTCCGTGGCGTCCCATGAGGACCAGCAGGAAATGTTTCTGGCCTACTGCGGCGTACTCAACAGCCTGCCCACCGGGGCCACCGCTAAAATCACCATCAATAACCGCCGTCTCAACGGTACGGACTTCCAGCATAGTGTCCTTATGCGTATGAAGGGGGACGAGCTGGACCGCTACCGCCAGGAGTACAACGGCATCCTCACCGAGAAGGCGCTGGAGAGCAACAATCTTATTCAGGATAAGTACATCACGATCTCCGTTGCCCGGAAGAACATCGACGAGGCCCGGACCTTTTTCAAGCGGGTGGACATTGACCTGTCCAAGAGCTTCGGCAAGCTGGACAGCGGAGCCAAGCCCCTGGACAACCATGAGCGCCTGCGGATCTTCCATGACTTCTTCAGGCCCAGCGAGGAACGGGATTTTCAGTTCGACCTCTCCGCCGCCATGCGCCGGGGCCACCATTTCAAGGACGCCATCGCCCCGGACGGGATGCAATTCAAGGCTGACCACTTCGAGCTGGGCGGCAAGGTGGGCCGGGTCCTGTTCCTCCGGGAGTACGCCAGCTACATCAAGGACCGCATGATTACCGACCTGTCCGACTTCTCCCGGAACCTCATGCTGTCCATTGACATTCTCCCCATCCCCACCAACGAGGCCGTGAAGGAAATGCAGGCCCGTATCCTGGGCGTGGAGAGCGACATCACCCGCTGGCAGCAGAAGCAGAACGCCAACAACAACTTCACCGCCACCGTCCCCTATGAGCTGGAACAGCTCCGGGCGGAGAACAAGGAATTTCTGGACGACCTCAGCACCCGCGACCAGCGCATGATCTTCGCCAATGTCACCCTGGTCCACATGGCCGACACGCTGGAGCAGTTGGACGCGGACACCGAGACCTTGCAGGCCATCGGCAACGAGAGCCTTTGCCAGTTCTCCGTCCTGCGCTACCAGCAGGAGGACGGGCTGAACACCGCCCTGCCCTACGGCCTGCGCCGGGTCAGGACCACCCGCACCCTCACCACCGAGAGCGCCGCCGTCCTCATGCCCTTCCGCGTCCAGGAGATACAGGACGCCGGGGGCATTTACTATGGCGTCAACGCCGTCAGCAAAAACCTTCTGATCTGCAACCGCAAGCGCCTGTTGAACCCCCACGGTTTTATCCTGGGCGTGTCCGGCTCTGGCAAGTCCTTCAGCATGAAGGAGGCCATTACCTTCATCGCCCTGTCCACCAGCGACGATATTATTATCATCGACGCCGAGCGAGAATATGGGGACCTGACCCGCGCCCTGGGCGGGGCCGTGATCGAGATTTCCCCTAACAGCCCCCACCACATCAACCCTCTGGAAATCACCAGGGGCTACGGCACAGGCGAAAACCCCGTTGCTATGAAGTCCGAGCTGCTTATGAGCATCTGCGAACAGCAGATGGGCGCGGGCCAGTTAGGGGCCTTCCACAAGTCTATCATTGACCGTTGTACCGCCAGCGTCTACCATGAGCTGATTGCCAGCGGCGGCAAGTCCCGGCAGCCGATCCTCTCCGACTGGCGCAACGAGTTGAAGCGTCAGCCGGAACGGGAGGCGGAGGAGCTTGCCCTGGCCTCCGAGCTGTTCGTGGAGGGCAGCTTGAATATGTTCGCCCATGAGACCAATGTGGATATTGCCAACCGCATCATTTCCTTTGACCTCTATGAAATGGGGGAGCAGCTCAAACCCACGGCGCTGAACGTCACCCTGGAGACCATTCAGAACCGCGTGGCCGCAAACCGGCTGGCCGGAAAGTACACATGGGTATTCGTGGATGAGGTGTATTTGTTCTTCCGCTACTACTACTCCGCGCAATTCCTGTATAAGTGCTGGAAACGGTTCAGGAAGTACGCCGCCGCCATGACCGCCGCCACGCAGAATGTGGAGGAATGTCTGCGCTCCGACACCGCCCGGCTTATGTTCGCCAACAGTGAGTTTTTGGTGCTGCTGAACCAGGCGGCCACCGACCGGGCCGAGCTTGCCAAGCTGCTGAATATCTCCACCAATCAAATGTCCTACATCACCAGCGCCGATGCGGGCCACGGCCTGATCCGCGTGGGCGGCTCCATTGTCCCCTTCGCCAACGAGTTCCCCAGGGACACCGAGCTTTACCGATTGATGACCACCACTCCTGGAGACAAGTAAAAATCCTGTCGAAATGCGTCTCAATTTGAGACGCATTATCAGCCCTTCACCGCTGCTGGTGGAGGGCTGATTTTCTATTGGTCTGCCAACTCCCGGCACGCAGTTATCTCCTGATAAAACTGCTCTGCATATTCACAGGCCAGCCGTTCTACTTCAACGGCCTGCTCCTTGTTCGAGAAGCTGTTCATGTAATATAGCGGCTGGTCTGGATATTCCGCCGCGATACGGCTGGCCGCGCAGTTGGTTAGGACATGGGCCAGCATTTCCCGCAGCACTTCCGGCGGGAGCATATCAGCGACGGGATATACAATATCCGCAAAGGCTGGAATATCCTCGAAATCAGAGAGTGCTTGATAGGCCGGAATATCCCTGGGGACCCCTTGCAGCAGCCACATATAGGCGTTGTTGTCCCGCCAGTTGTCGTAGACCGAGGCCAGGAAGGGCTTGTCCGCACAGCGCAGGCCGTAGGGTTCCAGGTGCTCCAGCAGAATAAGGCAGAGCGCACGGACCGGCGCGGCGGTCCTGTCCTGGGCATCCGGGAAATAGGGCTTTACCTGGTTTATCAGCCAGTCAAAGTCCATCTGTTTTTCCAGCCTGTGGGCAAAGGAAGTTTCCGACACCATCATTTCAAGAGTAAGGCCCAACAGAATCACCCCCATTGTCCACATTCTACCATGGCCGCACCGTTTTGTATATCTCAATTTTCATACCGGGAGTGTTATTTTGTAAAAAGGGGGAATATCATGCCGTTACCCAAGGAAAAGCCCAAAGGGGCAAAAACGAAAAAGAGCGCCGGGAAAGCTGCCGCCCGGTCCCAGCCCGCTATTTCCGCGAAGCAGGCGGCCAAGCTCCTGAAGGATAAATACGTCCAGCAGCTCGACCAGCGCCAGCCGGAGAGCGGCAGCGCCGAGGCCCAGGCCGTCGATCAGATGGAGGGGGCCGGGAGCTGGGCCGTGGACGAGCTGCTGACCCACGAGCGGCCCCGTTCCGACCGCCAGCCGGACCGGCGGATCAAGGAGCGGCCCAGGGATGTGCCGGAGGCCCCGGCCCCCGTGGATGCCCCGGCACCCGCCCCAGAGGGCGAAAGCCCGCCGCCCCGCCAAATCAAGGCCAGTCCCCGCCAGCCTGCGGACCCCTCACCAAAGGAACGGGCTGCCCAGGTGAAGGGACAGCGTCCGCCAGCGCCCCCTGCGGAGCACTCCGCGCCAACTGCCGCCGCGCCAGCAGATGCGCCCACCCGCACCATGCGGATCAAGGAGCGCCCCGCCGTCAGGCTGAAAGAGCAGCGGGCCGGGGCCACCGCTCGCAGTATCAAAGAAAAACCTTCTTCTCTCCCGAATCAATCTATCCCATCCATCAAATCAATCCGATCCATTCCATCCTCCAACGGGAAACCAGTGCCAACAGCAGCAGGTTCTTCCAACCACCCGGCTGGAAAACAGCCAGGCGTGGGGCCGCGCTCCATCCGCAGGAATAGCAGCGCCGCCGCCAAGCCAGCCAGCTCCCCGGCAGCCCCCGGCAGTTCCGCCCGATTGAAGCGGGAGGCCCGCCGTCAGGCAGTTGGAAAGCCCCGGCGCAGCCTGTCACAACAGCCGGGAACCCCCGCCCAGGGCAAGGCCCCCGGCGCTTTGAACTCTATCCGCAGTACGGGCCGGGGTATGCTCCCGCGCACAGGAGCCAGCGCCAAGGGCAACGCCCCCAAAATCCGGGGAGCCCTCTACCGAAAGGGCGTTTCCGCTCCCAAAGCCGCACGCGCCCCAATCAAGTCCGCCGTCTCCCGGCCTGTCCGGGGCATCCGGCAGAACGTCCAGCGACGTATGACCCAGCGGGCCGTACAACAGGCGGGGAAAGCGGCCAAAACCGCAGCCGTGGTCCTGAAAAAAGCGGCGGTTGCCGTGACAAAGGCGGCTTCCGCTCTTATCAGTGCCCTGGCAAGCATCATCGGCGGCAGTATCCTGCTGCTGGCCCTGGTGGTAGTCGTGGTAATTGCCGCCATTGCCAATTCTCCTTTCGGCCTGTTCTTCGCCCAGGAGCCGAACGCCCCGGGTGCTGTATCCGTTGCCCAGGCGGTAGGAACGGTGAACATGGCCTACAACAGCCGTTTGGAGCTGCTGCAAGCCGGGGACTATGACACCATCACCCTGGACGGGCAGGCCC
>CAJTTS010000157.1:5851-6131 GCA_910579155.1 uncultured Oscillospiraceae bacterium | reverse complement strand
GATTGATCTGAACCCTTCCTCCTCCGGATATCTTCTGGAGATTAAATCCGGCGGCAAGGTAATTGAACAGAGGCAGTTCTCCAAATATGAGACCTCCTATTACACCGATTACCAAGCCAAAGACGGAGCTCTCTATACCTTTAAGCTTAAGGCACTGGGGACGGAGGATTATGGGGACTCCGGCTTTGCCTCCGCACAGTATCTGGCCGGTTCGGAGAAAATTGACCGCCCCCGCGGCCTGGAGCTGAAGGTGGAGGACGAACATTTCCTGGCCTCCTGG
>CAJTTS010000157.1:0-5759 GCA_910579155.1 uncultured Oscillospiraceae bacterium | reverse complement strand
TCCAAATCCTATTACATCTGGACGATATCCCCGTCAGGGAGAAGGGAATGTATGTCATGTACGTCCAGGCGCAGGAGGGAAAGATGGGCTCCGAGTTTGTCAGGTTCTGCCGCCAGGTGGACAGCCGCTATGAACAGGTGGATTCCCCGGTGATTCTGAAAACCAAATTTGTGGACGGCAAGACCCTGGAGGTGGAATGGAGCGAAGCGGAGCACGCCCAGAGCTATACCATCCGGCTGCGCACCTATGGGGAAAACCACAAATATCTCTCCGAATCCATCACCACCACTGATATCAGCTACACTTTTAAAGATATTGATTTCCAAAAACATCGCCGGTATGTGATTGAAATCCGCTCCAACGCGGAAAGAGGCTATGCCAGCTCCGATTTTGTTCTCATTCTGCTGCTGTCCCGCTTTTACCGGTGCCCTTTTTATGCGATTACGGGGATACCCTGTCCCGGCTGCGGAATGACGCGGGCGCTGCTCTCCGCCCTCCGCATGGAATGGCGGCAGGCCCTTCACTGGAATCCCATGGTGTATCCCCTGGCCCTCTGCTGCGGGTATGCCGCCGTCTGTTTCCTGATGGGGCGGACAAGGCAGGCGGCCTCCATCCGCTTTTGGGGGATTGTGGGCGTTCTTCTGCTGGCAGTGTGGCTGCTCCGCCTTCCGTCTATCATCTCCGGCGATTCCCTGCTGTTCATCCGGCCGGGGAGTCTGGGGGATTTTCTGGTTTCCCGGTTTCTTTGCTGACAGACGGATACAGAGGCATTTGTTTTTGCCCCTTTTGTCCAGAAAGTGTACTGACCGGCATTCGGAATCTGTGGGAACACCCAAATTCGCTTTACTGCTTTCCGGTGGATTGAATCCGGGTTATTTTTCGTGTATAATTTATTTATCATACCTTTGCGGGATAAGGGTATTTTGCAGAATGAAAGCGTCCAATCTGAAAATATGAAAAAAGGAAGTGTATACCATGTATCAGGATATGATGGATACCATCGGCTTTGTGGCCCAGCAGGACCCGGAGGTAGGGCAGGCGATGATGCAGGAGCTGAAACGCCAGCGGCGCAACCTGGAGCTGATTGCCTCGGAGAACATTGTCTCCCCAGCGGTTATGGCGGCCATGGGCTCGGTCCTCACCAACAAATACGCGGAGGGGTACTCTGGCAAACGGTATTACGGCGGCTGCGAGGCCATCGACGTGGTGGAGACCTTGGCGATTGAACGGGCCAAAAAGCTGTTCGGCGCAGAGCACGCCAACGTCCAGCCCCATTCCGGAGCGCAGGCGAATATGGCGGTGTACTTTGCCCTGCTGAAGCCGGGCGACACTGTTCTGGGCATGAGCCTGGCGGAAGGCGGACATCTGACCCACGGCTCCCCGGTAAACATGTCGGGAAGCTACTTCAACTTTGTCCCCTACGGCCTGGGGGAGGACGAGAAGATAGACTATGAAAACCTCCGCAGGCTGGCCCTGGAAAACAGGCCCAAGCTGATTGTGGCGGGCGCCAGCGCCTATCCCCGCACCATCGACTTCCCCCGTATGGCGGAAATTGCCAAGGAAGTGGGCGCATACCTGATGGTGGACATGGCCCACATCGCCGGACTGGTGGCGGCAGGGGAACACCCCTCTCCCGTGCCCTACGCGGATATCGTCACCACCACCACCCACAAAACCCTGCGCGGACCGCGGGGCGGACTGATCCTTTGCAGAGAGGCCCTGGCCAAACAGATCGACAAGGCCATCTTCCCCGGCACCCAGGGAGGACCACTGGAGCACATTATCGCAGCAAAGGCGGTCTGTCTGGGAGAGGCAATGTCCGCTTCCTTTAAAGCGTATCAGCACCAGGTGGTTCTCAATGCCAGAGCGCTGGCGGACGGACTGGTCAGGAGGGGCTTCCATCTGGTTTCCGGCGGAACCGATAATCACCTCATGCTGGTGGACCTCCAGAATATGAATGTCACCGGCAAGGCGCTGGAGAAGCGGCTGGACAAGGTTTACATCACGGTAAACAAAAACGCCGTTCCCAACGACCCCCAGAGCCCCTTTATCACCAGCGGCATCCGCATCGGCACCCCCGCTGTCACCACTCGCGGCCTGAACTGCGAGGACATGGACAATATCGCGGAGTTTATTTATCTGACCGCGACAGACTTTGAGAATTCCGCAGACCGGGTGCGCGCCGGGGTTGAGGAGCTGTGCGGCAAGTATCCGCTATACGAGAAATAATTGCGGATTAAGCATCGGAAATAAATCGAGTAGGAGGGGCGGTAAGCCCCGACCTCTCACACCACCGTGCGTACCGTTCGGTACACGGCGGTTCAATCGTTTGAGTGCAAGGACTCGTACCGGTCCAGGATGCTGTAGTATCCAGCCCGTGCGAGTCTTTCATTCGTAATCGTGTGCGTCAATATCCCGCTGCCTGCTACCGCCCAATATCCTTTTCGGGTGTTCCCGTTTCGGTAGGCTTGCCATTGGGGCATCCCCAGTTTCATCAGGTTCTTTACCCTTGTCCTGGGCCGCTTCCACTGTTTCCAGATATACATCCGGATTCTCCGCCTCAGCCATTCATCCCATCGCTGCATCGTTGTCTTCATGTGTGCAATTCCGAAGTAGCCCAGCCAGCCCCGGATGTAGACTTTCACGTTCTCCATCACCTGTCGGACATTTCTGCCCTGGCTGCGGGAAGTCAGCTCTTTCAGTTTGGCTTTGGCCTTCTTCAGGGTCTTTGCGTGTGCTCTGACGTATATACCGTCTTTGCCCTTTCCCAACGCAAAGCCCAGGAACTTAAAATTTCGGGCACTGTACACGCTGACTGCTTTGCTCTTTTCCACATTCATCCTGAGTTTCAGTTTCCCTTCAAGATACCGCCGGGCCGATTCCAGAAGTCTTTCTGCCGCCCGCTTGCTCTTGGCTAGTACCACTATGTCGTCTGCATAGCGGACGACCGGTACTCCTCGCCGTGCCATCTCCTGGTCATATTCGTTCAGGTAGATATTGGCAAGCAAGGGTGACAGCGGTCCTCCTTGGGGCGAGCCTTCTCTGGTTTCGATTACAAGTCCGTTTTCCATGACTCCCGCTTTCAGGTACTTCTTGATCAGATCTGTCACTCGTTTGTCCTGGATGTCCTTTCGGAGCAGGTTCATCAGCAGCTCATGGTTCAGCGTGTCGAAGTACTTGGACAGGTCTACCAAGACCGCCTGGGTATACCCTTCTTCCGCGTACTCCCTGACCCGCTCTATCGCTTGCTGTGCACTTCTCCCCGATCGATAACCGTAGCTGGTCTCTGAGAATTTCGGTTCGTAGATGGGGGTTAGCTGCTGCGCGATTGCTTGTTGGATGATTCGGTCTACGACTGTTGGGATTCCCAACTTTCGTACCCCGCCATCCGGCTTCGGGATTTCTTTCCGGCGCACCGGCTGAGGTTTATACTTCCCCTGCCGGATGCTCTCCAGAAGCTCGTCACGATTCTTCCTCAACCAGGGCAACGCCTCCTCTATGGTCATCCCATCGATTCCTGGTGCTCCCTTGTTGGCTTTGACCCGCTTATAGGCCCTGTTCAGGTTCTCCCTGCTCAGTATCCTTTCCAGCAGGTCTGCACCGCCCTGTTCAGCTCCTTTCCGAGTTCCGGTGCTCCGCGCTCTCGCATACTCTTCGTGTTCCGCACTATTCCTTTGCGGGTAGCCCAGATTCTTCTGGTTTTCTGCTCTCATTGCGCCGGCCTCCTTCCATCGCTTACTTAGGACTTACGATTGTTCGGCCCTTCCCGTTTTTTTTCCCGGTACTATGGCCTCTGCTGACTTCTCACAGTTCGTTGTTACTACGGTTCCTTTCGAATATGTCTACTCGTCCCCGCCTGTGAGACCTCCCCAGGTACTCACACGTTCTTTCCCTCTTTACCCGCCTCATTTACCCCAAACGATTCCGTGCAGCTATTGGGCTTTGTTTTGTGATGGAAACTTACCCTCGCTTGAAGCCTTTTATGAGATTTCTGTTCGTCAGGCCAGAGGTTTGCCCTTTAGGGGACCTTTCAACCCCTAAAATCCAGCTTTCTTCAGATTCCGCCTCGCGACGGACACCCTTGCTTTTGGCTATGCCTTCCCGCTGCCGGGCGGCTTCGGGTCTTTCACCCTATAGAACGTGCGCTCACTGGGCGCACATCAAACAAAGGACGCCAGAAAGAGGCGTCCTTTGTTGGTGGAGTGGAAAAAGGAAGGAAAAAGTGCGCACAAAAACAAGCCGGAAGAAACCCCAGCAAAAAATGAGGAAAAACATATAGAATTTAAGCGGCAATGAGCTTGGTTGGGGACTTAAGATGAAACTTGTGAAGATTAAAACCGCAGGAAATCAGAGCAGTCTCCAAAAGCAGGCCATCTAAGCCCCGGCGTCTGGCTCTGGTGTAAGAACGGTTCCACTTGATTCCCCCAAAAGCACCCTCAGCCTGGATGGAGCGGTTCATGCGCAGCAGGGCCCCATGAATGCAGTTAAGATTGGAAAGAACTTCCTGGTGGAACCGGGTCAGTTCCCGATTCAGGCGTATGGTGTGGTTTCCTTTAGCCTTGGTGCATTTGTCCTTGTAGGGACAGTCGGAGCAGTCTTCGCACTGGTAGAGCTCCTCTGTCCTGCCATAGCGATTCCCCTTCACAGGGATGTCCCTCAGGAAGAGGAACTTTTTGTTATTTGGGCAGATAAGACCTCCGTCCTCAGCCACACCAAAATTAACCGCCCGAAAGGGATTTTCCCGATATTCTTTGTCAGTGTTTTCCTTTTGGTACATTGGAAACTTCATGTATTTTTTTATTTCATGTTCTTCACAAAAGAGATAATTGTTATAACTGCCATACCCTGCATCGCCTATAGGATACTCAGGATAATGTCCGTAATGTTGGCAAAACCGTTCCATGAGGGGTGGAAAGCAGTCCACATCAGTGGCATACTGCTTGACATCATACACAGCAATATATTCGTCGCAAATCCCCAACTGCAGATTGTACGCCGGAAGAAGCTGGTCGTTGCACATATAGTCCCGCTTTACACGCATGAATGTTGCATCCTTATCTGTTTTGGAGTAGCTGTTTCGCTTTTCCCCACAAATCTCTATATGCTCGGCGTATTTTTTTAATCGCTCGATATACTCTGCCAACTGGTCATACAGCCGCAGGGCTATACTTTTGCGGTGGCCTCGTCCACGCACTGCTTTTTCCGGTTTCAGGGACATGAGCTTTTTGTATTGACTCAAAATGTCTTCCAAATACTCTATTGCATACTCTTCCCGTATCCCAAACTTTACCCCTTGCAGTTCTATTCCGGAGCAGTTCATCTCCTCCAGCAGTTCGCTTACCTTCGAGAATACCTTCTTCCGGTTTGTCTCGCAGCTCTTCTTCCATACCCAACTATAACGGTTCGCGTTTGCTGTTATTTTTGTTCCGTCAATATAAATATGCCGTAAATCTACCGACTCTTTTTCAAAAATATACCTGTTTATCTCCAGAAATAGCTCCTCTATCTTCCCTTTTAGCTGATGGTTGATAAAATTACAGATTGTCATATGGCTGGGTGCTTTTTCACCGTCTAACAGCCACAGAAAACGAATATCTGTTTTGCATAGCTTCTGGATCTTTCTTAGGGCCTGATACCCTTCCTCCATGAACGCAAACAATATCACCTTTAATAGTTTTTCTCCGTCATATCTTGGACGGCCTGTTTTGCAGTCCTTTTCTTCTGCAAAATATTTCTTTAGGTCTATATGGCAGAGCACT
>CAJTTS010000156.1 GCA_910579155.1 uncultured Oscillospiraceae bacterium | reverse complement strand
CCCAGTTGGGTGGTGTATGTGATCTGGTCCCCGGTTTTCAAGGTGTGGATTTTGCCGAAGTGATTGGTCACACCTCTGTTGTGGCCAGCGATCCCCACGTTGCCATCCCAGCAGGAGGTGGATTTGAAGTGTCCTGCCCCCTTGGCCAGGCTCTCCAGGCTCTCCGTCTCGTAGACCTTGACGTTTACCCCGATACTCGGGATCTTCAACCGGCCGATGCTGCCATCCGAGTAGTAGAGCCCATCCGGCAGGGTGAAAGGGGTAGACGAGGTGGACGAAGTGGTGACATCGCTCGCCGGCGGGGTCACGGACTCAGCGGGCGGGTAATAGGCGGTACCGCCTCCGATGGGAGTAGTGGCGGAACCGCTCGTCTGAGTCTGCGTCTGCGGGATCAGCACGGCCCCGCTCCCGGTCTGGTAGGACTCAGGGCTGCCGAAGGGCGGCGGAACCACGGCCGCATTCTTACTGCGGTCGATATTGCTCTGCTCCGTCACACCGCCGCCCACTACTGTGACCTGGTCCACCGATGTGGGGGAGGCGAACAGGGGGTCCTCCGGACCGTCGATATTATACTCGGCCGCCATGGCCGTCGTGGCCATCGCCATGGTGAGCATCAGCGCCACCCCGGCCATCGTCAGCAGTTTCTTCATAGCTCATGCGCTCCTTTCGTTTCATCACAAAGTAGGTTCCGCCCGCGCCGGCGGCCAGGGCGGCCAAACCGAGCACTGTCATAACCGGCCATCCCGCTCCGGCCTGCGGCTGTTCCTCCTTCGCCACAGGCTCCGGATCAACAGAGGCGATAGGGGTACCGGTAAAGATGACGGTATAGCGGATGACCGTCACGCCGGTACGGTACACCTCTCCAGTGTAATTGGCGGTAGTCGTGTAGCCGGTGACATAGCTGACCGACTTGCTGCCGCCGTAGGTACAGATAGCGGTAAACCGGTCTCCGATCTCGTAGTCATCGGCATTATAGGTATTATCGGTCTGCCACTGGATGTCCTGGAGTTTCAGCGTCCGGCCCCCCTCTGTAATGGTCTTGGGCAGATGGTTGGCATCGGCGCTGGCCAGGTTGGGATAGCTGCGGGTGGCTGTGACAGGCTTGGTGGAGCTGCCATACCCGGCAGGTTCGGTCTTGATGCTGTCCAGCACCAAATGGAGGGTGCCGGTAAAACCGTCCTCCGTAGTGGTCTCCTTCTCCTGGGGCAGCAGTTCAAGGACGGTTTCCATGTCCTTCTTGGCACTGTCCACAGTTTCCGTCTGGGTGATGGTCTGGGTCTCGGAGCCGATGACCACCTCCCGCAGAATGTCGGTGCATTCATATCTGGACCCGTCCCGCTCAAACGCCTCCATGGGAAGCGTAGCAGGGTCCGTGTTGGGCGAGAGGTCATAGACCTTGCGGATTTCCCTGGAATCCTGGTCGATGATGATGTCCACCGGCAGCAGGGCCTCCGGATCCGCCAGATCCACAGACGCTGCCCCGGCGGGCAGCACCAGCGCCGTCAGCACCAGAAGCGATACCAACAGGGAAATGAACCTTTTTTTCACTGGGCGTTTCCTCCTTTTTGGGTTGTGTGGTTCATTTGCGGTTGCTCAGGGGGTGTACTGTCCGCCCTGGATCAGCGGCTGCAGGTATGCCACCGCGAATCCCAGCGTGTTGAGGACGATCCACGTCACCACGATCCGTTTGAGCCAGCTGGTGGCCTCGGCAACCGCCCGCTCGTTGCGGGAGATCATGCGCACCAGCAGCGCCACAGCTGCGGCTGTCACGCCCACGATAGTGGAGATGCCCACCAGCTGGCCGTAGACGTCCGCAATGATCGTGGAAAAGCGGGTCCACATGGTGTCGGCTGCTGCGGCAGGCTGTGCGGTCAGCAGCATCATGTAGCAGGCAGACACTGCCGCTTGTACCCGGCGCTGCAGCCTTGCCGATCTGGGGCTGATGGTGTGCTTCTCGTGCTCTTTTTTCGCCATACAGGTTCCTCCTTCCTGATAATCTGGGCAGCAAAAAGCACCGGGCCGCAGGGAAGCCAAAGGCTCTCTGCGGGACCGGCGCACTGCCCGTGCCCACTTTTGGACGCTACCATCATACCACATTTACACTCCCCATGTCATCAGCGGCAGCGCTGCCAATTTTCCTGCCATTTTTCTGCCATCAGTTTCCCTCCAGCAAGGTCAGGATCTCCAGCCATGCGTCCAGGCACCCCGCCGGGGCCGTCCAGAGCCGGATGGAGAGGATGTTGACCGCCTGCTGCCGGAGCCGGTAGTAGTGCCGGTCCGAGATGTCCAGCCGGTACAGGATCTCCTGGTGCGTGAGCTTGTCCGGGGTGACAAAGGTCTGGAAAATGATATTATACATCATCTCGCCGTTCCCCGGCTTCTGCCGCAGTACCGTCAGGGCATCGTTGATCCGGTCCAGCAGCAGCCGGGACTGCTTGATACTCAGCATCCGATGCTCCAGCCGGGTGTTCCCCATGGCCAGCTGAGTATCCACCATGCTGAGTAGGGCGTCCAAGTCCTTCAGCGGGCGGTCTAGCTCCTCCGCCACCTGCTCCGGGAAGCATTCCAGCGCCCAGACGATGTCCCGGTAGTGCTTGAGCATCATCTGAGTGTTATGGTACATATTGCGGCGCAGAGCCTGTTCCGCGTGACGGGCTTTTTCATTTACAATGCTGGGGTCTTCCACGATCCCCCGGCGCTCCAGCAGCGCAATCAGCTGTTCCGCCTGGGGAAAAAATTCATTTTGCGGCAACTCACCACAAAGGGTCGCCTTCAAATCTGCCATAGTCAATACCTCCAAAATCGAATGGCGGGCCGGTTTGGGGGCCAGCCCTAGGCAAAAACTCAAATTCGACCGGGGAAATTCCCTCTACACCCTGGCAGTCCTCAACGAAACTCTTACAATGCCTACACGGAGAAAAATACGCGCGCGTAATAGGGCAGCCCGAAACTGCAACACGGCACTGCTCCACCGCGGGGTCAGACTGCGGCTGCGGGATCTGCGGTATTACCTTACGGCTATACCATGCGACCCAGCGGTTCACCCGCTCATGGTCGCTTCCGCTATTGGTGTGCGTATTTCCGCCCCAAATGCGTATTTCCTCTAAAATACGTTTAACTTGTGCTGACTCCGGCAGAGTAAAAGAGGTTCCTGCTGGGTAGCCGGTGTTGAAGATCAGGCAGCCGAAGGAGCCTGGCAGCTTTTGCAGCGGGAAGGCATCCGCGTGCTTTTTGAAAAAGCGCCAGACCTTCGTCTTCTCCCATCCCCAACGGTGGCCAAGAGTTTCCAAGGTCAAAACGGCGCCATACTTGCCGAACTGGATAACAGGCGCCATATGAGAGAACGCATTGCCGGGCTCCTGCCATACCGTGTGGCACCAGAGATCCAGCCATGCGTCCGACTCATCAAAGTGATAGTGCGCCTCTACGAGGCGCTGGGTAATGTTCCGGGGCAGACATAGGAAGCCATACCCCTGGGTGGCATAGATGGCCTCAGAGCCCATGCAGGGCTCGCCGGAGCACTGGACCACCCAGTCTTTGATTTGATAGGTGAGCTTCTTTGTCTTGGGGTTCAGCTCATAATCTATGTAGCCCAGTTGGGCCAGCTTGTCCATCATTTCCAGGGCCTTGCTTCGGTTTTTGATGCCCAGGATGCTCTTGAGCCCCACGATGCCTCCTGCCCAGGAGCCAATGGTAACTTGATTGATATAGCCACAGTAGCGAGCCTGCCCGTTGCGGAAGGCCGCACGGGAAGCCAGCCGCGCCCAGGCGCCCATAACGCCCTTACCTGCTGGCATCTGACTGCGGGGGAGCTTGACCCACTGGTACTTCAGCAAGCATTTCACCTGGCTGGCCTCCTTCTTGTTTTGAATTGAAAAATGCCCCGTTCCGTGCTAAACTGAATGGGCACGAAAGTGAGGCGAAAAAATAATGATATATGCGTGTGATAGCTGCCACTTTCTGTTTTCCCGGACTGCCCCTGCCAAACAGTGCCCAGACTGCGGAAAAGAGAGTATCCGCGAGGCAACAAAGGAGGAGATTCAGGAATTTGAGCAGCGTATAAACGCCAATCTATGGGACGAGTGAGGGCGCTATGGAAATCGTCAGATGCGGCTATGTCCCGCAGGATAGCATTGAGTTTGGAGCAAAGGCCGCCGAACAATTGAATGCCGCCGCCCAGGAGCTGGTATTCCTGATGGACCGTGGATATGACACAAAATCCACCTCTACCTTTGTAGGCAACCACCATCTTCTCTCCGAGCGGCAACGGATGGCACTGGCCCGCATCGTATCAACGGCCAGCGCTGTGCAGCGCAGGAAACGGAAGGAACTGATCCAGGCACCAGACTATCTGGTGTTGGACGGGTTTAATACGATCATCACCCTGGAGGTTGCCCTATCCGGCTCCCTGCTGCTGGAGGGGATGGATGGGACCATCCGTGATCTTGCAGGACTGCGTGGCAGCTACCGTATCGTGGATAAGACCATACAGGCGGTGGAACTGCTGATCGCCCGGTTTGAGAAGCTGGGTGTGAAAAAGGCCCTGTTCTATCTGGAGCAGCAGGTATCCAACTCCGGACGTCTCCGGGCGCTGCTGCTGGGTAAAGCGAATGGCAGAGGGGTGGAGGTTCAAGCGGAGCTGCACCCCAGTGTGGATGGCCAGCTCTCCCGCATGGAGAATGTGGTCACAGCGGACGCTATTATTTTGGATAAATGCGGCAGTTGGTATAACCTGACCCGCGCGTTGATACAGTCTGCCATTCCGGATGCCTGGATTCTTCACCTGGACGGTCTGCAAAAGGAGGGAACATCATGTCAATCGTAGGAGCCATTATCGTACCCCACCCGCCCATCATCGTCCCCACCGTAGGACGTGGACGGGAAGCGGAGGTTCAGGCCACCATCGACGCATACCACGCCGCCGCGAAGCAAGTGGCAGCGTGGGCACCGGAGGTGCTGATTGTCACCTCCCCCCACACCGTCATGTACGCCGACTATTTCCACATCTCCCCCGGCGAGGGCGCATCTGGCAATATGTCTGCTTTCGGTGCGCCCCAGGCCGTGCTGAACGTCCGATATGACGCTGAACTGCGGCAGGAGCTTGTCCGCCAGGCAGAAGCAGCCGGTATCCAGGCCGGGACACTGGGAGAAAAGGACCCCGCCCTGGACCACGGGACCTTCCTCCCCCTGTACTTCCTCCGGGATGCGGGGGTGGACTGCCCTATCCTGCGCATCGGCCTGTCCGGATTCTCCCCACTGGAGCACTACCGGCTGGGCCAGTGCATTGCCCGGGCAGTGGATGCTCTGGACCGCAGGACGGTGTTTGTGGCCAGCGGCGACCTGTCTCACAAGTTGAAAGATGACGGTCCCTATGGGTATGCACCGGAGGGTCCCGTCTTCGACCGCCGGGTGACCCAGGCCATGGAGTCAGGGGATTTCTTGCAATTCCTCACTATGGACGCCTCCCTGTGCGACCGGACGGCGGAGTGTGGTCTGCGCTCCTTCCAGATCATGGCCGGGGCGCTGGACGGCCTGACTGTGTCCCCTGCCCTGCTCAGCTACGAGGGAACCTTCGGCGTGGGCTACGGCGTGGCCGTCTTCACAGTAACCGGTCCGGACGAAAACCGCCGTTTTGCGCGGCAGTGCGAGGAGATGGAACGGGCCCGTCTGGCAGAGCGCAAAGCGGCCGAGGACCCCTGGGTCAAGCTGGCCCGGCTGTCGCTGGAGACCTATGTACGCACAGGAAAACAGCTGGACACACTGCCGGACGGTCTGCCCGGCGAGATGACAGGCAGAGCCGCCGGGGCGTTTGTCTCTCTACATGCCCACGGCCAGCTGCGGGGCTGTATCGGAACCACAGGGCCGACCACAAACAGCGTGGCCTGGGAGATCGTCCAGAATGCCGTTTCCGCCTGCTCCAGGGACCCCCGGTTTCCGCCGGTGCGGGCGGACGAGCTGGACAGCCTGGAGTACAGCGTGGATGTGCTGGGTGTGCCGGAGCCAATCGACTCCCCGGCTCAGTTGGATGTGAAGCGGTATGGCGTCATCGTATCCTGTGGCAGTCGAAGAGGACTGCTGCTGCCCGATCTGGAGGGCGTGGATACCGTGGAGCAGCAGATCGACATCGCCCGCCAGAAGGGCGGCATCAGCAGCCGGGAGCAATACACTCTGGAGC
>CAJTTS010000155.1 GCA_910579155.1 uncultured Oscillospiraceae bacterium | reverse complement strand
AATTTAGAGGGATATACTTTTTCCATCTGAAAAAAGTATATCCCTCCGGGGCCAGCTCCAGGGCGGTGACGGTCTCGCCAAACCGGGAGGCCCAGCAGTCGAAGTGCCCCATGCCCATCTCCTGGAGGCGGTCATACTGGAGATACCGCTGGATGGTGAACATCTCCGTCATGGAGTTGGAGATGGGGGTGCCGGTTGCAAACACCACGCCGCGTCCACGGGTGATCTCGTCCAGATAGCGGCATTTCGCAAACATATCGCTGGATTTCTGCGCGTCGGTGGTGGAAAGCCCCGCCACGTTCCTCATTTTGGTGTAGAGGAACAGGTTTTTATAGTTGTCGCTCTCATCCACGAACATCATGTCCACGCCCAACTGCTCGAACGTCACCACATCATCCTTGCGGTGGTTGGCTTGCAGTTTTTCCAGCCGCGCCTCCAGGTTCCGCTTTGTCCGCTCCAACTGCTTCACGGAAAACTTCTCCGCCCCGCTGTTCTTCAGATCCTGGATACCGTCGGTGATCTCGTTGATCTGCTCAAAGATCAGCCGCTCCTGGCGGGCGTAGCTGATGGGGATCTTCTCAAATTGGGAGTGGCCGATGATCACGGCGTCATAGTCCCCGGTGGCGATGCGGGCGCAGAATTTTTTGCGGCGGTGCTTCTCAAAATCCCGCTTGGTGGTGACGAGGATGTTGGCGGAGGGGTAGAGACGCAGAAACTCCGCCGCCGTCTGCTCCGTCAGGTGGTTGGGCACCACGAAAATAGATTTATGGCACAGCCCTAGCCGCTTGCTCTCCATGGCGGAGGCGATCATCTCAAAGGTCTTGCCCGCGCCCACCTCGTGGGCCAGCAGGGTGTTGCCGCCGTACAGCACATGGGCGATGGCGTTTACCTGATGGGGTTGCAGCCGGATCTCCGGGTTGATGCCGGAAAAGACGATCCGGCTCCCGTCGTACTCGCGGGGCCGGATGCAGTTCATTTCCTCATTGTACTGCTGTACCAACGCCTGCCGCCGCTGGGGGTCCTTGAAGATCCACTCTTTGAACGCGTCCCGGAGGGCCTGCTGCTTCTGCGCCGCCAGGGTGGTCTCCTTGGCGTTCAATACCCGCCGCTCCCTGCCGTCTGCCTCCAGCACCGTGTCATAAACGCGGACATCCCGGAAGTTCAGCGAATCCTCCAGGATGCGGTAGGCGTTGGCCCTGCTGGTGCCGAAGGTGCTGTAGGCGGCGATGTCGGTCTCGCTGATGCTGCCCTTGTTGGACACTGACCATTCGGCGGTGTGGCGGGAATAGCTGACCTTGATCTTTCCCTTGAGGTAATAGGGGGTTTTCAGCGTCTCGTACATAAATTGCTGGATGTACTTTTTGTCGATCCAGGTGGCCCCCAGCCGGACCTCGATCTCGGAGGCGTCCAGATCCTTGGGCTGGGCGGCAAGCAGGGCGTCCACGTTCCCCTGGTAGGCCGGGTCCCGCTCCGCCGCCGCCCGCGCCGCCTTTAATTTCTGCCGCACATTGCCGGACAGGTACTCGTCGGCGGTCTGCCAGCCCTTCAGCGGGTCGCTCCCCGCGGCTGGGTCTTTGAAGATCACGCCCCGCAGCTCCGCCGTCAGCTCATCCGCCGTCTTGCCGGTGAGCTGGGCCATGAAGGGCAGGTCCACACAGGCCCGTTCCCCAATGGACACGGCCAGGGCGTCCATGGCGGTGTCCGCGCTGGTGACGGCCCGGTGGGGCTTGATGGTGCGCTTGGTGAACATATCCGCCTTGCGCTCCAGCCGCCCGTCCTCGTCCAGCACCTCCAACGCACACAGCAGGTAGTAGGCGCTGTCGGCGGAAAAGGCCAGACGGTTGGCTCGGTCATTGATCAGGCCGTGCTTTTTGGCAAAAGCGTCATAGAGCTGGTTCAACTCGGCCTGTTTTTTCTGGATGGCGCTGTCCGGGGTGTACTCATCCATCTGAAAGTCGATCAGCTCCCGCACACAG
Source organism: uncultured Oscillospiraceae bacterium (assembly GCA_910579155.1). The sequence goes on along the minus strand of CAJTTS010000155.1, from coordinate 4,210 downwards.
TCCCGCAGCTCGATCATGCCCTTGACCCGTTCCCTGGCGGAAGCGGTCAAGTTGGGCTTTACCATGACGGAGTTCTGGCGGTAGTACACATCGCCGTCTACAAGGGCATAGGAGAAATTTTTCACGCTGGGGTCGGCGGGGATGGCGGCGGACTCCGCCTCGCTGATGTCCTCGTCCAGCTCCGGGGCCTCGGCCTCCCGGTATTCCCCGTGGATGTGGGACATGGCCTCGTGGAGCTGCTGGGCAAGATCCGCGCCGGGGACGGGCTGGCACACCAACTGCGCCCCGAAGGGGCCGGAGGTGATCTCCAGATTGCCCAGCACCATTTCCGGGTGGGTCTGGAAATACCGGCTCATGGTGACGAAGCCGCGCTTTTCCACCCCATCGCCGCCGGTGTAGGTGTGTTCTTCCAACGTATCCACGTCCACCCATCCGGGCAGGGGTCCGTCCCGCGTCAGGGGCACGTCCCGCTTCTGAAGGAACACGATGTCCATGCCCGCCTCCGTCCCGGCGTAGGCGAGGGAGGCGTTGCAGGGCAGGCGGACGGCCCCCAGCAGGTTACAGCGGTGGGCGATGTACTCCCGCGCATGGCGGTCCTTCTTGTCCATGGTGCCGCCGCTGATGCCGTTGGAGGTGACAAAGGCGATGACGCCGCCGGAGCGCACCTTGTCGATGGTTTTGGCGAAGAAATAGTCGTGGATCAGCAGGTTTTCCCTGTCATAGCGCCGGTCCACCAGCTTATAGCCGCCAAAGGGGACATTGCCAACGGCGAGGTCAAAGAAGCCGTCCGGGAACTCGCTTTTCTCAAAGCCCTGGATGGAAATGTTGGCGTTGGGATAGAGCTGTTGGGCGATGCGCCCGGTGATGCTGTCCAGCTCCACGCCGTACAGCCTGGACGCGGCCATGCCCTCCGGCAGCAGGCCGAAGAAGTTGCCGATGCCGCAGGAGGGTTCCAGGATATTGCCGGTTTGGAAGCCCATGCGCTCCACGGCCTCATAGATGGCCTTGACGATGGTGGGGCGGGTGTAGTGGGCGTTGAGGGTGGAGGCCCGTGCCGAAGCGTATTCTTCCGGGGTGAGGGCCGCTTGCAGCTCTAAAAATTCCTCCGTCCAGCCGGATTTATCCGGGTCAAAGGCGTCGGGCAGGCCGCCCCAGCCCACATACTGGGACAGGATTTCCTGTTCGGCGGGGGTGGCGGAACGTCCTTCCAGCTCAATGCCCTGGAGGGTGTTGATGGCCTCCATGTTGCGGCGGAACTTCTCTTTCTGAGTGCCAACGCCCACATCATCGTCGGTGATGCGGAAATTCCCGGCGGCAGGGGCCTGTTCCGGCTGATCCTGCGCCTGTTCGGGGATGTTCAGCCGTTCCACCACAACTTCAAAGGGAAGGTGGTTCGGTTCCGCCGGATAGACCGTTACAGGCTGTGTGGTGAACTCCTGGGCCGGGATCGCTTCCGGGGTAAACAGCCCCACGTTGCGTTCATCCTGGCGAAGCGCGTCCTCAAACATATCCCGGTTGATGGTTTCCTGGCTCCAGGAGTAAGGCCCCGTGTCAATACGCACGTCTATGTCCCCGATGTAGCTGATGGTGCCGCTGATCTCCCGCTCCCCATAGGGGAACGTCACCTTGTCCCCCACCTGATAGGCGGGTTTGCCCTCCAGGTGGACGGCGGGGCGCTGGACCGGCTCACGGGTGAAGCCGTCCAGCTCCTGCTGCCAGAGGGCGCGGAGGACGGAGGGGATCAAGGCCCAGCCCATATACCGGCTTGATGAAACCGCGTCGCTGTGTACGGCTATCTCCATGCCGGTGGTGGAGGTAGAATAGTCCACCGTTCCGCCGGAAGGTAGCTGTATTGATCCAGCCCGTTCCGCGAATTGTTCCGCGAGATACTGCCCGATCCGGGTATTGCCCAGGCCGGAGCGCAGCCAGATGGAGATCCGTTCCTTGTCCCGGTCTGCCAGCAGGCCGGAGGCCAGGGCATCCCGGAAGTAGTCATGGGGGCTCTCCAATCTGGCGGGCAGAAACTCGGTGATAGGACCGTTCCGGGCATCCTGCCACAGCAGGGCTTCAAATCGTTCTATGGGTTCGGAGCGGAGGATGGGATAGGCTTGGGCAGGGTCCTGGAGGTCTACGTCAAACAGGCCGATGCCGGAAATCTCGTAGGCCGTCTTGTCCAGATAGACCGTATCACCCGGTTGGTAGGCCGGGGCCAGAGGGTCGCGGGGAGGCTTTTCTGGCACGGCGTCCTGGATGGCCTGCCAGTCCTCGTCGGAAACGGTGATGTCAACCTCGTGGGCGGCGTCCCCATCCCCAATAGTGAGGGTATCGCCCTCGCGGGCGATAGGCTGGCCGGACAGGTCGGGGGCTTGGGACAGTATGGGATAGGTCTCGTCTACGACCTCCCTGTGCAGGCGCAGACGGAAATCTGCCATATCGAAATACAGCCGCGTAAAATCCTCCGCGCCGATGACAGCCGTTGTCCCGTCCGGGAACATGATGGAGAGCGCCGCCCGGTTTACGGCCTCCCCGCCCTCCATCCGGGCGGCCTCCTGATCGGAATTTTTACAGGCGTTTTGATAGGCTTGGTCGGCCAGCACCTTCTCTATGACCATGGGCTTATATTTCTCGTAGATCTCCCGGACGGTGGGCGCGGCGTCGGCCTCCTGCTCCGCCTCCTGGCCCGCCAGCCGCTCCACATCGGCCATGACCTGCTCCACAAAGGGGGACGGGACGCCGCTCTCCAACTGCTCCCGAACGGCGGCGGGGTCGATGTCCTCAAAATTGTCCAGTTCAGCCTGGGTGAAAAACCTGTCCTCTTTCAGCAGAAGGGCAAGGCGGCGCTGTACCTTTGTCCAGGGCAGGTCGGTGGCCGCGCCCTCCACCGTGACGGGGAACGCGGGGAGATCATCGCCGTACTCGTTTTTCAGCCACTCCGCCGTGGCCCGGTCACGGGCATGGTCGGCCATGTACTGCTGTACCCGGCGCTTGCTGTCCATATCGCCGTTCCACTCCTGGAGGGCGGCATCAATGTCAGCCGGGGTGATCTCCCTGGGCGGCACCGTGGCCGGGATTGGGGGCGCGGCCCCCGGCGCATGGACGGCGGTGCTTTCCCTGGCAGTAGGCCCGGTTCGCCCCGGTGTTTGGGCAAGGGGCGGAAAAGTCGATACCTGACGCCTTGTGGAATTTTCAACGATAGCCGAGACGGTAACAGCGTGTTTTTCCCGCAGCTTTTCCATGTTTCGCTCAAGCTCCTGGATTGGGAAACCGCACATGGCTACGCGCCCCAGGCCCGGAACGATGTAGGTAGTGAGCCTCAGATCCAGTTCCCTTGAAGATACCCGTGCATCCGGGCCAAATATTTCAAAGGCGTCCCCTATTTGGTACACCACGATATTACCAGGATGGCTCTCTTTCAGCGCATTGTAATCCATCTGAAAAGAAGTGCTTTCCAATTCGGAGATGAGGGATGACGCAGATCCGTCAAGCACTTCCGCTTCCTGTTCCGGCGCATCCTCCAGATGGTCGCTCTCGTACTTCTCAATCTCGTCCGAGGCGAGGTAGCTCCCCTCCTGGATAAGCTGGCGAATCCGCTTTTCCAGGGTGGGCCACTTCACCGTGACCTCCGCCTGGGGCTGGTAGCGTTGCAGGGTCAGGCCGGTGTCAGGGCGGTAGTTGACCATGCCGGATGCGCCGTCCAGAAACGTGTGGTTGCCGCCGGAATATCCGTACTCCTTTTTGAGCGCGGCAACGGCGTCCTTGGCGGATATGCCGTGCTGGTACAGGGTGAAGATCCGCATCCTGCCCGGATAATCCCGCAGGATGGCGTCGATCTCCGCCTGGGAAATGGAAGAAGGGCCGGGCGCTTCCGCACTCGGCCCCTCCTGGGCAGGCTGATTTGGTTCGTTTAGCTGTAGATCAGCTCGGACAGGATGATTTCCTCCGCCTGGGCCTTGCAGGAGTTCATCAGGCCCACCCACGTCATCATGTCGCTGGCCTTCAACTGCTCCGTCACCCCCGCCGCCTTTGCCAGCCCCGGCATCATCCGCTCCAACCTGCTGTTGGCTGTGTCCTCGATCTCCAGCAGGTGGCTGAACAGCGTCCCGTTCAGCGTCAGGCGGTTCAGCAGCCCCGGACGGTGCTCCCTCAGATACGTCAGGCGCATCCTCCCGTACTTGCCCAGGTCCCGGTCCGGCTGCTCCCCCAGGGTCAG
>CAJTTS010000154.1:4896-6215 GCA_910579155.1 uncultured Oscillospiraceae bacterium | reverse complement strand
TCTCTTGACAATAGATATAGTTCAATGTAATATATAGATATATGCTTTTGGAAATCAAAAGCAATTAACGATGCAGAGGTGGCTTCTTATGGATAGCGGGAAGAAGAAGGTTTTAATCATTGGCGTCATAGGCGCGGATGTCCACGCGGTGGGCAACAAGATCCTGTACCACGCGTTTACGGAGGCCGGCTTCGACGTGGTGAACCTGGGCGTCATGGTGTCTCAGGAGGAGTACATCGCGGCGGCCATCGAGTCTGCGGCGGACGCCATCGTGGTCTCCTCCCTGTACGGACAGGGAGAGCTGGACTGCCGCGGGATGCGGGAGAAGTGCGACGAGGCGGGCCTGAAGGGGATTCCCCTGCTGGTGGGCGGCAACATCGTCATCGGCAAGCAGACCTTTGAGGACGTGGAGAAGCGGTTCAAGGAGATGGGCTTTGACCGGGCCTTCCCCCCCAACACCCCGCCGGAGACCACCATCGAGGCCCTGCGGGAGCTCCTGCACATGGACGGTGAGCCCGCATGAGGCCAGTCCTCCTCATTGACTTCGGCAGCACATATACCAAGCTGACGGCCGTGGATCTGGACGCCGGCGCCCTGCTGGGGACCGCGGCGGCCTATACCACGGTACAGACGGATATCAACGACGGCCTCCGCCAGGGACTCCAGCGGCTGGAGGAGAAGACCGGGAAGCTGGAGTTTGTGGACACCTTCGCCTGCTCCTCCGCCGCCGGCGGGCTGCGGATGATTGCCAGCGGGCTGGTGCCGGAGCTGACCAGCGAGGCGGCCAAGCTGGCCAGCCTGGGGGCGGGAGCCAAGATCATCGGGCTCTACTCCTTTGAACTGACGGAGGACGACATCGAGGAGATCCGCGCGGCAAAGCCCGACATCTTCCTGCTGGTGGGCGGCACCGACGGCGGCAACCGGGAGTGCATCCTCCACAACGCCAGGATGCTCGCGGCCCTGCCCCCGGCGTTCCCCATCGTGGTGGCGGGCAACCGGACGGCCGCCCGGGAGTGCGAGCGTCTTCTGGAGGGGCATGAGGTGCACGTCTGCCCCAACGTGATGCCCCGGTTCGGCGTCCTGCAGATTGAGCCCACCCAGAACAAGATCCGTGAGATTTTCTTAAACCGGATCGTCCAGGCCAAGGGCCTCTCCCAGGTGACGGGCCTGCTCTCGGACATCCTCATGCCCACCCCGGCGGCGGTGCTCCAGGCCATGGAGCTGCTGGCCAAGGGCTGCGAGGGGGAGAGCGGCATCGGCGATCTGGTAGCCGTGGACGTGGGCGGCGCCACCACCGACGTCTACTCCATGGCCGACGG
>CAJTTS010000154.1:0-4756 GCA_910579155.1 uncultured Oscillospiraceae bacterium | reverse complement strand
TGGAGGGGGACATCGGGATGCGCTACAGCGTCAACGGCATCGTGGAGGCCGCCGGAGCCGAGCGGGCGGCCCAGCTGTCCGGCCTCACGCCTCAGCGGGTCCAGGAGCTGGTGGGCTACCTGCGGGAGCACACCGACAAGCTGCCCGAGGGCGACGGGGAACTGGAAGCCCTGGATTACGCCCTGGCCTCCCTGGCCGTGGAGACGGCGGTGGCCCGCCATGCGGGCACCATGGAGGAGACCTACACCCTGATGGGGCAGACCTTTGTCCAGTCCGGAAAAAATCTGACCAACGTCAGGCAGATCGTCGTCACCGGCGGAAGCCTGATTCACGCGGAGCGGGTGGCGGAGATTGCGCGCCACGCCCTCTATTCCCCCGCCCAGCCGGCCTCCCTGCGCCCCCGCGAGGCGGACGTCTGGGTGGACAGGACCTATATTCTGGCCGCCATGGGACTGCTGGCGGCCCACGAGCCCCAAATTGCCCTGCGAATGATGAAAAAGGAGCTGGAAAAACATGGATATCAAGAATAAGAGAATTCCTGACGATGAGTTTGCCCGCCTGCGGCAGGAGGTCCTGGCACAGTGGCCCACCGGAAAGGACGTGGACCTGCAGGAGGCCGTGGATTACCATAAGGCCATGAAGGAGGACCAGATCTTTTCCAAGAAGCTGCTGGCCGCCAAGGCGGAGGGCAAGACCCTGGTGCAGCCCCGGGCCGGCGTGCCGGTCATCAGCGAGCACATCAAGCTCATGGAGCACCTCCAGGACGCCGGCGAGGCGGACCTGCTGCCCACCACCATTGACAGCTACACCCGCCAGAACCGCTATGAGGAGGCGGAGAACGGCATCCGGGAGTCCATCCGGCTGGGCCGCGCCATGCTCAACGGCTTCCCGGCGGTCAACCACGGCGTCCACGGGTGCCGGGAGGTGATCGAATCCCTCCACACCCCCGTCCAGGTCCGCCACGGCACCCCCGACGCCCGGCTCCTGACCGAGATCACCTACGCCGGCGGCTTCACCAGCTACGAGGGCGGCGGCATCTCCTACAACCTGCCCTACTGCAAGAACATCCCCATGGAGCGCACCATCCGGGATTGGCAGTATGTGGACCGCCTGACGGGCCTCTACGAGGAGATGGGCGTGTCCATCAACCGGGAGCCCTACGGCCCCCTCACCGGCACCCTGGTGCCCCCCTGCATCTCCCACGCCGCAGCCATCATTGAGGCGCTGCTGGCGGCGGAGCAGGGTGTGAAGAACATCACCGTGGGCTACGGCCAGTGCGGCAACCTGGTTCAGGACGTGGCCGCCATCCGCACCCTGCAGGCCCTGACGGACGAGTATCTGGCCAAGTACGGCTACACGGACGTGGAGGTCACCACCGTGCTCCACCAGTGGATGGGCGGATTCCCGGCGGACGAGGCCAAGGCCTTCGGCGTCATTTCCACCGGCAGCCTCATCGCCGCCTTCTCCAAGGCCACCAAGGTTATCGTCAAGAGCCCCCACGAGGCCGTGGGCATCCCCACCATGGAGGCCAACGCCCAGGGTCTGCGCTGCACCAAGCAGGTGGTGAACATGATGGCGGATCAGACCTTCCAGGATGCCCGCCTGCCCCAGGAGGAGGAGATCATCTCCCAGGAGACCCGCTGCATCGTGGACAAGTGCTTCGAGCTGGGCGAGGGCGACATCGCCGTGGGCGTCTGCCGCGCTGTTGAGGCCGGTGTGCTGGACATCCCCTTCGCCCCCTGCCGCTACAACGCCGGATTGATGCTCCCCTGCCGCGACAACAACGGCGCCGTGCGCATCCTCAACCCCGGCAACCTGCCCCTCACCCAGGACCTGAAGGACTTCCACGCCGCCAAGATCGACGAGCGCGCCAAGGCAGAGAACCGCAAGGCCTCCTTCCAGATGGTTATTGACGATGTCTACTCCATCGGCAAGGGCCGCCTGGTGGGACGGCCCAGGTATTAAGAAGCATCCATACTTTTTCTTGAAAGTGTGAATCAATAGTTAAACAAAGAAAAAGGATGACAAATGATGCAGTAAGGATGAGAATGACTTTGTGGAAGAAAAACTCATCGAACTATACTGCACCATTTGCCAATGCAATGATAGCAGATTTATAGAAGGAAAGCAACGCCTAAGCAATAATAACTGTCCCCAATTTAGCGACGAGGAGTTGATCACAGTCTACCTCTGGGGGAAAGCACAGCAGTTATTAACGCGAAAGGCGATTTACAACTACACCAAAAGCCATCTCTTGACGTGGTTTCCGGCCCTGCCCAGTTACCAGGCTTTTTGCAGACGTCTGAACCGTCTTACGCCCGCTTTCCAGGCCTTGGCGGAAATCTGGGCGGAAGATGCGGCGGAAAAGAGCGGGGATACCCATTGCTATGCCGTGGACTCCTGCCCCGTCATGGCTGCCAGGCGTTCTTACAGCACAGGCGCAAGAGTCGGAGCCGGGTTCTGTGACAAATGCTACAATGCCGCACGGCAGGAGTGGTATTATGGCGTGAAGCTCCATGTCTTTGTTATGCTCAGACCCGGCCGGCTCCCTCTTCTCAGGGCCGCACAGATTTCTCCTGCGTCCTGCCCTGATTTGACGGCTGCAAAACAGATTGACAGAGACTGCGCTCCTGTTTCTTTTGGCCGCCTGTTCGCTGACCGGGCTTATTGTGATGCTGATTGGGCAGATTCTCTGAAGAAATGCCGGGAAATTCAGATCATTACGCCAAGAAAAAGAAAGCGCTATGACGTCCTGCGTTCCGGCGACTGCTCCCATTTCCCCGTCAGTTCTGCACGCCAGCCCATTGAATCCTTTTTCCATTGGGCTAATCTCAAATCTGCCTTCCAGGATGCCTCTCGCGCCCGCTCTCTCCTGGGCATCTTTTTCCTCGTCTTCTCCGCTCTCGCTTTTATCGCCTTTTTAGCCCGTTTCTACTATTGATTCGCATTTATAAATGTTGATGATCAATGCTTTCACTCTTTCTTGGTATTGGTAGCAACAACCAATACCACAACTTTTGTCAAAAGTCTACTGAAACTTTACAGCATCTGCATCCCCTGCTCCTCCGTGGGAGCGCCGGGGATCAGCTCCTCCAGCAGCTCTGTCCCGTGGTACGCCACATAGCCGCATTCCGTAAAGCAGCCGCCCTCCTGCCACACCCGGTCTTCTCCAAAGTCCTGGTAGTCATAAAAACCCAACAACTTTTGGTCATACGTGAATTTGCCTGATTTCTGGATCAGATATCTGCCGTATTCCTCCGCTGTGAACACGTCGGGAACAAAATCGAACTGGTCCAGATTCTCCGCAAGCCGGCAGAGGGCGTCGATACCTGACGCTTCTGTAAATTTCACCACCACCTCCAGCTTCTCCCGGTCCTCCTCTGTCATAGGCTCGACGGCCCGACACAGGCGGTTCAGCCCGGGGAGGTCGCCGACAGTCAGACCGTCCAGGTCCAAGGCGGCTGCGGCTCCCCGCAGTCCAGACAGCTCTACTTTGAGGGGGATGTCCTGCTGGTCCAGCCCGGCCCGCTCGATCTCTCGCTGGAGCCGCCGGTCCGGCATGGGCAGGTCGAAGTGCCCCTCCGCTTCTCCGCCCGGCGCGGTCTCCAGCTCCAGCGTAGGAACTTTCCAGTTGTATGACGGAAAATTCCGGCCAGTGTAGAGCGGTTTCAGCTCCATCCCGCTATCGTAGACCACACCATAGGGCGTGACTGTGCCGTTTCCACTGCGGATCAGCTTCAGCGCCTCCGCACGGCCATCTATGGAGTAATACTCATCCACGGTAAGACCGTCGTTTTTGATGCAGTGCTCCCGACCTACCTCCTCCAATTCAGAGAAGTCCGTGATCACTGTGGTGTCCTGACAGCAGAAGGTCAGATTGATAAAACCTTGGATATCCGTCAGGTCGAGCTTGTGGGCCATGGCGAGAAACTGGTCTTTTTCACTCTTCCAGAAACTCTCCAGACGCTTGGCTAAGTAGTCCAGCTCGTCCACATTGACCGCCGCGCCTTTCAGCCGCTCCAGGACAGGGTACTCGCTTTCCAGCTTGATCACGCGGCAGTCCTGGGCCAGCACGTCCCCGATGCCCAGCTCCTCCAGCAGTTCCATTGTTCGGTCGTAGTCCTCCTCGGGGATCGGGAAGGGGATGGCGATTTCCCCGTATTCCGGGTGGGTACTGGAGGTGAGCACAGCTTCCATCATCATGTCCGAGCCCTCCCGACGTTCATGACCTCCGGCCCATACCGGGCGATGACCGCCGCGTTGAGGATCAGCAGCAGGGTCTCATCGTTGACCAGTTCCGGGTCGGCCAGCTCCTCCGAGGTCGCGCCCAATGTTCCGGTACAGATGCCCTTTGCCGCGCGGTAGAGGACATACTCCTGGACGGTGCTTTCGCCCAAACGGACGAGGGCAAAGTCGATCTGGTCCGGCCTGACGGCAAAGAGGGTCTTCCTCCAGAGCTCGGCGTGGGCGGAGAGCAGGTACACCGTGGCCAACCAGCGGCTGTTGACATAGTCCGCCTCAACCTTGGTCATCTCTGCCATGCGCATGATGTGGAGCTGTCCCTCAAAATGGAAGCGCTCCTCCCGGCAGGCGAGCCCCACGGCCCGCTGTTTCAAGGGGAGGTGCTTCCAGGGGCGGACTGTCTCGACGATCAGCTCGTCCATCGTCACCGCCCCAGCCTCCAGCCGCTCGGAGAGGTAAGGGCAGTTGAGACTGCGGCAGCTCCGGCGGCGGTACTGGAGGCAGTTGCGGCAGT
>CAJTTS010000153.1 GCA_910579155.1 uncultured Oscillospiraceae bacterium | reverse complement strand
TTGCTTGCCACTACTAAAAAGTCTTAATTTTATCAACCCAAGCGTTGTTTGAAATCCGCATATCCAAAGGTTCGCAGACGTTGCAGTTTTCCGCTGTCATGTAAGACAAATATGTCTGGCAGTGGCATACCATTGAACGTATTGTTCTTACAGGTGGTATAGATCGCCATATCGCCAAACAGGAGAAGATCGCCCTCCCGCAACGGCGCGGCGAAACTGTAATCTCCGATAATGTCCCCGGCAAGACAGGTAGGCCCGCCCAGGCGGAAGGCGTGCGGCAGCGCCTCCGGTTTTCCCGCGCCATACAGCGGCGGACGGTAAGGCATCTCCAAAACATCCGGCATATGGCAGGCTGCGCTGGCGTCTAATATGGCAATCTGTATTTCGCCGTTTTGCAGCACGTCCAGCACTCTGGCCGCAAGATAGCCCGCATTCAACGCGCAGGCTTCCCCCGGTTCCAAATAGACTTGAACATCCCATTTTTCCTGTGCCGCATTGACGCACCGTTCCAACCGGGGAATATCATATCCCGGACGGGTGATATGATGCCCGCCGCCGAAGTTGAGCCATTTCATCTTGGGAAGCACATCGCCGAACCGCTCCTCTACAGCTCTCAGCGTGACATCCAATGCGTCAGCATCTTGCTCACAAAGGGTATGGAAATGTAAGCCGTCCAAAAGGGCCAGCAGCTGCGGTGTAATCCCTGCGTCCCATTGAGTGCGGGTAGTTCCCAAGCGGCTGCCGGGAGCGCAGGGATCATAGATGGCATGTCCTTCCTGAGTAGAACACTCCGGATTGATGCGCAGACCGATGCTTTTTCCGGCATCTCTGGCGAGGGGACCGAACCGCTCCAGCTGACGCGGGGAGTTGAACACGATATGATCCGCATATTCCAGTAGTTCCTCAAATTCATCCGCCCGATATGCTCCGCAGAAAACATGGACTTCTTTTCCCGGCATTTCCTCCCGGCCTAACCGGGCCTCATACAGCCCGCTGGCCTCTGTCCCAGCCAGATAGGGAGCCAGAACAGGATACAGGCTGTAATTAGAAAACGCTTTCTGCGCCAGCAAAATTTTACAGCCGGTGCGCTCCGCTACTCCCGCCAAAATTTCACCGTTCCGGAGGAGCATGGCATCATCCAGGATGTAGCATGGTGTGGGCAGTTCGCCAAACAGTTCTTGCGGGGACAAACCGCCCAGGCCCGTGAAGGCTGGGCGGCTTTCTTTCATACCGCAATTTTCCATCAATCCACCAGGACCGGCGTCCGGCTCTCGCTCCTGGGCAGACCGTACTTATCCAGCGCAGTCAGGAAGGGATCAGGATCGAACTCCTCCACCGTGTAGACTCCCGGCTTGCTCCATTTCCCGGTCAGCAGCATCAGCGCACCGCACATGGCGGGTACGCCGGTGGTATAGCTGATGGCCTGACTGCCCACCTCCCGGAAGCACTCCTGGTGGTCGCAGACATTGTAGATGTAATAGGTCTTGTCTTGACCGTCTTTCTTGCCGGTAAAGATGCAGCCGATGTTGGTTTTTCCCTTTGTCCGGGGACCCAAGCTGGCCGGATCGGGCAGCAGAGCTTTCAGAAACTTGATCGGTACGATCTGCTGTCCCTCAAATTCCACCGGGCTGGTGGACAGCATCCCCACATTCTCCAGGCAGCGCATATGATCCAGGTAGCTCTGTCCAAAGGTCATAAAGAAGCGGATGCGCTGTACCTCCGGAATATTCAGAGCCAGACTCTCAATCTCCTCGTGGTGGAGCAGGTACATATCCTTGCGGCCCACCTGGTCGAAGTCGTATTCCCGCTTGATGCTCATAGGGGGGATTTCCACCCAGTGTCCGTCCTCCCAATAGCTTCCGGGAGCGGAAACCTCCCGCAGATTGACCTCCGGGTTGAAGTTGGTGGCGAAGGCGTAGCCGTGGTCGCCGCCGTTGCAGTCCAGAATGTCTATGGTGTCAATGGCATCGAACTCATGCTTCTTGGCATAGGCGCAGTAGGCTTGGGTCACGCCGGGATCGAAGCCGCAGCCCAGCAACGCCGTCAGACCCGCTTCCTCGAATTTCTTCCGGTAGGCCCACTGCCAACTGTAGTCGAAGTAGGCGGAGAAGCCTGCCTCCTTGCACCGCTTTTCATAAATGGCCCGCCATTCCGGATCATCTGTGTCCTCCGGCTCGTAGTTTGCGGTGTCCATGTAGTTGACCCCGCAGGCCAGACAGGCATCCATAATGGTCAGGTCCTGATAGGGCAGGGCGATGTTCATCACCAGATCGGGTTTGTATGCGCGGATGAGGTCAATGACCTGCCGCACATCATCCGCATCCACCTGGGCGGTGGTGATTTTGGTAGCGGTCTTTGGCGCCAGCTCTGCGGCCAACTTGTCGCACTTGGATTTCGTGCGGCTGGCAATGCACAGTTCGCTAAACACCTCGCTGACCTGACAGCATTTGTGGATAGCAACGGACGCGACACCGCCGCAGCCAATAACAAGAACTTTGCTCATGTTGGGTAATCTCCTTTATCAAAATTGGTTTTTATATAAAGCGAGGATCAATTCCCGCAGTACCTTACAAGCAGTGGCGGTAGATACGCCGCTGGTGTCCAGCATAGGGGCCAGTTCGTTGACATCAGCTCCCACCACATGGGCGGTGCAAACCGTCTGGATGGCCGCCAGCAGCTGAAGAAAACGAACGCCGCCCGCCTCCGGCGTACCCGTTCCGGGAAAGGTGGAGGGGTCCAGACAATCCAGATCAACGGTGAGATAGACGGGCGTTTCCCGCTCTCGCAGGGCAGAAACGGTTTCTTCCAGTCCGTCAAAGGAAAAGAGATGCAGATCTGTGTGTTCTTTGGCAAATTGGAACTCATCCCGTTCTCCGCTGCGGATGCAAAACTGGTGGATACATCCATCTCCCAGCAGTTCATGACAGCGCCGCAGGACGCAGGCATGGGACAGCTTTGCCCCCAGATAGTCATCCCGCAGATCGGCGTGGGCATCGAAATGGACGATGTGGAGGTCCGGATACTGCTTCACCATCGTCCGCACCGCCCCCAGTGTGACCAGATGCTCGCCACCCAGCAGCAGAGGAAATTTCCCGTCCCGCAATATACCGGCGGCACGGTTTTCAATATCCGCCAGTGCCGTCTCCGCGCTGCCGAAGCACAGTTCTATGTCTCCGCTGTCGAATACAGCACAGTCCGTTAAATCGGCATTCTGGTAGGGACTGTAGGTTTCCAGCCCGAAGCTCTCGTGCCGCATAGCGGCGGGACCAAACCGTGCGCCGGGCCGGAAACTGGTAGTAGAGTCGAAGGGCGCACCATAGAGGACGATTCGCGCCCGGTCATATTTGCAGTCACAGCCGACAAAATTCTCGATATTTGGTTTCAGCATGGTCTATTCCTCCACCTCCCGCAGCATCTCCTCCAAAAATGCGGGCAGGCAGAACGCGCCAATATGGAGCTTGGGGGTGTAGTAGCGTGTGTGCAGGTTCAGCTTCCGCCACGCCTCCGTGTCCAAATCGTTGGTTGGGTGGTATTTCTTGCTGGCAAACCCGAACAGCCAGTAGCCCGCCGCATAAGTGGGGATGTGGGCCTGGTACACCCGGCTGATTGGAAAGGTGTTGACAATGCGCTTGTGACTGCGCTGCATGGCCTCGGCATCTTCGGCGTAGAAGGGGCTGCCCTGCTGGTTGACCATGATCCCATCATCGCGCAGCGCATTGTGGCAGCTTCCGTAAAACTCCCGGGTGAACAGCCCCTCGGAGGGGCCGAAGGGATCGGTGGAGTCTACGATGATGAGGTCGTAGGCCGTCTCCCGCCGCCGGATAAATTTCAGCGCATTCTCAAAGTGGATATGTACCCGCCGGTCGTCCATCCGGCAGGCGTTGCTGGGCAGATAGGTCCGGCAGGCCTCCACCACCTGGGGGTCCATCTCCACCAAGTCGATGCACTCTACCCGGTCATACCGGGTCAGCTCCCGCACCACGCCGCCGTCCCCCGCGCCGATGACCAATATGTCCTTGATGCCGGGATGCACTGCCATGGGCACATGGGTGATCATCTCATCGTAGATGAATTCGTCCCGCTCCGTCAGCATCACGTTGCCGTCCAGGGTCAGCACCCGGCCAAACTCCGGCGTCTCGAAAATGTCGATGCGTTGATAGTCACTCTGTTTGGAGTAAAGATGCCGGTCGACCCGGATGCTGTGCTTCACATCCGGCGTATGGAATTCGCTGAACCACATTTCCATAAGCTGCTCCTTTCATCATACCAGAACATTCAGATACTCCAAATCCGGGTCCTCCGGCCCGGTCATGCTGCATCCCTTGTCCTTTGCGTAGCGGATATGCTCCAATATTTCCGCAGTGACCCGTTCTCCGGGAGCCAGCAGAGGTATTCCCGGCGGGTAGCACATGACAAACTCGCTGCACACCCTGCCCTTTGCCTCCGCCAGAGGGAGGCTGACCTTCTCCGCATAGAACGCCTCCTGGGGGCTGGACACTACCTCCGGCTCCACATATTCCTGGCTCAGAAGGCCCGTCCGGTCCTTCTGATAGCGCCGGCGTATCTCAGCCAGGGCGCTGACCAGCCGCTCCACCTCCTGGGGCCTGTCCCCTATCGAGAGATAGGCCAAAATGTTGCCGATGTCGCCAAACTCGATTTGAATGTCATACTCATCACGCAGGATGTCATACACCTCAATGCCCGCCAGTCCAATGTCCAACGTGTGGACGCTGAGTTTGGTGGTATCAAAGTCGAATATGGAGTCTCCGTTCATCAGCTCTCGGCCAAAGGCATAGTAGCCGCCCACGATGTTAATCTCCTGCCGGGCGTACTCGGCCATGTCCGCCACCTGGTGAAACACCTTCCGGCCGCGCAGGGCCAGGTTGCGGCGGCTGATGTCCAGGCTGGACATCAGGAGGTAGCTGCCCGAAGTGGTCTGAGTCAGATTGATGATTTGACGGACATACCCCGCATGAACGTCGGGTCCCACCAGCAGCAGGCTGGACTGGGTCAGACTGCCGCCGCTCTTGTGCATGGATACCGAGGCCATATCCGCTCCTGCCGCCATAGCGGACATCGGAAGCCCGCCGCCAAAATAGAAATGCGTCCCATGGGCCTCGTCGGCCAAACAGCGCATCCCGGCTTCATGGGCCATTCGGACAATGGCCCGCAGGTCGCTGCAAACACCGTAATAGGTCGGATTGTTTACCAGCACAGCCACGGCGTTGGGATGTTCGGCAATGGCTTTGGCAATCTGATTCCGCCGCATTCCCAGGGAGATGCCCAGGCGCTGATCCACCTCCGGATTGACATACACCGGAACCGCGCCGCACAGAACCAGTGCGTTGATGACGCTTTTATGGACGTTGCGAGGCAGGATGATTTCATCCCCACGCTTGCAGGTGGCCAGTACCATACTCTGTACGGAGCTGGTGGTTCCGCCCACCATGAGAAAAGCTTGGGCCGCGCCAAAGGCGTCCGCCGCCAGTTCTTCCGCCTCCCGGATCACCGATACCGGGTGGCAGAGATTGTCCAGGGGCTTCATGCTGTTTACATCCACCCCCACGCACTGCTGACCCAGGAAAGCGGTTAGCTCGGGATTTCCCCGCCCTCGCTTGTGTCCCGGCACGTCGAATGGAACCACCCGCATTTGCCGGAACGCTTCCAACGCCTCATAAATGGGCGCACGGCTTTGATTTGGATGCGCTTGAGGATTGTTCAATTTCTTTCCCACTCCTTCTTCCTGAATGTTGGCAAAAACAAAACCGCAAGCTGCACGTTTTGCACAGCTTGCGGTAATCATCTGATAAACTTCGAGCCTTCCGTTTTCTACCCAATATCCGCAACCGGGAAACAATACAAAGAATGAGGGAAAACGGGGAAAGAAGGAGTTCAGATAAGACGGAGAGATCAGAGTCTATATAGCAATACTACTTTTACTACTCTTATTGACCGTTTCACAAGTCTGCGCACACAGCGCATTTCGGTTATGAAGTAACCAACTTATAAAATTTGAGCTTTTAACTCAATCAATAAGGCAACACAAGGCTGCCAATCGGCAGTGGACCCGGCTGTCCGTATGGCCTTAACTCCAAAAGGAGTGGTCCGAGTAATTGCTGTGAAAAGACTCTGGAAAGACCTCTTCAACTGTTTTTATCTTAACATACGGAAAACTACTTGTCAAGATACAGAGCAAACTCTATTGCAAAAATGTAACGATGGACAAAATCTCACATTCCCCCTTGACAATATCTTTAGAA
>CAJTTS010000152.1 GCA_910579155.1 uncultured Oscillospiraceae bacterium | reverse complement strand
TCCAGGCATTGAAACCGGCCACGGCGGTGGCGTCAGGCCGCTGCATATGGATGAGTATGGTATTGCGCACGGAATAGCTGTGAAACCGGGACATGGTACGCAGATACTCGGCGTACTTGTCGCTCTGAAACAGGTCTTGGATGCCCTGCTCGATGCTGGCGGTGATCTCTTTGAGCTTTTCCCGGTTGGATTTTTTCTCTGCCATGGGGCCTCCTTTCATGGTAGTAATGTCCGCAAATCAAAGCCGATTTCGGGCCTCTGAATGTAATTCCATTCCTCCCTGTGTTCAGCTGCTCGGAAAGTCCTGTGCCGCAGGGCTTTTAGAGGCCCGATTTGCGGACATCCAGGCGGTGTTTTTGCTTCCTTGCCGCATCTTTTTTCCGGCGCTCTCTGGCGGCGCAGTTTATGCAGTATTTCGCAGCATTGGAGGGACGGAAGATGGGCCTGCCGCAAACGATGCAGCGCCGCAATGAAGTGCCGCCCACGATCTCCGCCCACAGCTCCCGGTCAGCCGGAAGGACAGCGGAACGGAAGTAGCGGCACAGCAGGGTGTTGGAAATCAGCTGCGGACAGGGGCAGGGGTCGTACCCGTCATCCAGCAGCAGGCAGTTTCCCCGGTCATAATTGGCGCACAGATGGCGAAGGAGCTTTTTAGCCCTGGAAAACTGCTTTTCGGTCATACGGGGAAGGTCAGCCGTTCCCATCATCAAACTCCAGCCGGTAGTTGGACTTCTCCCCATCGTCCTCCAGGTAGACCGTGGCGTCATAGGTCTTGTTCGTTTTCTCGGACCAACAGCCAGTAAGATGGAGCTTGCCCACGTTCAGCAGAGCGGCGGCGGTATCCCGGTCGAAGTCCTTCTTCTTGGCGGCGAAAAAGCGGTTGTCTTTCCAGAGGGCAAACCGGCAGGAGGGATTCTCACAGAAAAAGCCCTTCTTGCTCTCGGTGACGTTCCCACCGCACCGGGGACAGGGGCCAACGCGCTCCTTGCCAGAAGGGAACAGCACCTCGCCGCCAGGGACCGGGGAACAGGTTGCCGCCAGCTCCCGCACCATGGCAGAGATGGCCTCCATGAAGTCCTCCGGGGACAGCTCCCCCTGCTCCACCTGTTTCAGCCGGTTCTCCCACTCCGCCGTCAGCAGCGGGGATTGCAGCATCTCCGGCAGGACCGTGATGAGAGAATTGCCCTCCTGGGTGGGAATAAGGCTCGTGACCTTTTTGGCCTTCTTCCGCTCCACAAAGCCAGAGGATACCAGCTTTTCCAGGATGCTGGCACGGGTGGCCGGAGTGCCGATGCCCTTGCGCTCCACGTCTTCCGGCATATCCTCCACGCCAGCGGTCTCCATGCTTTTCAGGATAGTATCTTCAGTAAAGTGCCGGGGCGGGGTGGTGCTGCCCTCCTTCACCAGGGCCTCCTTCACCGTCAAAGTGGCGTCCTGGGACAGGCCCTCGGGCAGAGTGTCGTCCTTGTTCGGCTCCTTGTCGGCGTAGGCCCTCCAGCCCAACTCCAACAGCTCCCGGCCCTTGGCGGTGAAGCTGTGATTGCCGCACTCCGCCGTCACAGCGGTTTCAGCATAGCGGTAGGCAGGACAGACTGCCCGGAGAAGGGACAGGGCCACCAGCCGCAGTATCTCCCGCTCTCCCGTGGGCAGATCGCCGATATTGATGCCGGTGGCGGCGGTCTTGGTAGGGACAATGGCGTGATGGTCGCTGACCTTGCTGTTGTTGCAGACCTGGGAGGCCAGCACCTTCTCCGGCTCCTTCACGCCGCAGAGGACGGAGGCGATGAAAGTCAAAGCGGGAACATTGCCCTTCATGTCCTCCGTCAGATAGCGGCTGTCCGTCCGGGGGTAGGTGCAGAGCTTTTTCTCATAAAGTTTCTGAAGGTAGTCCAGGGTCTGCTGGGCGGTGTAGCCCAAAGTCCGGTTGGCCTCCCGCTGAAGGGTGGTGAGGTCGTAGAGGGCGGGGGCCTTTTCGGACTTCTCCTTCCGCTCCACTTTCTGGGCCAGCAGCAGCGTATCCTTACATCTATCAGCGAGGGCCTTTGCCTCTGCCTTATCGGAAATCCGCTCTCCGGCGAAGGTCATCCCGCCGCAGTTCAGCTCCACCGTGTAGAACAGTGCAGGCTCAAAGGCCCCAATTTCCGCCTCCCGCTGGACCAGCAGGGCCAGAGTGGGTGACATGACCCGACCCACGTTGAGGGTATGGCGGTACATGACAGAAAACAGCCGGGTGGCGTTGATGCCCACCAGCCAATCCGCTTTGGCACGGCACAGGGCGGCGTGGTACAGGCCGTCAAAGTCGCTGCCGGGTCGAAGGTTGGCAAAACCCTCCCGGATGGCGGCATCCTCCATGCTGGAGATCCACAGCCGTTTCATGGGCAGGGTGCAGCCCGCCAGGTGGTAGACCGTGCGGAAGATCAGCTCCCCCTCCCGTCCGGCGTCGCAGGCGTTGATGACCTCCGTGACTTCCTCCCGGCGCATCAGGGTCCGAAGAATGTCAAACTGTTCTGCCTTTCTCTTGTCCAGGGTAAAGCGCCAGCTGTCGGGGATGATGGGCAGGTCGTTCCAGCGCCACTTGGCATAGCTGGGGTCATAGACGGCGGCATCCGCCAGCCCCGCCAGATGGCCCACACACCAACTGACGATATAGCCGCCGCCGATCATGTAGCCTTTTCTCTTGCCTCTGGCTCCCAGCACCTTCGCCAGAGCCATGCCCACGGAGGGCTTTTCCGCGATCACGAGTTTCTGTTTGGGCAAAGTCATTCCTCCTTGAAAATGAGGCAAGCGGCCTGGAACTGCACCAGACCGCTTGCAAAAAGGTGATTATATTGTAACGCTATCCTTTCACCGGGGCGGCATCCGCTCCACACCCCGATAGCAGGGCAAAACACATCCAGAGCTTTCGTTCAGCCGTTTGCAGCCATAGCAGGGGTGGCTTTGGGGAACAGGCGGGGCCGGGTCAGGTCTGGCCTGGGCGATGGGAGGCTGCATCATCATCCGTTCCAGCGGACTGCGGGTAAAATATTTCATTCGTCCTCCATGTCCTCGTCATCCTCCGGTTCGTCCTCTTCATCCTCCGTGCCGTAGTCGTAGTCATCCAAATCGGCGCTGCCTTTGGTATCCGCCTTTTTCTTGAAGAATTTCAGATAGGCCACCGCACCGCCAGCACCCAGAACCGCCAGCAGCGCCACGATTATCAGTGGATTGCCGCCCTTCTTTTCCGGAGTCTCCGGGGTGGCTGGGGCCTCCGGGGGCTTATCTGGCTCCTGCGGCTCCGGCTCCGGTCCGGCGCACTCGGACATATTGACAGCGCAGACCTCACAGGCGGTATTCACAGCTCCGGCGGCGCATTTGACCGTACAGGAGCAGACGGGCGGGGCCTGTTCCTCCTGTTCGATCAGCGAGAGAAGGTCGGCCTCGTCCACCTGGTTCAGGAAGTGGACGATATTGTCCCCCTCCGCTGCCCGGTCGATGATGATATAGAAGTAGTGACCGGCACGGCTCTGGACCACGATAAACTGCTTATCTTCTCCGGCCTCGCCGTCAATATCGTCCACCAAGGTCATGTTGCCCTCCGGGGTCAGGGGCTGGGTCTCCACACCGCCCGTAACCGGGGGATTTTCCTCCGTTTCATCCGAAAAGGCGTAGGCAGGGGCGGCACAGGTGGAGAGCATGAGCGTGGCGGACAGCAGCAGGAGCAAGGTCTTAAACCGTCTCATAGCCGTCCTCCTTCCGCTCCGGTTCAGGGACCGGCTGGGGCGGCGCGGCCTTGATGAGCGCCGCCAGCTGGTCCGGCGACAGGCCCATGCTTCGCACGAGACCGATGATGTCCAAGTTCTCCAGCTCCATCCGCTGCTTTTCCAGCTCCCGCTGACGGGCCTGGAGTTCTGTGATCTTGGCGGCGTTCTTCTCATACTCGTTGTCGATCTTCTTGATTTTCGGATTCGTTTCTCATCACTCCTTTAGGGAAGTCTGCCGTAGCAGTAAAAATGATTTTGCCAATAATTTGAGGTCAAATCGGCATAGGAAATGGGGTTTCCACAGTGTATCATCATGTTTTCGCCCACATAGATACCACAGTGGGTGGGTGCGTTGGGGTCCGGTGCGTCATAGGTGTTGATGAAAAACACCAAATCGCCGGGGCGGGCATTGGCGGGTGAGACCGGGGTGCAGAGATTACACAGGGCCTTGGCCCCCAGCCGTCCCACGTCCCAGCCGCTGTGATTGATGACCCACGACACAAAGCCGGAACAGTCAAAGGATGTGCTGGGACTGCTGCCGCCCCAGACATAGGGCATCCCCAGATACTTCTCTGCCTCAGTGAGCATGGCGGAGAATACCTCATCTTCCAGCGCCTCCGGGGGAACATCATAGTCCAAATAGTCCTGCCGCTGGGAGGCATTGGGATATTGGCCGATAGGGAACAGGTCTGGCCGGTTGCCTTGGTTTGCCATATAAACGGAGTAGGCGCTCAGTTGATCTTCACTTAGAATGTAGACCGGGAGATGGGACAGGTCGAAGTTATCCAGGGTCACATTGCAAATGTAGTAGTCATAGGGAACTTCCACATCGTAGTCATCACCGTTGCTGTCCGTCCGTGTTTCCGTTCGGTAGCGGACTTCCACTTCTACTGTCTGAGTGAGGGTGTACTGCCGGTCAAAGAGCATTTGCAGCGTCCCCTGTACCTCGTTCCTGGTCCATGTCCCCTGATGATAGGCGGTGAGAATAGCAATCAGCACATAGGGGTCATGTCCGATGCTGTCCAGGTCATAACGGTACTCGTCATAGCCGGGGTGGTAACTGGGGTAATTGTCCACCTCGTGCTGCAAAGCAGCCTCCAGCGCGGCATAATCTGCCTCGGCCCCCAGCATATCCGCATCCTCGCAGGGATAAGTGCCGCCCGCACTGCTGCCCAGAATGGCCTCGGCCAGCACGGAACAGGAGGACATCATATTCAAGAACATCACCAGAATGAGAAACAAGCCGATGACAATGAGAAAGCCCTTCTTGTGCCGCATGATAAACGCACCAGCTTGTTTGCTTGTTTCTGCTGCGCCTTTCAGCGTGTCGGATACCCGTTCCGCCATGGTGGATGTGGCCTTTGACGCCTCACCAGCCCTCTGCCCGGAACGCTTTGCGGCGGCGTATTGCTTTTTGATGGCCTGTTTTTGCTGCCAGCGTGACAGCGGATTGCTGCCCAGCTCTGGATTGTCCCGGAGGGACTGCCGGTGGAGGGCATTGATCTCCGCCCGTTCTGTGGCCCGGTACTCCCGCAGCTTATGGGCGCGGCGGGAACGCTCCGTCAGATGAACACCGGCCTCGGCGGTCTGCTCCAGCCGGTGGGCGCTCTCCACGCCAACATTATCATCCTCCGCCTCGCTGACCTTGTGGTGCAGCTTGCCGGAGAGTGCCAGCACAGGGGCATCCTTGACCGTATGGGACAGCTTAGAGGGCGGTTTGAGCTTGTTTTCCTCAAATTGCAGCTGGCCCGCAGTTTTAGCAGTTTTCGGATTGGTGGATTTGCCCTTTTTCTTTTTTCCAGCGCCAGATTTTTGCTCGGTCATGCGCCGTTTCATCTTTTTGCGGTCCTTGGGCGGCGGTGCATCTTTCCGCATCGCCGCCCGGTCCGCCTCACGCTCTTTCGCCCGGTCATGCTCCTTCAGACGGCCCCCGTCCTGCTCGGCATCGGTGAAATGGAGACGGGTCTTTCCCTTAGTCGGCACAGTCGTTCTCCGGCATCTCACTGTTGTTCAAGATACGGTCGATGGCGTTCTCGTACACCACCATCGCCTTGGTGATTTCCAGGATATTGGCCGTGACCCGGTTCAGTTGTCCCACAGCCCGCAGGAGATAGGCGGCGGCAGAGGTCTCGCCGTTCATCCCATCATCCTCCATGTCATCTGCCATACCGCCGTCATTCTCCGTGCCAGTATCCTCATCCTCATCCCAGGCGGGCAGCAGCTCGTCCTCCATCAGCTGGGCCAGATCGTCCGGGGCGCCGCTCTCGGCGTAGGCATCGGAGATGTCCCAGCTCTCATACAGCTCATGGGCCTGCTGCTCGTAGGCGCACAGTGTCCGCATGGCCTGGGACGGCTCCCCGGCCTCCAGGTCCTTCCGCACAGACCGCACCAGCTCCAGCAGCAGATCGTACATCTCCAGTTTGCCGTCAATGTGGCTCAGGTAATCGTCCAGGTGGATGAGATAGATTTCGTTGTCCATAGTCACTCGCTCCTTTCGTTCGTCACAGGTTGATAAGGTACGCCGATGTAGTCCA
>CAJTTS010000151.1 GCA_910579155.1 uncultured Oscillospiraceae bacterium | reverse complement strand
TTTATCATCTCAGCACTTTGTATACAATACCAAGGTTTTAAAACAGACTCTAGTGGCCTTTGCCGGTGTGGACGCGCCACCTTGCCAGTCCGGTACGTTTGAATCGAAGAACAGGCACATTTCCAAGCGTGGCTCTCCCAGACTGCGTAAAACGCTTTTTCAAGTCATGTCCACCATCATCCAGCACGCACCCGCTGATGATCCTGTATTTCAGTTCCTCGATCGTAAAAGGCAGGAGGGCAAGCACTACTACGTCTACATGACTGCTGCGGCGAACAAGTTCCTGAGAATCTACTATGGCACTGTCATGGCTTATTTAGAGAAGCTGTAACTCCATCGTAAACGATGATTTTCATTCCAATTCTACAGCCGCCGGAACTCGACGGCTTTCTTTGCTATGCCCATTTTCGTGGAATCAACTTCTTCAGCTTTTTATACTTTTAGGTCTTGACAACTCTTGGCAGGTTTGGCAGATCCCCTCTTGCGATCTCCGCCGTCATGGGGTATACTATCCCCAAGGCAGAGTAGGAGCGCGTGTGCAGGGGGCTTTTGCCCCCGCAGTGCCGGCGGGACGGGGAGTTGTCCGCCGGACGAAAAGCAGCTTGCTTGCAGTGCGCGCTCCGCATCCCGCTGCCGCATAGCAGGATCGCGCCTTGACGGCTTCCTTTGTGCGGCATACCCGGTTTGGGTGCTGCCGAAAAAACAAAGGAGGCTTTTTTCATGGAGATCTTCAAAACGCCCTTTTCCCGCGCCTACTGGCAGTGCGCCCTGCGGGACGCGAAAAAACTGCGCACCCTGGTGTTCTCCGCCCTGATGGTGGCGGCCTGCGTGGCCCTGGGCTACCTGCGCTCGGTGCCGGTGGTGAACAACATCTCGGTGAGCTGGGGCTTTCTGGCAAGGGCGCTGTGCGCCCTGGTGGGGGGGCCGGTAAACGCCCTGCTGTTCGGCTTCGTGGAGGACACGGTGGGCTATTTCATGAGCCCCGGCGGCCCCCAGGGCGGGTACAACCCCTTTTACATCCTCACCACCATGCTGGGGGTGTTCACCTACGCCCTGTTCCTCTACCGGGCGGAGGTGACGGTGCTCCGGGTGTTCCTGGCCAAACTGGTCACCAACCTGCAAAACGTGTTCATCGGCGGTCTGGGCACCTATCTGTGGTACTCCGGCGGCAAGGGCTATGGACTGATCGCGGCCCAGAGCGCCGTGAAAAACGCCATCATGCTGCCCATACAGACCGTGATGCTGGCCGCGCTGCTGGCCGCACTGCTGCCCACCCTCCACCGCCTGGGCTTCCTGCCGGACCAGGCGTCCCGGCTGAGGCTGTGGAAGCGGCCGGGATCGCCGGACCGGAGGGAGGCGCGGGACAAGGGTGCGACCCTCCCCAAAAAGGACCCCTGGGAGAGCTGAACGCCCAGGCCGCATAACACAGGCCATGTCCGCATACTGTTTCGTTGAGAGGGGTGCGGACATGGCTTTTTTCAAAGCGCTGGGCGATCTATTATGGGGCGGGCCGCTGCTGGCGCTGTTCCTGGCAGTGGGGCTTTGGTACTCCCTGGGCTCCGGGTTCTTTCAGATCTTCGGCCTGCCCACCTGGTGGAAGGCCACTGTGGGCTCCCTGTTCCGCCGGAAGCAGGACGGACAGGCGGGCCGGGGGGTGACCCAGCTCCAGGCCCTGTCCACCGCCCTGGCCGCCACCATCGGCACCGGGTCCATCGCGGGGGTGGCCACCGCCATCGCCTACGGCGGGCCGGGGGCGGTGTTCTGGATGTGGATGTCCGCCCTGCTGGGGATGATGACCGGGTGCGGAGAGAAGATCCTGGCGGTGCGCCACCGGGAGCGGGACCCCGGCGGACATTGGCGGGGCGGCCCCATGCAGTACATGGCAAAGGGGCTGCGCCTGCCGGGCCTGGCCAAGCTCTTCGCCCTCTTCTGTGTGGCGGAGACGCTGGCCGGGGGCAACCTGGCCCAGGCCAACTCCATCGCCACGGCGTTGAGCGCCGCCGGAGGGGCCAGCCCCGCGGCGGTGGGGGCGGTGCTGGCCGTGGTCACCTCCGTAGTGCTGATGGGAGGCATCAAGCGGATCGGCAGGCTGTGCGAGCTGCTGGTGCCCGCCATGGCCCTGCTGTTCGTGGGGGGCGGGCTGGCGGTGATTGCCGCCAACTACCAGGCGGTGCCCGGGGCCTTTCAGCAGATCGTGGACTATGCCTTCGCCCCCCGGGCGGCGGCGGGGGGCTACGCCATGGGGATGGCCCTGCGGTACGGTGTGGCCCGGGGCGTGTTCACCAACGAGGCCGGGGTGGGCATGTCCGCCATCGCCCACGCCTGCGCCGACGTGGACGAGCCGGCCCAGCAGGGCATGTGGGGCATCTTCGAGGTCTTTTTCGCCACCATGGTCATCTGTACGGTGACGGCGCTGGTGATCCTCACCTCCGGGGTGTACGATCCCGTCCGGACCCTCCCGCTGGCGGAGGCGGGCGCGGTACCTCAGGCCATGCTGGGTGCGCCGCTGACGGTGGCGGGCTTCGCCACCCTCTTCGGCGAGGCCGGGGAATGGATCGTATCGGTGAGCCTGATCCTGTTCGCCTTCACCTCCCTCATCGGCTCGGGGTACTACGGGCGGCGGGGGATGGAAACGCTCACCTCCTCCCGCTGGGCCCAGGGCCTGTACCAGCTGGTCTTTCCAGCCTTCATCATCCTGGGCGCAGTGGGGGACGTGACGGCGGTGTGGCAGGTGGTAGATGTGTTCAACGGTCTGCTGGCGGCGGTGAATCTGCCCGCATTGCTGCTGCTGTCGCCGGAGGCGCTCCACCTGCTGCGCACCTGGCTGGACGGTCAAAAAAAGAAACAGGAAAATTGTGCAGAATCTACTTGACAACTGCAAAAAAGCTGCTATAATAACCTATGTTGCGCCGCACCACAGCGGCGAGATGAGTCGTGACTTCACCACCGATTTGCAGCGGTATCGAAGAGGTCATAACGAGCACGATTGGAAATCGTGTAGCGGCTGAAACCGCTCGAGGGTTCGAATCCCTCCCGCTGCGCCAAAAGAACCGAACAGTTTAGATGCCGTGGGCTGAACGCCTACGGCATCAACTGTTTCCGGGCTTTTCATCCCCTCAAATTTCTCAAGCCGAACGACAGATGCCAACGGGCCATTTTGAGCGTCTGGCGGGATTTGAACCCGCACAGTAGGAATATTCAAAAGGGGCGCTAAATTTTTGACCTTGGGAAATCCTCAGTCAAGCAGAAACTTTTTATAGGCATTTCCCCGATTACAAGTATAGCGCCCTTTTTAGAGTTGAAAAAGGGCGCTACCCAGAGTACAGAACCATCAGCTCATTTCCCTTACGTTAGGGTTCCACATAGTTGATGCGGGAGAGCGCCGCGTTCGCAACGCGGAGGTCGAGGGTTCGATCCCCTTCGAGTCCACCAAAAGCCTTGAAATCATGCGATTTTAAGGCTTTTCTTGTGTTTTAAGAGCAATGACAACAGAACGTGTGGGTACAAATCCTGCCGCCTACGGCATCAGCCGTTTCCGAGATTTTTAACCCCTCACGTTTTTGAGCTCAACGATGCAAGATACTGCAATACAATTCTATAGTCGGTACTCCAGCGAGGCCGTGATTTTTCGTTTGTGAAAGATCACGGCCTTTTTTTATTTTCAAGAAAGGAAAGGTCCAAACATGAAAACCACCCACACCAAAGACATCAGGGTCATGAGCAAGACAGCGCTCCCCAGCTTTCGGGTGCGCCAGGAGTTAGGGGGGCTGCTCCTATGAAATATCAAGCGATTCTCGGCAGCAAAGCCCTCCCGGGGGTTGGGCAGATCACCGTCCCCTTCCCCATCCCGGACAGCGAGTACGACCACACTATTGAGCTGCTGGAGGATATGGGCATCGGCTCCCCCACCGCCCAGGACTGCCAGGTGGATGGGCTGGACAGCCCGTACCCCATCCTCAACCGGCTGACCACCCAGAGCGTCAACGTGGATGAGCTGGATTATCTGGCCAAGCGGCTGGACAGCTTCTCTGAGGGCGAGAATATCAAATTTGAAGCCATGGCCAGCAAGTTGAACCTGTCCAGCATCAGGGATTTCATCAACCTGACGTTTTGCTGCCAGCGAGCCACCGTGATCACCGATTTCTCCGATTTGGAGCGGATCGGCAAAGTCCACGCCCTGACCGTCAGCGGTGATTCCATGCCGGTGGAGGCGTTTGAAAGGTTGGATTACCGTGCGGTGGCCCTCGACCTGATCCAGCGAGCCCCCGGGATGGTCACCCCTTACGGCGTGGTGTACAGCAACGGCATGAAGCTGGAGCAGGTCTACGATGGGCAGCACTTTCCCGCCTATCTCCACCAAACGCCCCAACTGATGATCGAACTCAAGTCCGGGTCGGAAGGTGAAACTACCGGGTATCTCTATCTGCCCTGCCCGGAAAAACAGGTTGAGCGGACGCTGGCGCGGGCAGGATGCGGCCAAGAGGGTTTCCGGATGGAGATCACCATGGATGATCTGCCCCCGCAGGTATCCGCTGTGGTCAGCCTCACCAGCGACGGCCTTGACGAGCTCAACGACCTGTGCCGTGCCATTGAGCCGCTGGACGCGGAACAGCGGGAAAAGCTGGGGGCGGTGGTGCTGCTGGCCCGGCCCAACTATGCCAGCGAGGTGCGCCAGTTGGCGGAGAACCTGGATCAGTTTGACTTCATGCCCAGGCCATTCAATGCGGAAGCGGACTGCGCGATGACCGACCTGGGCTACGTGGCCTACCACGGCAGCTTGACGCTGGAGGAACTGATGCAGGAGGATCCGGCGGAACAGTACCGGCAGGAGATGGGAGGGCTGGCATAATGGTGCTCCATATAGCGAAGAGTTCGTTCAGCAATGAGGTAGAACACATCAGCTTCCCCGCAGAAGCGGCTGAGGTCAGAAACGAGGTGATCGCCGTGGAGGACTTCGGCGGCTGGGCTCCCGCGTATGTCATAGGCGGCGATGGCGCCGCACAGATCCTCACGGGCCGCATCGAGCGCGACGCCCTGTTCAGCGAAGCTGGCATCCAGAAGCTGAACCAATTGGCCGGGTTGGTAGATACCATGGATGCGGACGCCCAGAAGGTTTTTGCCGGTGCGCTGATGGTGGAACACGCCAGATGCCTGGATGATGTGCTGCGCGTGGCGGGCAGCCTGGACAGATATGAGCTGTTCTCGGGCATCAAAACAGACGAGGAGCTGGGCCATTTCCTGGTGGACACCGGCCCCATCACCGGCAAATTCGTTTTTGACGAGAAGGTCAAACCCTATCTGGACTATGCCAAGATCGGCGCGGAACAGCGGAAGCTGCTGGGTGGGACCCATACGGAGCAGGGGTTTGTGAAGCGCCGGGAGGTGGTGCAGACGCAGAAAACGGCAGACCGGCCCGCCTTCGCCCTCACGCTGGCCTCCCCCACCGGCGCCGTCCGCCTCGACCTGCCCGCCCCGGATGATGAGCTGGAACGGGCAAAAAGGGCGCTGGGGCTGGACGACCTGGGCAGCGCCGACATCCAGGAGGTGGAGATCGGCTACCCCTGGGCGCACCTGCTGCCCACGGACGCCGTCACCCTGGAGGACGCCAACACTCTGGCCCAATACGTCCGGGCGATGACCGGCCAGGAGCTGCGGGTGTTCGGCGCGGTTCTGGAGGTGGAGGGGCCAAGCTCGTTCCATGAGGCTGGCACTATTGCCATGGACATCGACGACTACGAGCTGGTGTCCGGCAGCGAAAGGGAGTATGGCATGGAAGCCCTGCGTTACGCGGGAGCGGGGGATGAACTCCTGGAAATACTGGACGGCTTTACCGATTTTGATACTCTGGGCCGATTGGAGATGGAGCAGGATGGCGTTCGGGAAACCTCTTATGGGCCGGTCAAGCGCCTCAGCGCCCCCTGGCCCGATCAGGAGCCGGAGATAGGCCAGACGATGGGTTAAAACCTGCCAATCACGACAGAAAAGAGGAGAAAAGCAATGGCAGTCAACATTTTCAAGGACGAGCTCCAGCACGCCCGGCTGTTCGGCAAGCCTGTGCTCACCACCAACTGGCTGATCCCCCGGGAAACGGTGCCGGACGGGTGGTTCTGCTATGATATGCGGGGCACGGAAAGGGACCCCGCCGCCCATGCCGAGCTGGTGGACTATACCAGCTATGACCACAGCGGCACCGTTCTCTCCCCCAAGCCGCTGAAGCGGCCCGCCACTAAGGCCCGGCGGATTGGTAAGGGGGACTATTTCCTCCACGGTGAGGCCATGGACCTGGAAGCCTTCTGTGAGGAGTACGGCCTGGAGGTCCCGG
>CAJTTS010000150.1 GCA_910579155.1 uncultured Oscillospiraceae bacterium | reverse complement strand
CTGCGAAAGGAGGTGGTCTTATGTGACGGCATCGCCCAGCGTTCCGGGCAGGTCAGGGAAAACCTGGAACGGCTGGTAAAGCAAAAGGAAACCGAGCGAAAGGAGTTGAACAAACATGAGCAGTTATTCAGGCGACGCGGCGGAGCAAGTCGTGAGGATGTCGCTGGAAACAGGTGAGGTGGCGGTCAAGCTGGCCGGTACGGGTGCCAAGCAGCTTGCCATCCTCTTGTACGCCATCCTGCGGGAGCAGAAGAAAACCAAGGGCAAGACCCGGCTGACCAATATGCTCCGCAGCGGCAAGGAGTTGAAGGTGTTCGCCGTGAAGGACAGCGACCTCCAGCTTTTTTGCCGGGAGGCCAAGAAGTACGGCGTCCTCTACTGCGTCCTGAAAGACCGGGACGCCACGGACGGCATCACCGACATTATGGTGCGGGCCGAGGACGCCAGCAAGATCAACCGCATCTTTGAGCGGTTCGACCTCGCCACGGTGGATATGGCTGAAATCAGGAGCGAGATCGAGCGCAGCCGTGCCGAGCAGACGGCTGATGAGCCGGAACCCCCAGCGGCGGCGGAGCCGATGACCGAGCAGGAAACCGAGGAATTTTTGGACGCGCTTTTCTCCCCCGTCCCGGAGCAGGAGGGCGAGCTGCCCGCCCCGGAGCGCACCGTCCCCGAACAGGAAACGGATGAGTTTTTGGCGGCGCTACTGGGGCCTGACCCCGCCAAGGAGGAGGGCCAGAACCAAAACCCTACGGAGGGCCGGGTGGCGAAATCCCGTCAGTCCGAGCCTACCTCAAGGCCCAAAGAGCCAGCCGGGGAGGGTATTTCTGATCCCCAGGAGCGTTCCCGGCCCTCCGTCCGTAAGGAACTGGATGAGATCAAGGCGGAGCGGCGGGAGAAAGCGGCGTCTTCCAGGGAGAAATCCAAGACCTCCAAGGGGCCGAAACACCTGGCTCCGCGCAAGAAGTATAAACCGAAACGACTGAAAGAGAGGTAAGGCATGGAAAACTTTGACGATCTGTTTGCCCCCCAGCCCGACCAGCGCGGGGACACATCCTTTGATAAAGACGCATGGGCGGCGAGAAAGCAGCAGGAGCGCGAGGGCGTCTACCTGATGATCGACACCTTTGCCCATGAGATGAGCATGGACGGGGGCCTGTTCTGCGATTACCTGGATGTGCAGGCCCGCTTTGACCGCTACTCCGTGAGCAACGCCATCCTGGTTGCCGCCCAAAAGCCGGACGCCACCAAGCTGGCCGACTTTGACACATGGAAGGCCAGCGGCGTGTACGTCAAGCGGGGCGCGGGTGCCATCACCATCCTGGAACCCGGCAAGGAGTACACCCGTCAAGAGGACGGCTCCACCGGCGTGTTCTACAACCCCAAGAAGATGTTCGACATTTCCCAGACCAACTCCACCCAGCGGGCCGCGCCCCCGGTGGCCCGTGACGGGCGTCTGCTGCTGAAAGCCCTGATGAACAACGCCCCCTGTCGTTTCGCCATCTCCAATGAACTGCCGAAGGGCGCGAACGTGGCCTATTCCGGCAAGGAGAACACAATCCGGGTGCGGCAAGGGCTGGACGCCCCCGCCATCTTCCGGGGGCTGGCCCAGGAGCTGGCCCGCGCCCACATGGATAAGGGCAGTTTCCAATGCCAGAACCCGGATTTTGTGGCGTACAGCGTGTCTTATATGCTGTGCCAGCGCAGCGGCGTGTCGGTGGAGGGCTTTTCCTTTGACCGTATGCCGGAGGAATACAGCCAGATGGACGCACAGGCTATCCGGGGAGAAGTGGGCACCATCCGGGAGATCGCCGGAACCATCTCCGCCGATATGAACCGGCTCTTTGCCGCCCAGGAGAAAGCGCAGAAAAACCGGGACGGCGGCGCGAGGTAAGGAGGGCGCTCTATGCGTGATGAAAAGCGAGTGGTCACGCTGAATGACTTTGAACAGCGGCTCATGGTGCGGGGCCTGACCGACTTCCGCAACGACACTCTCCGGGATGGCAAGCCCACCCAGGATGTGGACGACCTCATTCTCAAAGTCATTGACGCGCCCACCAAGCGGGCAAAAAGGAGGGCTGACCGTGAGACAAGATAAGTTTTCCACGTCCCGGCTTGTCCTCTACGCCTGCGGTATCATCCCCGCCGTCTGGCTGGCCTTGCTGCTGGCCCCCTATATGGGCGGCGGGCTGGTGGGGCTGGTGCGCTACGGAGGGGCTGCGCTAAACAACCCATTCCACATCGTACTGTGCGAGGACAGCCTGAAAACTGTCCTCATTTTTATTCTGTGCTACGGGCTGGGCATCGGCGTATATCTCTCGACCGACCGCAACTACCGCAGGCGGGAGGAACACGGCTCCGCCAAGTGGGGCACGGCCCAAAGTGTCAGGAAGAAGTACGCTGACAAAAAGGCTACCGCCAACAAGATACTGACGCAGAATGTGGCAATCGGCCTGGACGGACGCAAGCACCGCCGCAATCTCAATATTCTGGTCTGCGGCGGCTCCGGCGCGGGCAAGACGAGGTTTTTTGCAAAACCCAATATTATGAACGCCAACACCAGCTTTGTTTGCCTTGATCCCAAGGGCGAGCTGCTGCGGGACACGGGGAACCTGTTGAAAGCCAAGGGGTACGACATTAAAGTGATCGACCTTATCAACATGGAAAAGAGCTACTGCTATAATCCCTTTGTCTACCTCCGCAACGACAACGACATCCAACGGCTGGTGACGAACCTGTTCAAGAACACCACGCCTAAAGGCTCACAGTCCCAAGACCCCTTTTGGGATCAGGCAGCGCAAATGCTCCTGCTGGCGCTGGTGTTCTATCTGCACTATGAAGCCCCGCCCGATGAACAGAACTTTCCGATGGTAATGGAAATGATACGGGCCGGGGAAGTCCGGGAGGAAGATGAGGACTTCTGCTCCCCGCTGGACGAACTCTTTGACCGCCTGGAAATGCGGAACCCGGAGCATATCGCCCTGAAATACTACCGCTCCTATCACTCCGGCAGCGCCAAGACGCTGAAATCCATTCAAATCACGCTGGTGTCCCGGTTGGAGAAGTTCAACCTGGAATCGCTGGCAAGCATGACGCAGACGGACGAGATGGAGTTGTGGAGTTTGGGCGAGAAAAAGACGGCCATTTTTGCCGTCATTCCCGATAATGACGCCAGCTTTAATTTCATCATCGGTATGCTCTACACCCAGCTATTTCAGCAGCTTTACTATCAGGCGGATGTGGTACACGGCGGCAGATTGCCCGTCCATGTCCACTTTGTCATGGACGAGTTTGCCAACGTCGCCCTGCCCGATGAGTTTGACAAGCTGCTGTCCACCATGCGGAGCCGGGAGATCTCCGTGAGTATCATCATCCAGAACCTCGCCCAGCTAAAGGCCCTCTTTGAGAAACAGTGGGAGAGCATCGTGGGCAACTGCGACGAGTTCATCTATCTCGGCGGAAACGAGCAATCGACGCATGAGTACGTTTCCAAGCTGTTGGGCAAGGAAACCATCGACACCAACACCTACGGCCAGTCCAGGGGGCGGAGCGGCAGCTACTCCACCAACTGGCAATTAGCGGGCCGTGAACTTTTGACGCCGGATGAGGTGCGTATGCTGGACAACCAGTATGCGCTCCTTTTTATTCGCGGGGAACGGCCCGTCCAGGACTTCAAGTACGACATCCTCAAACACCCCAACGTAAAGCTGACCACAGACGGCGGGGCCGAACCGTACCGGCACGGCGAGGACACCCGCAGTATCGCGTCCATCCAGTTTGACAAGGAGCTGCTGAAACAGGCGGCGGAACAGGAACAGGACGCGGTGAAACACAACTTCTTACTTCTCACAGAAGAAGAATTAGAAGAACTTATCAATTCAATAGGAGGAACAACAAAATGAGCATTTTCAAGAAGAACGAGAAGAACCCCAACCGCCTGCCCATGCCCGACAAGGTGAAAAAGGGCTACCGCTACTACTGCTCCCTGGTGGCGGCGGTGGCCCTGATGGGCTGCTGCACCATGACGGCCTTTGCCGCCGACGACCCCCTCACCGTTATCAACAACCTGTCCGACTTCATCTTCGGCCTGATCCGCGCCGTGGGCCTGATCCTGCTGGGCTGGGGCATCGTCCAGGTGGGCCTGTCCCTCCAGAGCCACGACCCGTCCCAGCGTTCCAACGGCTTTCTCACCCTGGCGGGCGGCGTTATCATCACTTTTGCCAAGGAGATTTTGACCCTTATCACCGGCTGATCTGGCAGAGCTATCCGAACACACGGGGCAGGCCCACGGGATGGGCCTGCCCCTAAAAGGAGGTGCTTTGCGTGTCGGATAATTGGGTAGTCCAGAATTTAGAGAACGCGCTGGAGGTCTGGAACGGCAAGTTGAGCGAGATATGGCAGCTCATTACGCAGTCCCCCCAGGACTTCAAGGGCGGCGCGATCTGGAACGTGGTGTCGGACATCCACGGCGCGTTGCAGGCCATCGGCTACGCCCTGCTGGTGCTGTTCTTTGTGGTGGGCGTGGTCAAAACCTGTTCAAGCTATGCGGAAATGAAAAGGCCGGAGGTGGCCGTTAAAATGTTCGTGCGCTTTGCGCTGGCAAAGGGGCTTATCACCTACGGCATGGAGTTGATGCTGGCCCTGCTGAACATCATCCAGGGCATCGTGTCCTCCATTATGAACGCGGCGGGTTTCGGTGCGCCCAACTCCACCGTCCTGCCCACGGAGATCGTGACCGCCATTGAGGACTGCGGCTTTTTTGAGAGCATCCCCCTATGGGCGGTGACGCTGATCGGCGGGCTGCTCATTTGGGTGCTGTCCTTCGTGATGATTTTGAGCGTTTACGGGCGCTTTTTTAAGATGTATATGTACGCTGCGCTGGCCCCTATTCCCCTGTCCAGCTTTGCCGGGGAACCCAGCCAGAACGTGGGCAAAAGTTTTCTCAAAAGTTACGCCGCCGTCTGTCTGGAGGGGGCTGTCATTGTGCTGGCCTGCATCATCTTTTCTGTCTTTGCCAGCGCCCCGCCCACCGTTGACCCGGACGCTGCGGCAGCGTCTATGGTGTGGAGCTATATCGGGGAAGTTGTGTTCAATATGCTTATCCTGGTGGGCAGCGTGAAAATGTCCGACCATGTTGTGCGTGAAATGATGGGATTGTGAGGTGATTTTTACTAATGTGGAACAAAGCAAGAATTATGCGGACAGCGGAACGCACTTTGAAGCGTACAGAGTTGTACCGTGAAAAGTGCGCAGGCAGTAGCGACCCGGAAAATAACTTCCAGTTGGACTATGTGCTGGTAAAGGGTGCAAAATCCATACCTGACATGGCAGTTGCCTACGCTCATTATCTGGATGAGATTATTGCGTTTGACCCATTCAAAGATGGAGCCAGCCCCAAATATGTTTTGGATTGGGCGTTCAATCTTGACGATGATTTGTTCATGTATCTGGAACAGGGTTATGAGCTGGCTGGGATGTCATTGGAAGCGCATTGCGCTGTCTGGAGCGAGATTGCAGAAATTCACGGCCAAGGCGGTATTGACCACACAAAAGGTATGCAGCAGTATTTGAACTACTGCAAGCGAAATGGAGTGACATTGGAACTTCTGCGGCGGGAGTATCAGTACGACGGCATGAATGTAATGACGTTGTACGATAAATCAGCAATCCGGGAAAAGACGCCTAAAAGTCAAGAGCGGTAATGCGAGGTATCACTATGAAACGATTTTATGTTTTCAAGGATGGAACGCAGGTGGGCAGTACCGCTACAAAGGATCAGGCAATCTATATGATCCACCAGCATCAGGCACTTGAAACCCATCCGCTTTTGCGGGCAGAGTTCAGCATGATCGAGGGGGAGGAAGAATTTGTGCCCTACCCCACCAAGCAAAAAGCGCCCCGGAAAAAGCAAGACATGGAGCGATAAAGGAGGTCTAATTTTGGAAGTCAAAATCAACCGCGAAATTCGCAACTACACGGAGAGTATGTTTTTCGGCCTGTCCATGCGTCAGTGTGTGTGTTCCCTGCTGGCCGTGGTGGTGGCCGTGGGACTGTACTTTCTGCTGAAACCCTACGTCGGCACCGAAACCGTGTCCTGGATGTGCGTCCTGGGCGCGGCCCCCTTTGCCGCATTGGGGTTTTTCACTTACCACGGCATGACGGCGGAGCAGTTTATTTGGGCATGGCTGCGCTCGGAACTGCTGGAGCCGAGAGAACTCCGCTTTGAATCGTCCACGCTCTACTACGACCTTTTGAAGTCCAGCCTGGAAAAGCGGGAGAAGGAGGAATACAAGCGCCATGATTAAGAGTATCAAGACCATCATGCGGCAGGAT
>CAJTTS010000149.1 GCA_910579155.1 uncultured Oscillospiraceae bacterium | reverse complement strand
CAGATGTCCGGCTTCCCCATCAAGAAAACCCTGGACGACTTCGATTTCTCCTTCCAGCCCTCCATAGACAAGCGCCAGATCGACGAGCTGGCCACCATGCGCTTCCTGGAGAATGGGGAAAACGTGGTATTCCTCGGGCCGCCTGGTGTGGGCAAGACCCATCTGGCCTCCGCTTTGGGCCTGGTGGCGGCGCGGCACCGATTCTCTACCTACTACATCAACTGCCACCAGCTCATTGAGCAGCTCAAGAAGGCTCACTTTGAGAACCGCCTGCCGGATAAGCTCAAGGTTCTGGCCAAGTACAGGATGCTCATCATTGACGAGATCGGCTATCTCCCTATGGACATCCAGGGTGCAAATCTGTTCTTCCAGCTCATTGCCAGACGGTATGAGAAAGCATCTACCGTCTTTACCTCCAACAAGACCTTCTCCCAATGGAACGAGGTCTTTGCCGACGTCACCATCGCCTCCGCCATCCTGGATCGTGTCCTGCATCACTGCACTGTCATTAACATCAAGGGCGAGTCTTACCGTCTGAAAGAACGCAAGGAATTTATGCGTCAGAAACAGCAAATCGTGAACACTCTTTTTGAGCAAGGAAACGCTTAGTTTTGTTACCCCCCCCGCCGAAAAACTACAAAATTTCTTCGGCGTTTTCTTACAATTTCAAATTGGCGTTGACAGTTGAACACATCGTCCGCTTTTTCCTTGCGCAGATGGTGGATGAGCAGGATGGCAATGCCGTGTGCGTCAGCCAGCCTTTTCAGCGTGGACAGATCCCGGTAATCGTTGGCGTAGGTGTTGTCGTAGGCCGTACCACGGATCATCTGAAGTGTGTCGATGATGACCAGCGATGTGTCCGGGTGCTCCGTCAGGAACTGACGGAGCTGTTCCTCCAGCCCGTCACCCAGGATGCGGCTCTCGGTGCAGAAGTGGACGTTGGGCGGCGCGTCCTCCGTTACATCGAACAGCCGGTTCTGGATGCGCAGATGGGAATCCTCCAGGCAGAGGTACAGTGTGGTGCCCTGCTTTACCGGCAGACCCCACACAGGTTCCCCTTTCGCTACGGTGACCACCAGCCACAGGGCCAGCCAGGACTTGCCCACCTTCGGCGAACCGGCCAGGATGTGCAGGCCCTGGGAGATCAGTGTGTCCACAACGAAGTTCAACGGTTGGAGCGGCTTGCCCATCAGAGTTTCGCCGTCGATGGTGGGCAGGCGGTTTGGATATGTGTTGTTCATGTGCTATCCTCCTTAAGTGTATTGAGAGGATCACCCTCTCATTTACATAGGACACTCAGAGAGAGTTTGTAAACCATGGAAAAATAAAAAATTGAACCGCGCTGTCAACTGACAGCGCGGTTCAATTTTCGGTGCAGCGTTCTCAGCCGCTTTGAGATGGCCATCCTGGACACGCCCAGACGCCTGCCAATCTCCTCCATGGACAATTCTTCGTCATATCGGAGGGAAATCAGCGTTTGCTCCCGTTCGCCCAATCCGGCCACGGCTTCCCGCAGTGTTTCAAGCTGGAGGTTCTTCAAAGCGATGTCCTCCGTCACACGCTCGGCATCCCCATAGCTGGACAGCACCGTTTCAAAATTCCTTCTACTCAGGTGCCTTTGATCCCGCTTGTACTGCGCCCGCATACGGCGGCGGTCCCGCTCTAAAAAGTCTGCGACCTCCTTTGGCACTGATACTTGCTGGCCTTGATAAGTAACGACCGTGTCGTTCATAGACGTCCTTTCCGCTTACACGAAAAGGCGCACACCCGCGCTGCCGGCACAGCGCCAAATACTGTGGAACACTCATGGATATTTCATCGTACAGTGGGGTTCAAATGCCCTGTGCGGCCCATGAATGTCAGAGGTCACACATCGGTGTGAACCTCACCGGAAAGCTGCAGAGTTTGGCTTCCGCCGAAATAAAATTATATCCCTGTCGACAGGATCTGTCACGAAAAATCGTTCGACAGGTTTCGACATGCGCACGACTAGAGCAAAAGCCGCTACACCTTGTCGACTGAACAGCTTATGCCATGACCCGTTCAATTAATTGTCACTTTGATTCGATTATGCAGCCTTTCAGGAATGTCATCCTCGACAACCCCATGATCGCGTTCTATTGGACAATATCAAAATGAAAGCTTTGTATACTGCCGCAGCGATGTGAACAGCACACTGTTATTTTCTGCAAAAAGCTGGATAGGCTTGCCGCTGGCACCATACAAGCGGACCGTTAACGATGCTATATTGTCGATGTAAAAAATACCCACAGAGCCCTCTTGAATGTACGTGAAGGAATAGGTCTTACCTGGCTGCAACTCAGCTGCCGCCTCGGTAATCAGGGTGGTGCCATTATTAAACCAAAGCTGAAGCTTGTTTTCAGCGGGATTGATTGTAATAAACTTGTTTAATTCGGGGTCTCCATTAAAATCAAAGCTCAACCCAAAGGAGCCTCCCTTTTCATAGCGGAACTCACCGCTGAGCAGGAAACTTTCATAGCAGGTAAAGACATCAGTGTAGGTGAAGGCATCCTCGGCCTCCACAAACATATGCGGCTCCTCAATTGCCAGCAACCGGCGGACAGTAAAGCCGTCAGTAATGGCGTCTACCGGCACCAGAACCAGATCCCCGTTTTCCGTTTGAACGATTTTCTGCACCACAAGGTTTCCAGCCCAGTCGGTGACGCCTGCGGTAGAGGACATTGCGCTTGACCGGCGCGCCCAACCCACCATATAGGCGTTTTCACCGTCCTCCACATGTTTGGCGGCATAAAACAGCTTGCCGTCTACACGTTTTGCCTCTCCATAGGGGCCGTATGGCGTATGGGAGCTGGCAAACCAAAGCGTATCATCCTGTCTCGAATAGGTGATGTACCAAGTATCTCCTATCCGGAAAGTGTCGCTGCACTCCAGGTTCCAAAAATCGCCTGTCGGATCGGTGAAAATGATTCCATCATAAACGGCGGTCTGCAGATCGGCGCTTAACGTAAACTTCAAAATCCGTGCCACACCGTCTTGGGCGGCAGTCACAGTCAGGGAAATGGTTCCTGTCTCTGGGTCATAGTAAGCCTGCGGATCACGGAAATCACGCTTTTGGCCCAATTCATCGGGCGGAACGAGTTCCCAATCTGGCAGTTTTTTGAATGCCAAAGGACTGTCGCCCACCGCAATCATGACCTTCTCCTTATATTCCATGGGCCCATCGGTGTGCCCGGTGTAGAACAGATAGTATTTCCCATCGACATTCACCACGGAACCGGTACCGATCCAGTCGTCCTGCGCGCCTGGGGTAGACTCTAGCACCACATCATCATATTCGGTATAGTTCACAAGATCCGTGGTAGTCGCCAGATAGACCGAATGGTTGCGGGAATCACCCCTATCTTTTAGATAGTAGATGTAATAAACACCATCCTCATAGAAAGGCATGGTATCACCCACATACGGTTGATCCGTGCCATCCATAGCTGGGCAAAAAAATGCTTTGTAACGATAGGCTGCTTCTTGAGCTTCTGGCGAGGTCAAATCCGAAAACTCCTTATCGTTGCCCGGTTCCGTGATGCTGCCTCCGGTGTCCTTGTCCCCTCCCATATCCCCTGTTGGAATCGCCGGCGGAAGGGACGGTCAGCCGGTCACCCTGCTGATCAGGGCCTCCACCTCCGCTTTCTCCGGCATTGAG
This sequence comes from uncultured Oscillospiraceae bacterium, assembly GCA_910579155.1. The sequence continues at coordinate 2,741 of CAJTTS010000149.1, read as the reverse complement.
CGGATGGCGCCCTTTCTGGTGGTGACAATATAAGCTGCGGCGTTGGCAAAGCGCAGCATGGCGGCCAGGTCGTCCTCAGTCAAGTCTTCTACACCGTGTTCCAGCACAAAATTCAGCACACAGGCGCAAAAAGTATCTCCCGCGCCGGTGGTCTCAATGGTGCCGCCCAGATGGATGGAGGGGACAAAAACTCTCTTGCTGCCGTAGTAAGAATAGCTGCCGTCAGCCCCGGCAGTCACGTTCAGTATACGTATGTTGGGATACTTTGCCTGGAGTATGCCGGCGCCTTTGTTAAAATCTGTCTGACCGGTCATGAACTCCAGCTCATTATCGGCAATCTTCAATACATCGCATTGGCCCAAACCCCAGGAAATCTGCATCCGAGCGTTATCGAAATCGGTCCACAGGGGCGGACGGAGATTGGGGTCAAAGGATACGATTACTCCTGCGTTTTTGGCGCAGGCCACGGCTTTCTTGGTAGCCTCCCGCACACCGGGATGCGTCATTGACAGAGTGCCGAAGTGGAAGATGCGGCTCTGAGCGATTGCAGCCTCGGGCACCTCATCCACAGTGAGCAGCATATCTGCGCCGGGGTCACGGTAGAATGAAAAGTCCCGGTCGCCGTTGGCAAAGGTTTGGACAAAGGCCAAGGTGGTATGAGCGGCAGGGTCCATCACCAAATTCGTCAGGTCGATGCCAGCCTTCCCTGCCACCTCGCGGAGTTGGCGGCCAAACATATCGTCACCCACCTTGCCCACAAAAGCGGTGGATTTCCCCAGCTTCTGAAGCATGGCCAGCACGTTGCAGGGCGCTCCGCCAGGATTGGCCTCCAGCAGAGGATTGCCCTGTTCGCTGATACCATTCTGGGTAAAATCTATCAACAGCTCTCCCAACGCCACGACGTCAAATTTCTGATTCATTGCCAGCCTCCTTATTTCCCGTCCAGATCGTACTTTTCGATGTCCATGGTGACTCTTCCATCGGCAAAGAACTTGAAGCCATCTGCGGATTGGTCGGTATACATGGTTGCTGACAGCGTTTGCTCACCCTGATTGACAAAGATTTCTGCACTGAACCGATCCAGTATCATGCGGAACGTGATATGACCGCCATTTTGTGGGACTTTGCATCTCCGCTGATGAATGATGGCCCGCCTGGACCCGGAAAACTTGCGGTCTATTTTCAGGATGGACTCGTAGGGCCGGAAGCTGATGGCTGTATGACAGGTATCATTTTGCCCGAACCAGACGGCAAATTTTTTATAAATCTGTTTCTCGTCACCGGGCTTCAACGTAATGGTAACGTCCACCGTTCGGCCTTTGACGCCTTCTAAGGTTAGCTCACCCTCGAAGTCTATGCTTTGATAAGAGACGCGTCCGCTCCGCAAAGCATTCAGCTCACGAACCGGCCACTGATACAATCTGCCATTTTTGACGGACAGCTCCCGAGGAACCGTCATCTGTCCAAACCATGGAGTTTTCAGCGAGGCGATGGAGAGGGTGTCCCAGTTTTGCATCCAAGCTATCATGACGCGCCGCCCGTCAGGGGTGAGCAGGGTCTGAGGGGCATAAAAGTCGATACCGTAATCAATGGCCTGATTGCGCTCCTCCTGGAAGGTCTTGCCTTGCTCGTCAAAGCCGCCGATCAAGCACAGCGTTCCGTTTCCGTTGTGGTACTCAAACCCACTTGGCAGCATATCCTGAGGGCTGGTCAGGAGAACATATTTCCCATCCAGCGCAAAGAAGTCAGGACACTCCCACATCAGGCCGAAACGGTTTTTATTCTCGGCCAGAACACTTTCAAATTTCCAGTGGAAGCCGTCTGAACTGGAATAATACAAGATTTGGCCGCTGCCATCCGCTGGACGGTTTCCCACCACGCAGCGGAAGGTCCCATCTGCCTCCTTCCACAGCTTGGGATCACGGAAATCCACTTTGCTGCTGCCATCGGGAATGTCTGCGTCAGTCAAAACGGGATTGCCGGAATATTTTTCATAGTTAATACCGTCTCCCACTGCAACACACTGTGTCTGCGTGTCATCGCAGGTTCCATCCGGACGAGCAGGGCCTTTAAAGACCCCGGTGTACATCAGAAGATGTCTGCCGTCGGCCAGCTCCACCGCGCTTCCCGAAAAGCACCCGTCCTTATCGGCGAGGGTGTCCGGCGCGATGGCGGCGGGGAGATACTCCCAGTGGAGCAGGTCCTCACTGACCGCGTGGCCCCAGTGCATGGGGCCCCATTTGGATTCATACGGATAATACTGATAAAACAGATGGTATTTCCCTTGATAATAGGAAAAGCCATTGGGATCGTTCATCCATCCGACACGGGAAGACAGATGGAACGAGGGACGGGCATGCTCCGGGATCAACTGCTCCATAATTTCCTCATAGTTTCGCGCTTCTCTTAAAATATTGCTAATCACATGAACCTCCATAGCTGAATGCGCTTATGAGAAGACGCATTCCGTTTGAATTGACTTTTTTGAAACTCCCCCGCCCCCCAAAGGGGAGGGCGGGGGAGGGAGGAGGGAAAACCTGTGCTCAAAAGCGATTACTTCTGAGCCTCCAGGTAAGCATCGAAATACTTCTGATACAGGGCCACGTACTCGTCCAGCTTGTAGGCCTGGAGGTCGGCCTGGAACTGATCCCAATCGGCGTCGGTAAAGCCCTCCATAACAGCCCGGGACTTGAACTCGTTGACGCACTTGCCCAGATCGGCGGACAGGTTGGAGTCGGTGG
>CAJTTS010000148.1 GCA_910579155.1 uncultured Oscillospiraceae bacterium | reverse complement strand
GATTCTCATGTTTGCCCTCATTGCCATCCTCATTAGAAGATTTTAAACAGGCTCTAACAGTTCGGCATGAAACGGACGAGCAGCACCGCAGAAATACAGTTGGCCGTGATATCACAGAACAGCTCTGCCGCAAAGTCGGCAGAGGCGGTGAACAGCACCGGGAACAGCAGAATGCCTGTGACAAACAGTCCTTTACGCACAAGGGAGCAGAAAAGTGCCAGCCCCACCAGGAAGGAAAAGGAGGATAGCAGGGTGATGATAGGCCCGCACATGCCCACCCCCGCCGGTCAAACGAACAGCCCCGCCCTGGTTTACCAGGACGGGGCTGTTTTATTACTTGCGCAGAAAGATGACGCCCAGGGTGTTGGGCCCGCAGTGGCAGGAGATGGTGGAGCCCGCCACGGCGGTGTGTACCTCCCGAAAGCCGTACTCCTTCACTAACTGGCAGATGGCGGTGGGGATAGCCGGGTTACAGCGGGTGTGGACCACGAAGATCCGGTTCAGATCCACGTTCTTGCCCGCCAACTGGTCCCGAACGTAATCGGGCAGAATCTTGTCAAAAGCGCCCCGGTATTTCTTGCCCACGGACATTTTGCCGTCCACCAGATTGATGCAGGGCTTCAGCTTCAAAAGATTGGCCCCCAGGGCCACCACCGAGGAGCACCGTCCGCCTTTGGCCAGATAGTCCAGCTTGTCCACCACAAAGGTGGTATCCACGCGGTCGGTCATGCCATCCAGCATTTTGAGAATGTCCTCGACAGAGTCCCCGCGCTGGGCGGCCATGGCGGCCTCCAGCGCCAGTATGCCCTGGCCCACGGTCAGGTTCCGGGAGTCCACCACGTACACGTTGGAAAACTCCTCGGCCGCCACCAGTGCGTTCTGATAGCAACAGGAGAACTCGCTGCCGATGGTGATATGGAGCACCGAGTCGTACTTGGGGGACAGTTCGGCGAACAGCTCCTGGTAGTCCGCAATGTTAACGGCGGAGGTGGAGGGCAACTGTCCCCCGTCCTCCACGTGGCGGAAGATGTCCTCGGGGCCGGTCTCCAGACCGTCTTTATAAGTGTTGCCGCCGAAGGACACATACAGGGGCACCATGGTGATCTGATAGCGCTCCAACAACTCCGGGGGCAGGTCGCAGGTGCTGGTGGCGGTGACTTTGATGGACATTGGGATGACCTCCGTTTATGCAAAAACCTGTTTCCAGTATGGTTCAAGGGATTATACCATTTGGAGCGGTGAATTGCAAGGAAAGATTTGCGGGGTCTGTTTGACCGTCCCGGCGCATATGTGTCGTTTGAGGTGATGGGTATGGTGGGACAACTGTCGCTGGTGCGGGAAAAGGGCCGCTTCCGGGTGGAGGAGGTATGGCTGGGACCGCTGGGGGTGCTGCGGGCCACGGTGTTTGAGCCGGAAGGGTTGGCTCCCTGGCGGCTTCGGCGGCGGCTGCGCCGGGCGGAGCGGGCCTTGATCCGGGCGGGCGTGGGCCGGGTGGTGCTGGGGAGCGATTTCCCCTATGGGGACAGGCTCACCCTGTTGCGCCCGGTGGACCCCGTTTTCCTGTGGCGGGGGATGGCGGATGTGCTGGCGTTGGGAGCGCTGGACGTGGCGGGAGTGCCCCGTCGCCGGGGCCGGGTGGCCCTGTCCTCCCCCAGGCTGTGCCCTGAGCTGGAAGGGGCGGCGGAGCGGCTGTGCTCCCAGGTGCGGGGTCTGCTCATTGACGCCCCCGGCGGGGAGGAGTACGCCCGGTACCTCCAGGCGAAGTTTGGTCTGCCGGTGATGCCCCCGGCGGCGGGGGCGGACGTGACGGCGGCCTTTGGTCCTGGGGGAGGACGCTGGGGAAGGGCGGTGGAGCTGTACGAGGGAGGGACGCTGAACGGGCTGGCCCTGGGGCTGGAGGGGGTGGAACTGCCGCCGGACTGTGCCGGGCAGGTGCTGGCCCTGCTGTGGGAGCGGGGGGAGCTGCGGCGGGGGGAGCTACAGGTGAGCTGTGCGGAACGGTAAGCCGGAAGCTATCCCCGATAGGCTGCGTAGCGGTCATGGGGCATATCCACGCCCCTGTAATGCTTAACCGAGCTGTCCGCAACGGCCATACCATTTCTAAGGGCCACCTGCTGGGAGGGAATATTTGTGTCCCGGATGATCGAGCAGACTTCGTCCGCTTGCAGCACGTCAAAGGCATACTGCTTGCATGCCTTGGCAGCCTCTGTGGCATAGCCCTGATGCCAGTGCCTCCGCTCAAAGAGATACCCTACCTCCAGCACTTCTCCACCCTTCCACGGCTGCATGGTGAGCCCGCACTGACCGATCATCTCGTCTGTTTCCTTCAAAATCACCGCCCACAGGCCAAAACTCCATGCCTGATATCGGGCAATCTGCCGGTCAAGCCACTCTTGCACCTCGCTGTCGGTGAAAGCCCCTTCATAGGCGTACATCGCCTCATCGTCCTGCAAAATCCTGCACAGGGAGGGCAAATCGCCCTGATTGAGCTCCCGCAGGTACAGCCTCTTGGTCTCCAGTATCATTTCTGCCTCCCCAATCTCCCTTTGCCGGGAATTTATGTGGCTTCGGCTACGCTGTCTTTTTCTTGCGCTTCTGCATGGCCTGATAATAGGCCATATATTCCTGTTTGCTCCCTTTTCACATCTCTCTCATCATCACGGGGCAATATCATACCACACCCGGCGCAAAACTTCAACACTTTATAGTGTGATATTTCTGCTGCGAATCAAGCGTTAAAATATAGCGAAAAGGGTAGAAAAACAGCGCAAAAGAGCAGAGAATGTAAGTATGTGGCAAACAAATCGCGGACAATCATGCCGCATTAAAGCCAGGACGGCTGTATGCGGATAAGGCATATATTGACGCAAGTTGGGCGCAATCACTGAAGCAAAACCACGCATTGGAGTTGCTTACCCCTCGGAAAAAGCACAAAGGTGACATCCTGGTTTCTGGTGACACATTCTCTACATTTGCCAGTTCTGTCCGCCAGCCCATTGAGTGTTTTTTCAACTGGCTGAATCGCTTGACCGACATCCAAACCGCCTCCATGGTCCGCTCCTTGTCAGGTCTACTTTGTCATATCTTTGGCCGCATTGCCGCCGCTCTCGCCAGGCTCTTGTTCAACTCTTGATTCGCATCAATATAGCCACCCCATCAGCTTTGAGCGGGAGATCAGTGGGACGATCTACACCGTCAATACCCATTTCAGCGAGGACGCTGTCAAAACCGCTGAGGGAGAGGTCAACCGCATGCTCAGCAGAAATATCACACTATAAAGTGTTGAAGTTTTGCGCCGGGTGTGGTATGATATCGCCCCGTGATGACGAGAGAGATGTGAAAAGGGAGCAAACAGGAATACATGACCTATCATCAGGCCATGCAGAAGCGTAAGAAAAAGACAGCGTAGCCGAAGCCACGCCGTCCAAATAGGTAACTTGCTATTTAGCCCCCCATCTCTCAGGGCAACTTCCCTACGGGAGTTGCCCCGATGGACGGGGGAGCTTTTATGTGTCGTCTTACGCGTTGGGCAGCAGGCACTGCACCAAAGTCAGCACCATGAACACAATGGCGATCCACTTGGTCATGCGTGCCAGACGGGCGTCGGCGGACTTGGCCTTGTTCTTGGACAGGAAGGTGTCCGCGCCTCCTGCGATGGCGCCGGACAGGCCCGCGCTCTTGCCGGACTGGAGCATGACGACGGCGATGAGGGCCAGGGCCACGACAAAGTAGATAATGGACACAACGAGCTGAGCGGTGGTCATTTTGACTCAAATCCTTTCGGTAATGGCTTCATAGTCGGGCTCATGGCCCACATAGTCATCAAATATGATACCACACGCAGCGGCGGATTGCAAGTCTTTTTTACAAGATGCTCCAGTATCTTATCCCACAGTCCACTGATCCGGGCGCGGCGATAAAAGCTGTGTACTGTTGAATACGGCGGAAAATCATGGGGCAACTGCCTCCATTTACACCCTGAATCCACCAAATACAGTACAGCATCTGTCAATTCCCGTTTGCTCCACGTGCAGTTGCGCATCCCCGTATACAATGGTGCGATTTCTTCCCACTGCTCATCGGTCAAGTCGCTGGGGTACGACTCTCTTTCCTTTTCTTCCATGTCTCTATTCTATCACGGACCTATCCTCCTGTGAATACAGATTCTAACGCTGCGGGACCGGGGCGGAGCAGTCCCCAGTCCCGCATTTTTGTGGAACCTGCCCTTTTCCACTCCCTTGACTTGTCCCTCCGGCTGGCGTAAAATAACCTGTGATTAGAAAAACGGGCAGGGCTGGGCAAGGGCGTCCGGCGCAGAGGGGCCGCGCCTGCCGGGGGAGGAATTTTTATGGCGACCGGTACGAAATTTATCTTTGTCACCGGCGGCGTGGTGTCCGGGCTGGGCAAGGGCATCACGGCAGCGTCCCTGGGGCGGCTGTTGAAGCAGCGGGGGCTGCGGGTGCGGGTGCAGAAGCTGGACCCCTATTTAAATGTAGATCCCGGCACCATGAGCCCCTACCAGCACGGGGAGGTGTTCGTTACCGACGACGGCGCGGAAACCGACCTGGATCTGGGACATTACGAGCGGTTCATCGACGAGAACCTGACCTTGAACTCCTCCGTGTCCTCGGGAAAGGTGTATTGGAACGTCCTCAACCGGGAGCGGGCGGGGGACTATCTGGGGGGCACAGTGCAGATTATCCCCCACATCACCGACGAGATCAAGCGGCACATCTATTCCCTGGAGGGGCCGGACGTAGACGTAGCCATCGTGGAGATCGGCGGCACCGTGGGCGACATTGAGTCCCAGCCTTTTTTGGAGGCCATCCGGCAGGTGGCTGCCCAGCGGGGACGAAGCAACGTCATGTTTATCCATGTGTCCCTCATCGTACCCATCCCCGGATCCGGGGAGCTGAAATCCAAGCCCACCCAGCACTCTGCCAAAGAGTTATTGTCACTTGGAATTCAACCGGACGTTATCATGTGCCGCAGCGACTCTCCCATACCCAAGGAAATTCTGGATAAAATCTCCTTGTTCTGCAACATCCCCGAGGACCACGCCATCCCCAATCTGACTGCGGATATCCTGTACGAGGTGCCTTTGATGCTGGAGCGGGAGGGGTTGGCCGACGTGGTGGTGCGGCGGCTGGGGCTGATCTGTCATATGCCTGACCTGACCGAGTGGGCCACCATGGTCCACCGGGCCAAGCACCCAAAGGGGACGGTAACCATTGCGCTGGTGGGCAAGTATGTGGGGCTGCACGACGCGTATTTGTCTGTGGTGGAGGCGCTGACCCACGGCGGCATTGAGAACGATGTGTCGGTAAATATCCGCTGGGTGAACTCAGAGGAGGTCACGCCGGATACAGCGGGGGCTCTACTGAACGGTGCGCAGGGCATTCTGGTGCCCGGCGGTTTTGGCGACCGGGGCATCGAGGGCAAAATCGAGGCCATCCGCTACGCCCGGGAGAACGGGGTGCCGTTTCTGGGCATCTGTCTGGGGATGCAGATGACGGTGGTGGAATATGCCCGGAACGTGTGCGGGCTGGCTGGGGCCCACTCCTCTGAGCTGGACCCGAACACGCCCTATCCTGTCATTGACCTCATGCCCGACCAGGTGGGGGTAACCGCCAAAGGCGGCACCATGCGGCTGGGGAACTACCCGTGCCGTTTGGCAGAGGGGTCACTGGCGGCGGCCGTGTACGGAACCCGGGAAATCAGCGAGCGCCACCGCCACCGCTACGAGCTCAACAACGAGTACCGGGAGGTTTTAACCAGGGCTGGACTGGCGCTGTCCGGCCTGTCCCCGGACGGGCGGCTTGTGGAGATGGTGGAGCTGCCGGGGCATCCGTGGTTTGTGGCGGGGCAGTTCCATCCTGAGCTGAAGTCCCGGCCCAACCGGGCCCATCCGCTCTTCCGGGAGTTCATTGGAGCGGCGAAAAAGCAGAAGTGAGTAGAAACCCTCTTGACAAATTGCCCGTTCCACACTATAATATATCACGTTGGCCCCAAGGGTTTCCTGCGGGGCGTGATATGCGGATGTGCTGGAACTGGTAGACTGGCTAGCTTGAGGTGCTAGTGGCCCACGGCCGTACGGGTTCGAGTCCCGTCATCCGCACCAACGCCAAAACCCCGAAACCCCTGTATTTGCAAGGGATTCGGGGTTTTGTATTTTCGTCCGGGGGCTGATTTGTCCTTTGTTTGTCCTTTATGGTAGCTGTAGACCGCTTCACGTGTGACGTGGGGCGGTCTATTCTTTTTTGTGTTTACCCTATGATGCAGTGAAGTTGTAAAAGTTCCATTTCCAGAACCGGCAGAAAACTACCCATTGCCGGGAAAAATTCTTCCAATGCCGGTAAAAAATTTCCGATTTCGCAAATAAGTTATGAAGTTCACCACTTATCAATCGAAAAAGTTCAAAATCATCTTGCGCATTAAGAGCCGATATGGTATAGTAAGAGACGGGGAGATAA
>CAJTTS010000147.1 GCA_910579155.1 uncultured Oscillospiraceae bacterium | reverse complement strand
TCTACCATCTTGTCAAATGTTGCACGCTTTACCCCGGTAATTCTCCGAAATTTTGTGTTTGAGTATTCCGCTATCTTTTCGCATTTCATGCCCTTATTTTACAGCTCTATTTCATTTTTGCAAGAGGTCTAATATAGGAATCACCCCGCTTTATATCGAGTCCCGACCAGTCACCGGAGCATTCTATACTGTTCGTCATCCACCGGCTCCAGCCACTCATTGGCGGTATCCTCGCCAGGAATCTCCACAGCTACATGAGAAAACCAGCTGTCTTTGGCGGCGCCATGCCAGTGCTTGACTCCGGCAGGGATGGTCACTACATCGCCGGGGTTCAATTCCCGGGCTTCCTGTCCCCATTCCTGATACCAGCCCCTGCCGCCGGCACATAGCAGGACCTGTCCGCCGCCGCTGGTGGCCTTGTGAATATGCCAGTTATTGCGGCAGCCCGGTTCAAATGTCACATTCGCCATGAATACGGTTTCTCCGGGAACGGTGAGGGGTCTCAGGTAGGATTTCCCTACGAAGTATTGGGCATAGGCTTCATTGGGTGCGCCCAAACCGAAGATCCCGCCGTCCGCTCCCGCATCGTCCTTGTAGACCTCCACGGCCATCCGAAACGCGGCCCAGGCGTTAGGCCAGCCCGCATAAAAGGCCACATGGGTCAGAATTTCCGCCATTTCCTCCCTGGTAACGCCATTCTTTTTTGCCGAAGCCAAGTGATATTGAAAAGAGCTGTCAATCAAGCCCTTGCTCACCAGAACCGTGACAGTGAGAATGGAGCGCGTTTTTAAGGAGAGCACTCCCTCTCTGGACCATACCTCGCCAAAGAGGACGTCGTCGTTAAGCTCCGCGAATTTAGGGGCGAACTCGCCCAACTGGTCACGGCCCGCTGTCTGCTTTACCATTGTTGTTACCTCCATTTCAGATGAGGGGCGGCCTGCCGGCCGCCCCTGATATGTTGGAATTTTAATCCTTAAAGCGGACTTTCAGTCAAGCCACTTTTTCCAGTGAAAAGGTGACACTCACGTCACCGCTACCCAGGATGTCCCGCAGCTGTTGAGAAGTGACGCCATTGATCTTCCCCAGGCGGGTGAAATTCCAGGAGTTGCGGTCGTAGTAAATGGTGATTTGATTACCTTGGTATAGGATGATGTCCCCCGCCTCGGTGGTGATCTGCTGGTTATTCGTGGGCAGACTTTGGCTCAGAGGACCAACCTTCTCAAAATTGCCGTAATCGCTCATCTGAATGGTGCGGGGACCGCTTGCCAGCAGTTCCCGGAACGCTTCCGCTGAGGAATTATTCGCCAGAGTGGCGGTGAGTGTGGTTCCGTTGACCGTAATATACAGCATAGTTTCTTCTCCTTCGGATGGACTTGTCTCTGGCTGAGTGTCGCTGAGCCTTTGAAGGACAGCGGCCACTTGGGCGCGAGTGGTGGGGGCGGAGCTGCCGTCAAATCCAGGAATGCCCTGGGTAATGGTCTGGCCCAGGTAGTTGTTCAGAATAATATCCAATTGCTGCTGGGTAATGGGGTCGTTGGTCCCAAAGCGCCCATTTCCATATCCACGAACCAGCTCCTCGCTGGCCGCCCAGCGAATAGATTCTGTGTACCACTGTCCTTCTGGTACGTCATTAAACTGCATCAGATAGTTGACCACAGGACTGCCGGCCTGCCTCCACAGGACAGCAGCCAGCATGGCCCGGGTCAAGGTACTGTCAGGGGCAAAGCGTCCACCGCCCACTCCGGCCATCAGATTATTTTCCCGGCACCAGGTAACGGACTCCGCATACCAGGCTCCAGCATCAACGTCGGAATAACCGGTATCAGACACCGTCGCGCTGGCAGGGAGCGCCATAGAAAGAGAGAAAAAGAGCGCGGCTAAAAAAGTAGTAGATCGTTGTTTCATAAGGATCTCCTTACACCCGTTTGCCCATCTCATAGGCTTCGTCCAGTGCGGGATTGCCCTGGATGGTCCCAATGGCATCCGCGCCGCCGCCGAACACCGTACCCGCCAAGCGGGCCTTTTCAAAGCAGGCGATCCAGCCTTCAAGGCCCTTGATGGCCCCATCCATGGCGCTCTTGTCAGCATCCGCCGCCGTGGCCAGCAGGTAGATGTCCCGGAAAGCGTAACCGGCGGAGTGCAGAGAATCGGTCCGGTCCAGCATGGTTTTCATCTGGCCGCACATCTCGTAATAGTAGATGGGTGTGGCAAAGACGATCACATCGGCTGTGAGCATTTTCTGGGCGATGGTATCCGCATCATCGTGAATGACGCAGCGCAGAGTTTTCTGGCAGGCCAGACAGCCCTTGCAGAAGCCGATGGTCTTGTCGTAAAGCTCGATTTTCTCCACTTGGTTCCCGGCCTCCCGCGCGCCTTTGGCAAATTCCTCCGCCAGAGTGTCGGAGTTGCCGCCTTTGCGGGGGCTGGTGGAGATGATCAGGACAGATTTGTTCATTGTACTTCTCCTTTTATTTCAGATTGGAGCGGAAGAACTCCGCCAGCTTGTCGAAGGGGATCCGGTCTGTGCGGTCGTAGAGGTCGATGTGCTCCGCGTCGGCAACTTCGTACAGCTCCTTCGGCTCCAGCGCGGCGGTATAGGCATTCTCGCTGAAAAACTTGGAGTGCGCCCGGTCGCCTACCACAAACAGAATGGGCCGGGGAGAGATTTCATCAATGTGGGCCAGCAGTGGAAAGTTCATCATGGCCAGCGCACTGGTGGTAGTGAAGCCGCCCCTGGCGTTGGGATGATGGCCCCGTTTGACAGCATAGAAGCGCATCCACTCAGCGTCCGGCTCCGGGATGTTGGCAGGAACCTCCTCAATGGGCTGTTCCGGGAAACCGGGCAGGTATTCGGGATAGCCGTTCTCCGCGTCCTTCCACCGCTGGGCGGACAGCTGGGCCTTGACAGCCTGGAGGGCGGCGCGGTCCTGCCCGCCCCGGACGGCAACGCTCATATCGTACATACTGGCAGTGGCCACCGCTCTGATCCGGGTGTCCATCTGAGCGGCGGACAGGGCGAAGCCGCCGGAGCCGCAGATGCCAATGGCGCCGATCTTCTCCCGCTCCACGAAGGACTGGAGGCCCAGAAAGTCCACGGCTGCGCTGAAATTCTCTGTGAAGATGTCCGGGGAGGATACATTCCGGGGGAAGCCTCCGGACTCGCCCATAAAGCTCTGGTCGAAGGTGAGGACCACGAAGTCCCGCTGGGCCAGTTCGCTGCCATAGACGCAGGGACCCTGCTCCTTCACGCCGCCATAGGGCGCGCCCACGATGAGGGCTGGATGCTTCTGCGTCAGGTCCATGTCTTTGGCATAGTACAACTCACCCATAATTTCCAAACCGTAGCGGTTTTTATAGACCACCTTTTTTCTTGTCACGCTGTCATTCAGCGCCGCGATATGTCCGCTCATGCTGTATCCTCCTATTACAATTAGATTGGTTGGAACCCCCGGCAACCAGCCGGGGGTTCCAACCAATCTAATTGTAATAGGGCGCGTATTGGCACAAAGCAGTGCAGAAGATTTTCGTTTTGGGGAATGTAAGCATCTCTTTGCTCTGTCTTGGGCAGTGGTTCTTACACAAATTCAATCCCATCTGGCAGATCCCAAAGCTGCTGGAGCACCCCCTCGCAGGAGGGAAACAGGCTGTACTCCTTTGTGGCGGGCGTGTAGACAGCACTTCGCGGATAGTTCCTGCAAACCTGCGGCAAGGTGTTCTCAGATAGGCGATCAAGATGTTCTTGATTTTTTGCGCGTTCATACCGGCCTCCCCACAGCTGTTTTTCCAAAGCATTCCATACAATGCTGAATACAAAAAGATTGGGACAATGTTCTTCGTCAATGAACAACTCCATGCCGTCCAGGCCGAAATGCTCCCGGATTGCGGCCGCCGCGGCAGCGCTGCGGGAGCGGCTAAGCAGGCGCTGACAGATCAGCGTCTGGACGCTGTCCTTATGAGCACAGACGAAGTCAGCAGATTGATAGCTACATCATCAATCTGCAAATCCTGGAGCTGCTCCAGTTGATCCTTCCAGCCGGTGCAGCAGACTCAGATTCTGCGCGGCCACAAAAGCAGCCGAAACTGGTCAGGGAAATCCTCAACACGTCCATAAGGAATCCTGTATCCTTCGTCAGTCTTTTTCAGGGGCATCCAGTTTCGCAGCTGCGCGGCATCGGGGACAAAAAACCTTCTGTGGGAACGGGAAGGTTTTTTGTCCCATCCGGCCCCGTCCCCATAGGATACCGCCATGCCCTGGGGAAATATCCGAGAGAAGGTCTCCATGACTGCTTCCCAGCATTCTTCTGAAACACTCAATATAAGCTCCAGATCAGGCGCGTCGCACTCGCTGCGGGTTTCGAAGGGGATACGTATGGCCAAAGGATCGACTTCTGTCACGCCCAGCAGATATGCGACATACGGACACGCGTAAACAGAGAAAAGGTCGTGCGCTATGGTACGGATCAGATACCCCTTCCTCCGAAGCCCCTGTACCAGGCAGCGGCTAATCAGGAGGGCGGAGCTGAGCAATTCATTGTTCTGCAAAACAGAAAGCTCATACTCCATCCGCTCCCGATCCGTCCTGGGAATTGTGCCGCCATACCGCATCTGGAGCTGCTCCCGGCAAAGATCCGCCACGGTCTGAAACGCGCCGGGCAGGATAGGCTGAAGACATCGTTTATCCTCCGGAACAATCCGGATTTCTTCGCAGAAATCCGCCAGACGGTTCGGTACATGAATTACGATTTCTTCCGCCGGTTCTTTCCCAAGGAAGGAAAAGGCATCCAGCATCTCCTCCGTGTAGAGGAGATCCGGCAGAGACGCATCCAAATCCCCGCCTTCCTCTTTTTGAATGCCATAGGCAACGCTGCTTCTGAACATACCCCAATCCTGGCTTGCCGTGCGCACATTCCCTGCCGCGGTCACCGGCTTGCCTGATCGTTTGCCGATGGCAATGGTTTTGAGGATCAGATCCTCCGCGCTAAGGGCTTCGCCGCGCAGGGCGTGTTTCCGTGTGGACGGCAGCCTGTCATTCTGATTTTGCGGCGGCAGAACCGACAGATAATCGTAGAACCCGGCGATTTCCTCCAGACGGGCGTCATCCAGATCGTCCAGAATCCCACGCCAGACCTCTCCACCCTCCCCGGGACAGCCCACCAGCAGCCCGGATCGATGCCCGCCGATTTCCGCCTTGCGCAGAAACGGCCGCTCCTCCCGGTCCTGCCAAGAAATCTCCAGCAGCCGGTAAAGCTGCGCCAAACCCTCCTGACGCCGCACCAGAAGATGAACAGGGCACCCGTCCTCCAGCACAGTTTCCATGCCATAAAGCATTTTGAAATCAAGCTCTTCCGGCTCCGCTTCCCCGCGCAATTCCTCTGCCGCCTGCGCCGCCTCCTGAAAGCCCGCTGCATCCTGAAAATCCATAATCGCAATTGCCCGGACGCCGGCTCCACGGGCAATGTCAACCCACTCCCGGGGAGAGAGGATGCCGTTCATTTTGCCAAAGCATGTGCGGCAGCTCAACTCAGCTCTTTCCACTGATTTCCCGCGCGTATGCTTTCTCCTGAAATATGCGCGGCAAATCGACTGAGCCCTTTTCACAAAGTTCTTGCGCATAAAATCCCCCTACGGTGAAAGGCGCCACCACCCCTGATCCAGCGAAGAAAACCAACTATACTTCGGCATCCGGTGCGGCTCCATCGTTTCGCTCCCGCCTAAGTATTGCTGCATATCATTGATATAACCTCTCATCCCCGGTTTTCAGTTTCGGCTCATCCAACATCCAAGGGACTATGGCGGCAAATTCCAAATCAAAGTGCGGTTCTGGAAATGTCGGCGCAACTATAGGGCTGGGTTCATGAATACACCGGCCATTAGCGCCTTTCGGAAACGGCAGACTTACGTAAACATCAGGGTCTACCTCTGGCAGGTATCCGCTAAGGATATTCCCCGCCATGCGGTAGCTGAATTCATAGTGAACATTTCCATCTTCATCAGTGCGGAGATATGTTATAAGGGTAGCTTTCTGTGGTGGGATGCCCAGCTCATCAAGCTGTTCTAAAACATAATCCGGAAGCAGCCGCTTTTTTGCCGCCGCATGGAAATTGCGGGCGTCTATCCCCTTATTGTACCGGTACCTCTGTGGTTTCGCGGCAGCATACCAGCTTTGGGTAGTCTCCAGGTCTACCGCTACCTCAAAGTCAAAAAATTCAAATATTTCTAACATTGCAGTTATCATCCTTTCTCAATAAATGGTAGATTTTGAAATGACAGGACATGACTCGATCGAAATGCCTTCTTAAGGGCAGCTTCCGCTTTCTTACTATACCATGCGTTCTTGTTTGTTACAAGGATAAAACATGAGCCGGAATTGCCTGCGTCCCATTTTCGGACGTTAAGCGGGATATTGCTTGGCGCTTTCAGGCGTCCGGCCGCGGCCCCGGCCCCATCGACGCAAGCACAAGCAGAGTGACCTCCCCCTCCTTCAAGCCCTCCATGGCCCGATACACGACAATAAAGCTGGCAGAGC
>CAJTTS010000146.1 GCA_910579155.1 uncultured Oscillospiraceae bacterium | reverse complement strand
TACTTCCGCTACTGCTATGAACTCCACATTATCGTCAAACGACCGGCATCCGTCAAGCGGGTGTCTTTTTTACTGCGTGAGGACATCGCCAAGCTGGACAGGCTGGACGCGGAAACCCGGTTTTTGGGCAAGCGGCACATTACCACCATCGGGGAACTGACCGCCTGCCGGGAGCAATCATCGGCGGAGATCGACACCCTGACCGCCCAGCGCCAGGAACTCCGAAAGGAACTGCGGCGGCTGGTGCGTCAGGGCGATACCATAGCCGCCGATGAAGTCAGAGGTAAAATCAGTACCATTTCCAACCGTCTGAAGGTGCTGCGAAAGGAGGTGGTCTTATGTGACGGCATCGCCCAGCGTTCCGGGCAGGTCAAGGAAAACCTGGAACGGCTGGTAGAGCAAAAGGAAACCGAACGAAAGGAGTTGACACAGCATGAGCTATTCAGGCGACGCGGCGGAGCAGGTCGTGAGGCTGTCCCTGGAAACAGGTGAGGTGGCGGTCAAGCTGGCCGGTGAGGGTGCCAAGCAGCTTGCCATCCTCTTGTACGCCATCCTGCGGGAGCAGAAGAAAACCAAGGGCAAGACCCGGCTGACCAATATGCTCCGCAGCGGCAAGGAGTTGAAGGTGTTCGCCGTGAAGGACAGCGACCTCCAGCTTTTTTGCCGGGAGGCCAAGAAGTACGGCGTCCTCTACTGCGTCCTGAAAGACCGGGACGCCACGGACGGCATCACCGATATTATGGTGCGGGCCGAGGACGCCAGCAAGATCAACCGTATCTTTGAGCGGTTTAACCTCGCTACCGTGGATATGGCTGAAATCAGGAGCGAGATCGAGCGCAGCCGCGCCGAGCAGACGGCGGACGAGCCGGAAGCGCCAGCGGCGGCGGAGCCGATGACCGAGCAGGAGGTAGACGATCTTGTGGACGCTATGCTCTCCCCGGCCCCTGCCCCGGAACAAGAGGGCGAGCTGCCCGTCCCGGAGCGCACCGCCCCCGAACAGGACAAGGATGAATTTCTGGCGGCGCTGTTGGGGGACGGCCCCGCCAAGGAGGAAGGCCAGACCCAAAACCCTACGGAGGGCCGGGTGGCGAAATCCCGTCAGTCCGAGCCTACCTCAAGGCCCAAAGAGCCAACCGGGGCGGGTATCTCTGATCCCCAGGAGCGTTCCCGGCCCTCCGTCCGTAAGGAACTGGACGAGATCAAGGCGGAGCGGCGGGAGAAAGCGGCGTCCTCCAGGGAGCAAGCCAAGCCCACCAAGGGGCCGAAGCATCTGGCCCCGCGCACCAAGTATAAACCGAAACGACTGAAAGAGAGGTAAGACATGGAAAACTATGATGATCTGTTTGCCCCCCAGCCCGACCAGCGCAGGGACGCCCCCTTTGACAAGGACGCATGGGCGGCGAGGAAACAGCAGGAGCGTGAGGGTGTCTACCTGATGATCGACACCTTTGCCCATGAGATGAGCATGGACGGTAGCCTGTTCTGCGATTACCTGGATGTGCAGGCCCGCTTTGACCGCTACTCCGTGAGCAACGCCATCCTGATCGCCGCCCAAAAGCCGGACGCCACCAAACTGGCCGACTTTGATACATGGAAGGCCAGCGGTGTGTATGTCAAGCGGGGTGCGGAAGCCATCACCATCCTGGAACCCGGCAAGGAGTACACCCGTGAACAGGATGGCTCCAAGGGTGTGTTCTACGACCCCAAGAAAATGTTCGACATTTCCCAGACCAACTCCACCCAGCGGGCCGCGCCCCCGGTGGCCCGTGATGGGCGGCTGCTCCTGAAAGCCCTGATGAACAACGCCCCCTGCCGCTTCGCCATCTCCAATGAGCTGCCGGAGGGCGTGAACGTGGCCTACTCCAGCAAGGAAAACACCATCCGGGTACGGCAAGGGCTGAACGCCCCTACCATCTTCCGGGGGTTGGCCCAGGAGTTGGCCCGCGCCCACATGAACAAGGGCAGCTTCCAATGCCAGAACCCGGATTTTGTGGCGTACAGCGCGTCCTATATGCTGTGCAAGCGCAACGGCGTGTCGGTGGAGGGCTTTTCCTTTGACCGTATGCCGGAAGAATACAGTCAGATGGACGCTCAGGCGATCCGGGGCGAGGTGGGCACCATCCGGGAAATCGCCGGAACCATCTCCGCCGATATGAACCGGCTCTTTGCCGCCCAGGAGAAAGCGCAGAAAAACCGGGACGGCGGCGCGAGGTAAGGAGGGCGCTCTATGCGTGATGAAAAGCGAGTGGTCACGCTGAATGACTTTGAACAGCGGCTTATGGTGCGGGGCCTGACTGATTTCCGCAACGATACCCTCCGGGACGGCAAGCCCACCCAGGACGTGGACGATCTCATTCTCAAAGTCATTGACGCGCCCACCAAGCGGGAGAAACGGAGGGCTGACCGTGCGGCAAGATAAATTCTCCACATCCCGACTCATTCTTTACGCCTGCGGCCTGATCCCCGCCGTCTGGCTGGCCCTGCTGCTGGCCCCCTATATGGGCGGCGGGCTGGTGGGGCTGGTGCGCTACGGCGGCGCGGCCCTCAATGACCCATTCCACATCATACTGTGTGAGGACAGCCTGAAAACTGTCCTCATTTTTATGCTCTGCTATGGGTTGGGCATTGGTATTTACCTCTCCACTGACCGCAACTACCGCAGGCGGGAGGAACATGGCTCCGCCAAGTGGGGCACGGCCCAGGCCGTCAGGAAGAAATATGCCGACAAAAAGGCCACCGCTAACAAGATACTGACGCAGAATGTGGCGATTGGCCTTGACGGACGCAGGCACCGGCGCAACCTCAATATTTTAGTGTGCGGCGGCTCCGGCGCGGGCAAGACGAGGTTTTTTGCCAAGCCCAACATTATGAACGCCAACACCAGCTTTGTTTGCCTTGATCCCAAGGGGGAGCTGCTGCGGGACACCGGGAACCTGTTGAAAGCCAAGGGGTACAACATTAAGGTGATCGACCTTATCAACATGGAAAAAAGCTACTGCTACAATCCCTTTGTCTATCTCCGCAACGACAACGACATCCAACGGCTGGTGACAAATCTGTTCAAAAACACCACGCCCAAAGGCTCACAGTCCCAAGACCCCTTTTGGGATCAGGCGGCGCAAATGCTCCTGCTGGCGCTGGTGTTTTATCTCCACTATGAAGCCCCGCCCGATGAACAGAACTTTCCCATGGTCATGGAGATGATCCGGGCTGGGGAAGTCCGGGAGGAAGATGAGGACTTCCGCTCCCCGCTGGATGAACTCTTTGACCGCCTGGAAATGCGGAACCCGGAGCATATCGCCCTGAAATACTACCGCTCCTATCACTCCGGCAGCGCCAAGACCCTGAAATCCATTCAAATCACGCTGGTGTCCCGGTTAGAGAAGTTCAACCTGGAATCTCTGGCAAGCATGACGCAGACGGACGAGATGGAGTTGTGGAGTTTGGGCGAGAGAAAGACGGCCATTTTTGCCGTTATCCCCGACAATGACGCCAGCTTCAATTTCATCATCGGTATGCTCTACACCCAGCTATTCCAGCAGCTTTATTATCAGGCGGACGTGGTACACGGCGGCAGATTGCCCGTCCATGTGCATTTTGTCATGGACGAATTTGCTAATGTCGCCTTGCCGGACGAGTTTGACAAGCTGTTGTCCACAATGCGGAGCCGGGAAATTTCCGTGAGCATTATCATCCAGAACCTTGCCCAGCTAAAGGCCCTCTTTGAAAAACAGTGGGAGAGCATCGTGGGCAACTGCGATGAATTTATCTATCTCGGCGGAAATGAAGCGTCAACGCACGAGTACGTTTCCAAGCTGCTGGGCAAGGAAACCATCGACACCAACACCTACGGCCAGTCCAGGGGGCGGAGCGGCAGCTACTCCACCAACTGGCAATTAGCGGGCCGCGAACTTTTGACCCCGGACGAGGTGCGTATGCTGGA
Source organism: uncultured Oscillospiraceae bacterium (assembly GCA_910579155.1). Next base: position 2,726 of record CAJTTS010000146.1, on the reverse strand, counting down.
CAATCAGTATGCGCTCCTTTTTATTCGCGGGGAGCGGCCCATCCAGGACTTCAAGTACGACATTTTGAAGCATCCCCATGTGAAGCTGACCACAGACGGCGGGGCTGAACCCTACCGCCACGGCGAGGACACCCGCAGCATCGCATCCATCCAGTTTGACCCGGAGCTGCTGAAACGGGCGGCGGAACAGGAACAGGACGCGGTGAAACACAACTTCTTGCTTCTCACAGAAGAAGAATTAGAAGAACTTATCAATTCATTAGGAGGTACGACACGATGAACATTTTCAAGAAGAACGAGAAGAACCCCAACCGCCTGCCTATGCCCGACAAAGTGAAAAAGGGCTACCGCTACTACTGTTCCCTGGTGGCGGCGGTGGCCCTGATGGGCTGCTGTACTATGACGGCCTTTGCCGCCCCCGCTGCGGGCGGCGACCCCCTCACCGTTATCAACAACCTGTCCGAGTTTATCTTCGGCCTGATCCGCGCCGTGGGTCTGATTCTGCTGGGCTGGGGCATTGTCCAGGTGGGCCTCTCCCTCCAGAGCCACGACCCCTCCCAGCGTTCCAACGGCTTCCTGACCCTGGCGGGCGGCGTAATTATAACTTTTGCCAAGGAGATTTTGACCCTTATCACCGGCTGATCTGGCAGAGCTATCCGAACACACGGGGCAGGCCCACGGGATGGGCCTGCCCCTAAAAGGAGGTGCTTTGCGTGTCGGATAATTGGGTAGTCCAGAATTTAGAGAACGCGCTGGAGGTCTGGAACGGCAAGTTGAGCGAGATATGGCAGCTCATTACGCAGTCCCCCCAGGACTTCAAGGGCGGCGCGATCTGGAACGTGGTGTCGGACATCCACGGCGCGTTGCAGGCCATCGGCTACGCCCTGCTGGTGCTGTTCTTTGTGGTGGGCGTGGTCAAGACCTGCGGCAGTTTTGTGGAGGTCAAAAAGCCGGAACACGCGCTGAAGCTGTTCGTCCGCTTTGCGCTGGCAAAGGCCCTTATCACCTATGGCATGGAGCTGATGCTGGCCCTGTTGAGTATCATCCAGGGCGTGGTGTCCTCCATTATGAACGCGGCGGGCTTCGGCGCTCCCAACTCCACCGTCCTGCCCGCCGAGATCGTGACCGCCATTGAGGACTGCGGCTTTTTTGAGAGCATCCCCCTATGGGCGGTGACGCTGATCGGCGGGCTGTTCATTTGGGTGCTGTCCTTTGTCATGATTTTGAGCGTCTACGGGCGCTTTTTTAAGATGTTTATGTACGCTGCGCTGGCCCCCATCCCCCTGTCCAGCTTTGCCGGGGAACCCAGCCAGAACGTGGGCAAGAGCTTCTTGAAAAGCTACGCCGCCGTCTGCCTGGAGGGGGCCGTCATCGTGCTGGCCTGCATCATCTTCTCCGTGTTCGCCAGCTCCCCGCCCGCTGTTGACCCAAACGCGGCGGCGGCATCTATGGTGTGGAGCTATATCGGAGAATTGACGTTCAATATGCTTATCCTGGTGGGCAGCGTGAAAATGTCCGACCATGTTGTGCGTGAAATGATGGGACTGTAAAAAGAAAGAGCGGGGCATTACAGCCCCACTCCATCTTCCTCTAAAAACTCTGTCACTGTCATACAACGGGGATGTTCCATGTCAAGGCTCAAAAAGTCTTTGTCGCCGGTCAGAATCACGTCAACATCCGCAACGATAGCCGCGTTCAAAATCGGTTGGTCTTTTGCGTCCCGAATCAGCTTTGTCCCGTTATCGACCGCGGGGATCAACTCATAGGAGAACTCTGCCAGAAACACTTCCGCGTCAGGTAGTGCTTCTGGCGCTTTGCGTTTGAGAACGTCATAGAGTTCATAAATGCTGCGGTCACAGATAACCATTTCATGGTAATCAGAAACGTACAGCAGCGCCTTTGCCGGTTTTGAACCGCGAAAGAGCATGGCCGAGAACAGGATGTTTGTGTCAACAAGTATTTTCAACCCCGTTCTCCCCCATAGCGGACTTCATCGACCAAAGCCTGCACATCATCCTCGTCTTTTACACCCAGCTTTTCAGCAAGTCCGGCAAAAGCGTCCTGTACCTTCGACAAAGCCTGCGCGGAAGCGTTGGCAACAACGACCTCACCGCCCTGGTTTTGAAAAAATAAAATCTTATCCCCCGACTTCAAACCGAGAAGGCGGCGAATTTCCACAGGAACCGTAATTTGCCCATTGGCAGAGAGTTTGGCTAAGTTCATAAATGCCATCCTTTCTATTCTTGAAATCTAAAGAATTCTTTTGCTTCTCTATTATATACGATATGAGCGGTAAAAGCAATTCCATTTTACAAATTAGGAGGTCTTATTTTGGATGAAGCGATTTTATATCTTCAAGGACGGGACACAGAAAGCCAGCACTGCCACAAGAGAGTTGGCGATTGACCTGATCCGTCAGTATCAGGCACTTGAAACCCATCCGCTTTTGCGGGCAGAGTTCAGCATGATTGAGGGGGAGGAAGAATTTGTGCCCTACCCCACCAAGCAGAAGCCGCCCAGGAAAAAGGGCGGAATGGAGCGATAAAGGAGGGTATCTATTTTGGAAGTCAAAATCAACCGTGAAATCCGCAACTACACGGAGAGTATGTTTTTCGGCCTGTCCATGCGTCAGTGTGTGTTCTCCCTGCTGGCGGTGGCTGTGGCCGTGGGGCTGTACTTTCTGCTGAAACCCTACGTCGGCACCGAAACCGTGTCCTGGATGTGCG
>CAJTTS010000145.1 GCA_910579155.1 uncultured Oscillospiraceae bacterium | reverse complement strand
TCTGGGCCTTGACCCCTTCGATCTAGTTGCGGCCTTATTTGGAAAAGAATCTTAGAATTCTGAATCTGGCCAATAGAAATTTTCCTGTTTGCATAGCATGAACTTAGTTCGACAGGAGGTGATACCCTTTGACATGGCTAACAGTACCAGACGTGGCTGCTTTATGCAGAGTTACAGATAGCGCCGTCAAAAAAGCTGTGCAACAAAATAGATACCAATACCGCTATGTCAACGGCAAGGGCCGGGGTGGCAAACAACTGCGCATCGCCTTAGAATCACTTCCAGAGAGCGCACAGGCCCGATATCGCAGGGAAGTACCTCCTCCTGTGGATATCCTGCAATTTACAGGAAAACAGCGGGACGAAGCCAACGCCAAAGCGTGGGTTGTGGAGCAGTACCAGCAAAAGGGTCTATCTCCAGATGATTTTGTATCTTGGTTCAATTCCAATAACCCCACTGAGGACGCTATCACCAAAAGCAAGTTGTTCCGTTGGCAGAGAAAGTACCAAGAGAAAGATGTTGTGGCCTTGATCGACCAGCGCGGCGGGCACAACCGGGGAAAGGACACCATTCCCGAGGAAGCATGGGAGCTGTTCTATTCGCTCTATATGACTCAGCAGAAGCGCGGCATCAAGCTCTGCTATGATGTTACCAGGATGGAATACCCGGATATCCCCTCCTGCAAGGCATTTGAGCGCAAGGTCAAAACCATTCCCTATTATGCGGTTCTGTACTACAGGGACGGACCAAAAGCGTTCAATGACGCTCTTCCTTCCATGGAGCGCAGCAAGCTCGACATTGCATCAAATGATATCTGGTTCTCGGACCACCATCTTGTAGATGTGTTTGTTAAGAGCGCAGACGGAGCCAGGGCAATCCGGCCATGGCTGACGGTGCTCTTCGACGCACGCTCTAACCGTGTAGTATCGTTCCTGGTCCGGGACGCTGACCCTAACGCAACAGCTGTCAAGAAATGCTTCCGTCTGGGCGTGGAACAAAACGGAGTGCCTAACGAGGTTTATTTTGACAATGGTAAGGATTATCGGTCCAAAAGCTTCAGCAAGGACTATCCTATGTCTTTGGTAAACCAGCTTGGTATAGGTCAAATATACGCAACGCCCTACCATGGTCAGGCTAAAACTGTGGAGCGATTTTTCGGTACATTTACCAACCGTTTCAGCCGTCGGTTCGGCACTTATACGGGCTGCAACGCCAAAATCAGGCCTGAGTGTATGCAGATATCCAATAAAGAGATTGTGGCACAGGCCCCCACGCTGGATGAGTTTGTCAAGCTACTGACCGCCTACATAGCGGAGTACAACCAAGAAAAAAGCGATGGTATAGACATGGGCGGAAAGTGCCCAGACCAAGTATACGCTGAAAATCTGGCAGTAAAGCGGGTTGTCAGTGATCTGGATGCCCTACGCCTTCTCTGTGGCAACTCGGAGGAGCGCGTCGTCCACAAAAACGGGATTTCCATTAAGAACAACAACTATTACAACGATGCACTTCTTTACCATCAGGGCGAACGTGTCATTGTGGTCTATGACCCGGATAACATTGATAAAATAGCTGTTTTTGATATGGAAAATCGCGCTATCTGTATGGCAGAGGCTAAAATCCGCACCCCGTTCCGCCATACCAGCGAGGAGGACTACATCAGGGCTGCAAAAGAAAAGAAGAAAGCGCGGACTATGGTTCAGAAGTACAAGCCCACCCGTGATGTAGATATCCATGAAATCATTGCCAGAAATCAACTCATGGAGAAGGTGTTCAACGAATCCGGAGAGCCGGATATTGTAGAGCATATAACACCCCAGGCAGCTCGGAACACTGCTATCCTCAAAGCCACAGACCGCACCGAAACCGCCCGGCGCATTCGAGAGGAGGATAGTGTAAGCGCCACACTGTTAGATTTCTACCAAAAGCAAGCGTAAAGGAGGGAATGAAATGCTTGCCGAAACTAGAGCCGCCCTTGCCGATTTTATGGAACGGAGCGGCAAATCACAGCGGCAGATATCCCGCGAAACGGGGCTTTCCACGTCCGTTATCTCGCAGTTCCTAAATGGTTGCTACGCGGGGGACAATGAGGAAGTCGCCAAATCCATCAACCAGTATCTAACCGTCGGTAAAGAGCGTTTAAACACTGTTTCAAAGACGCCTTTCTACCCCGAGCTCTACAACACGCGGGAGGTTCTTTTCACCTGTCTCTATGCGCACCAGCACAACGATATCACCTTAGTGAGTGGTGACGCAGGAGCGGGGAAAACGACTGCCCTTCGCCACTACGCCGAAACGAATACCGGAGTTATCTTCATCACAGCCAACGCCTGTACTACGTCGGCCACCGCCGTACTGGGCCTGATCTGCCAGCAAGTGGGGCGTCAGGTTCCGGGCCGGAAAGCAGCACTTATGAATACTCTGGTGGAGCAGTTGGCCGGGACAAACCGCCTGATTATTATTGACGAGGCCGACCACCTGTCACTGGACGCACTCCAGGCCGTGCGCAATCTCAATGATCTGGCCGGGGTGGGTATCGTCCTATCCGGCAACGACAAAATCTACCGTCAGATGAAAGCCGGACGCCGCAGCTATGAGTTTGACCAGCTCCGTACCCGGATTGTCATCCGCAAAAAGATATATAACGATTACAAAATCGAGGAAATGGAAGCCATGTTCCCCGGTCTGAGTGAAAGCTGTATCGGCTATCTGCTGAAGCTGGCCCACGGCGAGAGCCTACGCACCGCCAAAAAGCTGTATAACGTGGCAGCGGAATTTGCCGCCGCTCAGGGGAGCACCCTTACGGTGAAGCACCTTCGTGATACCCACCGGCAGCTGTTAGGGGAGGTTTGCGCATGAATGCCCACACAACAGCGGACAGGATAAATGAGAAAAGGGCGGCTGCTACCGCAAATAACAGCCGCCCAGGCGCTGGGGAAACTTCCTCCTAGAAGTCCCCTACAGTATATCATCTGGTTCACAGTTTTTCAAGATAGGGCAAGCCCGATATTTGAAAGGAGTGTTTTTTGGTGGCAGAGTTTAACTTTGACAACCTGGATATCAGCAGAGTGAACAATGAGACCATCGCGGAGCTGGGCGAGGTCCTTTGGCAGTATACGTCGGTTCACTGCCAGGAGGACATAGACATTGCTGAAAAATACCGTGACAGCGTTGATGCCTTAGTGGATAGCCTCAATCCCAAACAGAAAAAATGGTTTGAGGCTTATCAGGAGATGGTTGCAGATGAACTGCGCTTAGCCGAGCAGCGGCGTTTCGTTTGCGGATACAAAATCGCTATGCGGATGATTCTGGAAGGCATGAAGTAAGGAGGAACCACGGAATGTTGAGTAAAAAAGTTTTGGACGCTTTACGGGAGCAGTTCCACGAGGAGTTCGGCGAGCTGAGTGAGAGGGACAGCTACATACAGCGCATGAAGGCTGACGCCTTCGCGCTGATCGGCAGCATGGCCCCCAACGATAGGCGATTGGAGGTTGAGGTCGATGATGCCATCAACGGGATCGTCTCGGCTTCGTCTCTGCTGGGCTTTTATATCGGGGTTCAGACCGGGGCCGATATGGAGCGGCATATCTCCGATTCCAAATTTCCGGAGCAGGTTTTGAAAGTGTTCCGGGAGCTCAAAGAATAATCTTGTTTCTACCCCCGTTATCACGCGTGATAACGGGGGTTTAAGCGCCTGTGTGTATATGTGACCATCTGCGGACAAAAGCCGTTTATGCACCCTCTAAACGGCGAATTGAACAGGTGGTGAATATTGCCTATGATAGGGTCTTGCTGTTGCATTTAAAGTTCGATTAGAAATAATTCCAAGAAGTGTTTCAACAGGACTTTTCGCAGAAATAGCGTTACTATTAAAAAGCAATTTATTTGCTGAAAGGCGGTGTATAGCGTGTTGGAGCCATGGACAAATGAACTTACATCTTCCATGCTGCCCGATGGGATTTGTAAAAGAATCGCTGAAGAAATCGGGGCGGACAATCTTCTAAAATTGGCTGTACTGGTTGGCGGTTCAACCTTCTATATGCCTCAAGCGGAAAGTATTCTGCGTCCGCTCAGAGACCAGAAAATCAAAGAGGCGTACAACGGTTACAACATTCCAGAACTTGCAGAAAGATATGGCATCACCCAGCGGCTTGTTCAGCAAATTGTACGGCAAAAACCGGCTTACCCCATATCTGAATAAACAGGAGGACAAATCAAATGATTATCAACAGTGGCACAATCCGAGAAGCGTTCCAGAGCTTCAACACAGTGTTCAACAAGGCGTTCCAGGAGATGGAGGCTCAGTACCCCCGCGTGGCTATGGAGGTTCCCAGTGAGACGCGGGACGAGAGCTACGCATGGTTGGGAGCAGTCCCCTCCATGCGGGAGTGGATCGGGGACAGGGAGATCAAGAGCCTGACCGCCTACGGCTACACCATCCGCAACAAGGACTTCGAGGCCACCGTGTCCGTCCCTCGCAACGATTTGGAGGATGACTGCATCGGCGTCTACAAACCCATGTTCCAGGATTTGGCCTACAGCGCCCGGAAGCACCCTGACAAGCTGGTGTTCGGTCTGTTTCCCCGTTCCTTTACTGAGCTGTGCTTCGACGGCAAGCCCTTCATCAGCGACAACCACACCCCCGCCGTTGAGGGGACGAAGGTCAAGCCTCAGAGCAACAAGGGGACGTACAAGCTTACGCCCGACAGCTACGGCGCGGCCCGTACACAGATGATGTGCCTGGTAAACGACCAGGGCGAGGTTATGAACATCGTCCCCGATCTGTTGGTGGTGGCTCCCCAGAAAGAAGCCATTGCCCGTACCATCCTCATGGTTGACGAAATTCACCAGGAGGTCAACATCTACAAGGGAACCGCCGAGTTGCTGGTAGTTCCGGAGCTGGCCGCTAACCCGGAGCAGTGGTTCCTGCTGTGCACCAAGCGCCCCGTCAAGCCCTTCATCTTCCAGAACCGCCGCAAGGCCCAGCTTGTTGCGAAAGACAGCCCCACCGACGATAACGTTTTTATGAAGAAGGAGTTTATCTATGGCGTGGATGCCCGCTGCAACGCCGGGTATGGCCTGTGGCAGCTGGCCTTTGGTTCCACCGGCGAGGCGGATATGCCCGCCAAGGCATAAGGGAGGGCGCTATGGATATCAATTACATCATCCTGAGCAATTCCCTTCCCTTTGAGGAAAACGGCTACAGTACCCAAACGCCCCACAAGCTGGTAAAGCTTCTCCCCCTGGGGCTGGTTCACAGCACAAAAGGGGATTTCCTGGTGGATAACGAATCCTTCCAGTCTATCCGCTGCAAGTTCACGGAGCGGCAGCTCCAAATCCCCATTGACTACGAGCACCAGACCTTGAAGGATATGCAGGCCCCGGCGGCGGGCTGGATCAAGGATATCGTGCTGAGAAGCGACGGTATCTACGGCGCTGTGGACTGGACGGAACGGGCGGCGGAATATCTGAAAAACAGGGAGTACCGCTACCTGTCCCCGGTTGTCCTGACCCAAGGCAAGGAGCGGCGGGTGGTTGCGCTCCATTCCGCCGCCCTCACCAACACCCCCGCTATTGACGCTATGACGCCCATTGCCTGTAGCGAGAAGCCCAGCGAGGGCGAGAGCGGCGCGGATCAGGGCGAGGCGGACAGCAGCGGTAAGGGTATGGAAGCATTGGCGGAGCTGTTACAGCTTGACCCCAACACCGCCACCATGGAAGATATCTATCAGGCCGTCGCCACCTTGCTGGAAGGGCGGGAAGCGCTGAAACTTAAAGCGGACGATTGCCAATTTGAGGTTACCATGATGAAGGTAGATAGCGCGGTGGATGAGGCGCTGAGAAGCGGAAAAGTAATGCCTTTCCAACGTGATTGGGCGTTCCAGTCCGCAATGAAGGACTTGGACGGCTTCACATCATGGTTTAAGGCTGCGCCCCAGGTCGTGCCCATGGGTGAGGTTTGCCCGGAGAGGCTTCCCCAGATGCCGCATCATCGTTCCAGGGCGCACGAGCTGATGGGGCTGTCTGCTGAGGATATCGCAAAGTATGGGAATCTCTAAGGGAGGGTTTGACCATGGATTTTGAGAAAATCGGCGGTCACAACGCCGCCGTCCGGGGGTATATCCTCCGTATGCTGGTAAAGGGCTATCACAACGCTTTGGCCGTCCGTCGCATCTCCAATAGCCTTGTCCGGGATGGGCTGGTGTCCGACCCGGATATTTGGGAACCGTTGAAGCGTTGAACAACACCGCCAGCAGGTATTTCTTGATGTTGCGGATTTTCGTGGTGTTCTCCCGCATACAGTCCATGACGAACTCAATGTGGCCGCTGTTCAGTTTCAGCAGCTTGGCCTTTACCAGCTCGGCGGGGTAGTCGTCACCGGCGACACGGATTGTCTTGCGGGCCGTGCAGACGGTTTCCACCAGCAATTCCACGATGCCGTCCAATTCCTCCCGGTCGATCTTGGAGTGGCGCAGGAGGTGGTCGTACTCGATATTCTCCTTGATGATGTCCCGATAAATCTCAACGGCGCTCTGCGTGGCCGCTTCCGTTCCTTTCCTTTCCGGCGGCGAAGCCGCAACAGCCGCCCCAGCGGGAGGGGGTGAAAGGGAGGGAAAGGAATGGGTAATTGATGGGTCAGTAATAGATTGGTCTTTAGTTTCTCTATCTTTA
>CAJTTS010000144.1 GCA_910579155.1 uncultured Oscillospiraceae bacterium | reverse complement strand
GATTCCGAATTGCTCAGGCGCTTGTCAGAAACCGTACTGTCCGCTGGGAGCAGGTTCCGAATTGCGGCAACTACAGCATCATCATTTGTGTCGGAAAACTGCACATCAATCGCTGTATAGCCTGTATCTCCAACAAATTCAAGAAATGCTTGCTCCGAACAAACCACATAACCGCAGCTTCCCGCGCCATTGACTGAGTGAGTGGCAGGTAAGACTCCGGCTATGATTACCTGCTGCTCTCCTGCGGCGGTTCTGATTGTCAAGGTACCGCCGGTTGCCCAATTCCGGCCATCCTGATAGACCGCTAAAACATAGCCGCTGCTGTCTTGAACGGAGGAAACGCTTCCTTGGCTTAACTCCTCTTTTGCCCACTTTAATTGGAGTTCATCGTATGAAACCAGTGTAATTGTCCCATCGCCACCATCAGACGAAACCGCAAGACCCGCGCACTCCATTCGTCCAAATACCCGTTTAACACCGTCCATGGCGCTGATTTGATCCACCAGTGTTCTGTCCAGGGCTGTGCTGCCCATTGTTACGGATAAATCAGCGGCGGATGGTGTAAGAGCGGGCATTCCTTCACCCAGGAAAACGACCAGCACTTGGAAGGACAGGAACATCATAATGCTGATGGCATAGGAGCAGGTCATGAGGAACAGGTTTTTTTTGCCGGACACCGCATGAAAAACTCCCATTCCGGTATCCACCCGAAGACAGCTTGTATTCGCGGCCTTTTTATGTTCTGTAAGCTGGGTATTGCCGCTGATTGCTGTGATGGGCGACACTCGTGCAGCTTTCTTTGCCGGCGACAAAGACGCCAGGATCACGATCAGGAACCCAACAATCACCCCGGCCAGCAGACCGCTGATACTGAACTGAAACATGGGAATTTCAGAAAAACGGTCCCCGCTGACGGATTTCAGCAGGAAACAGGCGCACCATGTTACGACCTGACCGGCAATCAAACCGATGGGGACGCCTCTCATGCTTTGCCGCAGCCCCTGCCGGATCACAAAATGCTTCACCTGTCCTTTGCCCGCGCCCAGACAGCGAAGCAGGCCGTAAAACTGGACCCGCTCCAAAACATTCGTGTTGAAGCTGGCGGCAATCATGACTGTTCCCGCAATTAGTACCAACAGAATCAGAAATGTGGCCACAATATAGAGGGATTGCATGGTGCTGTTTTCGCTTTGCCCCATCAGGCCAAGCAGAGCGGTATTCTCCGCCACCTGCCGGTCAGAGAGGCCATAGGCGTCCCGGATTTCCCGGATAGCGGAGCGGATATTGACTCCGGGCTTGAATTGGATGCGAAAAGTCGTTCCGTCCTTGGCGTTTTCATCCGCAATCTCCCGAAATCCGTCCTCATTCATTACCATGCCATACACGTCCGCTTTAAGCAGGCTGCCCATATCCCGCAGTATCCCAGTCACATGGTAATCCTTCGACCTGCCATCTGATAGAGCAACTGTGACCGTATCACCGACTGACAGCCCCATCTGCTCCAGCGCCGTCTGATTGAGCAGGGCTTCATCAGGCCGGGCAGGGTATGTCCCGCTTTGCAGCTCCATCTCTGTCAAAATCGAGAAAGCGTCCTCGCTGGCGCCGGCAAAGCTGACCGTTTTGGAGCCGATCATTCCCATACTGCCCTGATAGGTCCAGCCGCAGACGGCCACATCGAGCCGTGCGCCGATCAGTTCGGCGGTTTCCTCACTGATGCCGCTCACACTGGCATGATACTCTCCGTTGGTTTTAATAAAATAGCTTTTTTGCGCACGGAGCGCCATATCCGCCATGCTGAAGATGGCTGTTACAAGCAGCACCGAGAAAACAATGCAGAGAACGGACATCCTGCTGCTCTTTCGATGTACCCGCTCATATTGAGGGACAAGGGCAAGATAGCTTTTCACTGCCGGACACCCCCCAGGTCTTTCAAAACGCCGTCCGCCATACGGAAAACACGGTCGGCGGCTCCCGCATGATTTTCATTGTGGGTAATCATCAGAATCGTCTGCTGATATTTGGCCGACATGGATTGCAGGAGCGCAATGACTTCCTGGCTGTTTTTACTGTCCAGATTTCCTGTGGGTTCATCGGCCATAATCAGGGCCGGGCGGGTAACGAGCGCCCGGCCAATCGCCACGCGCTGCTGCTGTCCGCCGGAAAGCTGACTGGGCAGATGCTTCCGGCGCTCCGCCAATCCCAGCACATGCAGCAATTCATCCACAAATTTATGATCCGGGGTTTTGTAGTCCAGGAGGAGCGGGAAAGTCAGATTCTGCTCCACGTTCAGTTCCGGAATCAGATTAAAGGACTGAAAAACAAATCCAATGTGCTGCCGCCGGAAAATGGTCAGCTTCTTTTCGGACATGGAGAATACATCTTTCCCATCGATCCAGACCTTGCCTGACGTAGGATTGTCGAGCCCTCCCACAATGTTCAGCAGTGTGCTTTTGCCTGAGCCGGATTCCCCGATGATGGCGATAAATTCCCCTTTGCGGACGGAGAAGGAGACCTGATTCAAGGCGTTGACCTCCGCTTCTCCTGACCCATAGGTTTTACACAGATTTTGTACTTCAAGAATATTCATGGCAAGTACCTCCTTACGGTTCCATCATACCCCCTCCAGCTTACTTTCAAGTGACTTCTATCTTACTCATTTGTAAGATGGAAAAAGCTGATGGTAAATGAAGTTCCGGTATGGAGTCTGCTCGCCACAGAAATCGTTCCTCCATGAAGCTCCACAATGGTCTTTGCCAACGGAAGCCCTAATCCAATGCCCTGTGTATCCTGCGAAAACCGGCTGCGGTAAAATCGCTTGAAAATGTTATACAGATCTTCCGGGCAAATCCCCGCCCCATTGTCCTCTATCACAATTTTTGTAATAATAGCGCCTTGCTCCCAAGAAATGTTGATGCGACCGCCTGATCCGGTATGATCTAAAGCGTTCTTGACAATGTTACCAACTGCTTCTGAAATCCACAGAGCGTCACAGGAAAGAGACACATCATTGTTTCCTGACAGCGTTATGACTTTGCCCTCCTGCTTAGCGCGAACCTCAAACCGCTCCAGGACATCCTGCATGAGCATATCCATATTTTCCGGCGCCTTCTGCATCTGGATCATCCCCGCATCCAGCCGCGCTAATTTCAGAAGCGTATAGACCACCGCCTCCATTCGTTTGATCTCACGCAGAGCCTTCTGAGAAAAGCTAATGACAGCCGCCGGATCAGCGGTATGGCTACCGATAATTTCCTGATACATCTTCAAAGCGGAGAGCGGCGTTTTGAGTTGATGCGATACATCGGAGATCATCCCCTGTAAAAATTCTTTCGTCTGCCGCTCCTTTTCCGCATGGGCGGAGAGGATGGCGGACAGTTCATTCACCTGATGGAACAAGCTGTACCAGCCGCCGGGCTGCTCACACTCGATCCGCGACGCGGTATTTCCATCAAGAAATGCTTGAATCGCCCGCCCGGCATCCCAAATCGCTTTGCGCTGCCTGCGTAAATACAGAAATAAGAAAACATAGATTGCAGCAAAAACAAAAAGCAAAAGACCGCCCAGGGACAGCAGGACTTTATTCCGGTATGCGGAAACTGCCGGGAGCAATCTGACTGGAGCGGATTCATGATACCCAAGTAAAGACAGGGCATTAAGACCGCAAAGAATGTCCTCTTCGCCCTTTTCATCGGTAAAGGCGGAGAGGACAAACACATCGTCATGGTTCAAAAGATACCCGGCCACACCGTAGTCATGGTTCACCAAACTGCTTTGAAAATTTTTTGTCAGGACAGAGGAAATACCGAAAGCAAACAGGAAGGACAGGCCGCACACAATGGTGATTCCAAGTAATAGCGTTTTAGCTTCTTTTCCTAATTTCCGCATAGCGTTTTTCACTCCACAACCCACTTATATCCAATCCCACGCTCTGTCAGCAGATGCCGGGGAGCGTTAGGCGTTTCTTCAATTTTGTTTCGCAGGCGGCGTACATAGACGGAGAGAGTATTATCATCTACATAATTGCCGGCTCCATCCCACAGGCTGTCTAAAATGGTTTCCCGTGTCAGCAGATGGTTCGGGTTGTTCATCAACAGGCAAAGCAGCTTATATTCAACCAGGGGGAGGTCCAACAAAACGCCGTTCTTCCAGACGAGACGTTCCATCAGATCCACTTTTATACCGTTTGCCTCTAAAAACACCGATTGAGAAAATCTGGCAGAACGGCGGAGCAGAGCTTTGATTCTCGACAGCAGTTCGTTGAGCTTAAACGGTTTTGTGATATAGTCGTCTCCGCCCATATCCAGGCCCTTCACAATACTGATTTCCTGATCGGATGCCGTTAAAAAGATGATCGGAACCGAAGAGCTTTTCCGCACTTCTTTACAGATTTCAAATCCGCTGCCATCCGGCAGGGTAACATCCAGCAGGAGCAAATGATAGGATTTACGATTGAATAATACTAGCGCCTGCTTGACTGTCCGTGCGTTGTCCACCGAATATCCGTTGGCTTCCAGTGTGTATTCCAGACCATCAATCAGACTCAGATCATCCTCAACATAAAGTATCGATTCCATCATCAATTTCCTTCTTCTTTCCGTCTTTTTTGTCTTTTTCCAAGCTGTATATGTGGAACAGAAAAATAAAACGCATAAAACAGCGTAGCGGGCAGCGTCCTTTGGTTTACCGGATACACACACTTGCAACCGCTGCGATCAGCCAGATTGCGCCAATCATTCCACGAACATACCCATGACACATAAGCGGTCCCCTTAAAATTACAAATTACAGGATGAAATATTCAGCAATACACTCAGATAATACTGCCCCCCGTTTTTCTCCGTCATCAGCGCCCCATGATACTTTTCCGCCACCGCGTTGATGTTGGAAAGCCCCGTTCCCGCCGGGGGCAGCGGTCCATCCGAGCAGGTGTTCTCAAAGGTCAGCATGTAGAAATCTCCCTGCTGCTTCCCGCCGATGCGGATGGCCTTGGCCCCATCATTGGCTCGACAGGCGGCGATGGCGTTGTCCAGGGCGTTGGCAAAAAGCACGCACAGGTCAAAATCGTCGATCCCGCAGGGCTTGGGAAGGACCAGGGACACCTCCGCCGCGATTTCCTTCGCCAGCCCCAGCTTCTCCCCCAATAGAATATCCACCACCGGGTTGCCGGTCTGGTACGGGAAGGATAGAGCCTCCGAGACGGCCTCCAGCTTTTTCAGGTATTCCCTGCCCTCCTCCGGCTTTCCGCTCCTGAGCAAGCCATCCAGAACAGACAGATGATTTTTGATGTCATGGCGGAAGGATTTCGTTTGCTCGTAACGGGCCTGGGCCTCCGCAATATAGACCTTTTGCTCATGGGCCGCCTGGGTCAGCGATTGCAGCTCCGCCTGGGCCTGAAAGCCCCGGCAGAGCTGGCGGTAGGCGTACAGGGTACACAGCAGCGCCGCCAGCCCCATGACTTGCAGGAGCAGCAGCGTACTGTGCTTGCCAACCTCCTCCAGAGAAATGGTGGGGGCAAAAAAGCTGTAGGCCGTCTGGAGGATATACAGCTCCGCGGCAAAGAAAAACAGTCCCGGAAACAGCAGAAGTCCGATATAAGGCGTCTGACTGTCCTCTGTCCAGGCCAGGAGCTTCAGTACAGCATAATAGCTGCCGGCGCACAGCCCAAGGAACAGGAGCTGTGCCGCCAAAAACAGCAGATAAAACAGCGGACTGCCGATAAAGCGTGGAAAGAGCGCCGCCTCCACGGAGTTGATGATCCCGAAGGAGAGCTGTGAAATGTAGAAGGACAGCACGGCGGCCAGCCAGGACACGGACCGCTGGTTTCCCATCCCATAGCGGCTGAGCCCGTAGAGCGCCAGCACACCCACGCCAACGGGGAGTGTCCCGTTAAGGGCGAGTCTGTCCGAGATAAGCTGAATCATACCCAGGATGAGAAAATAAGCGGCAAAATACCATTTTTTCAGTTTCTTCCCGGTGAAGCGGCTGATAAAGACCATGTGCATCACCCCATGTCCCACAAGGAGACAGAGACTGTCCAGAAGCAGAGCGAAATAGTCCATATCAGATACTCCTCTCTTTCATATAGCGCAAAAGGGCCTGGGTCAGTTCCCGCTCCCGTAGCCGGGAGGCGGGGATGCGCTCCCCCTGGGACAGCAGAACCTGCCCATCCTGGCACCCGCGCACATAGTCTAAATTGACTAAATAGCTCCGGTGGCACTTGAAAAAGCGCCCGTCCACCCGCCGCTCCAGATCCTCCAGCTTGTCGTAGTAATCTCTCACTGTCCCGTCATTTTTGTGAAGGTAGATTTTCCGGCCCAATACCTCACAGTACACAATATCCGACAGGACAACGACCTCGCAGCCGGTTCCCCGCTGGATCACGATGTTCTCAGATGTTCTCTGTTTCAGGGAACGGAGAACCCGATTCATTGTCTGATGGAAGCGGGCGCTGTCCAGGGGCTTGAGCAGGTAATCGTATGCCTCCACCTGGAACGCGTCGAAAACAAGCTCCTTTAGAACCGTTACAAAGACCAACAGGCTGTGGTCTCCCCGCCGGCGCAGCAGCCTGGCCGTCTCCATCCCGTCCGGCTGCTCCATCTGGATGTCCAGGAAAATCACGTCAAAGCTGGTGCCGCTCTCCAGCAGGGCGCGGCCATCGTGAAAACTGCTGACCGAATAAGCGGTGATTCGATTTTCTTTCATATAGTCCGCGAGATGGCCGGCAAGCTCCCGGGCCATCATGGGTTCATCGTCGCAGATCGCAAATT
>CAJTTS010000143.1 GCA_910579155.1 uncultured Oscillospiraceae bacterium | reverse complement strand
GAAATGCTGGCGGGTATCCTTCAGAGGGTTCCTGATACCTGCCATGTCGTGCTAGTAGGCGACCCTTACCAGCTGCTCTCCGTAGGCGCCGGCAATATTCTCCCTGACCTGCTGGCATTAGGGTGCCCTAGTATCACACTGAAAACGACCCATCGTCAGTCCAAAGACGCTACTGGTCTCGTTCACAACACCACGCAGTTTTCCTCCCTCTCCCGAGCCTCCGATTTGGTCTTTGACGACAGTTTCCAGTTGGTACAGCTTGCAGAAAAGGATATCCAAGCCGCCATCCGTGATGAAGCGGTAAAGCGGTATCTGGCCAGCGAGAGCGTCCAGGTCCTCTCCCCGTTCAATAAGGCGACTGATTTGTCGGTCCAAAGCCTGAACCAAGCGATTCAGCCGCTGGTGAATCCTCCCTTTGAGGACAAGCACTCCCTCAAACTGGAGAAAGGCCCCGCTTTCTGGGACAGCGACCGGGTCATGGTCACCAAAAATGACCGGGAGCGGCGGTGCTGCAACGGAGATGTCGGTATTTTGCGAATCCGCTCCCAGCCATACGAAACGCCCGACTACTCGGTAGCTCTGCCAGATGGGCGCCGTCCTACTTGGGACGACACCAGCGGGCTTGCCCATATGTGTACGGCCTACGCCATCACGGTCCACAAGTCCCAGGGCAGCGAGTACGACACCGTCCTAATGCCGGTATCCAAGCAGCTGCAGAGTATGATGATACGCAACCTTCTGTACACTGCCATTACCCGGGCCAAAAAGGAAGTCATGCTCTTCGGTGACCGGGACGCACTGGACTCCGCTATGCAGCGTGTTCCCCATCAGCGGAAGTCGATGCTGGTCCAAAAGACCAGAATGCTCCTGCTCCGCAGCGCAGCATAACGAAAGATAACCGCCCCAAATGACCAAGTTGGTCATTTGGGGACGGAAAGGAGATATCTCATGAATGTTAATTATAAACAGGTCGGAGCAAGGATTCGCGATCGTCGCAAGCTCATGGGCTATACACAAGAAGCAATCGCAGAGATAGTTGACCTGTCCGCTTCGTTTGTGAGCCATATTGAATGTGGGCGAAAGAAAGCAAGCTTGGACACCCTCGTCCGCATTTCGGCAGCCTTGAATGTAACCGTTGACTGGCTGCTCAGCGGGACAAGCGCCATTGGTACGTCTGCATTTCTGCCAGAGATTCAAAAACTGATGGATGATTGTCTGCCCTATGAACGGCGGATTATTGTCGATGTCGCGGAGGCAACAAAGATAAGCTTGAGAAACAATCGTCAAGCAGCTTAAAATGGAACAAGGGAGGCGGCAGCACCGTCTCCCTTACTTCATTTTTTAGACGTTTATTCACTCCAGTTTTATGGTATAATAAAAAGCAACGAAAAAGGCAAAAGAAAGTTGATATGGAGATAGAACATGGACACTATCGCAGAAAAACAATCGAAAATAGGAAAGGATAACGAGGAATTAGGTTTACCTCTAAAGCAGACCGATACCGACTATCATAATGCTGATGGGGACACCGTCGCAACGGACGAAGAGGTAAAACAAGTATCTAAGCTGTTTCTTGCTAGAAATCAAGACGCTTACAAACGGCTTGCCATGGAATAATGATTAAAGAGTCCATCTTTGCCTCTATTTATGCATATGTTCCGGGCAGAGGACTACCTCATGGCAGATGGGGCAGCCTCCCATACACGCCAGCCTGTGCTCACAGTCAGGGCAACTTTGGCGGAGACGGTTCCGGAAATCCTCAAAAGCCGGACTATCCCAAGCTTCCTGGATGGTATGAGTTCGCAGATCCACTGCCCATCTCCGGGCTTGATTGTCAAAGCTGCAGGGGAGCATCACCATATCAGAAGTGATATAAGCCGACCAGCGGGCACCTTCGCAGGTATCGACACTGTCTTGGTTGACATCGATTGACTGCGAAATCAGCCCCGGAATGGAGCAGGAATCAAAGCCGATCTTATAGCCATGCTTGTCGCTGCAGGCCAGGTCGAGAAACTCACGTACTTGGGGATTATTACATTTCAAAACCTGTGCCTGGCTCCCCAACCCAACCGGCTTATGAAGCAAAAACACAATGGCATTGACATCAACTGGGAAACTGCGCTCTTTTAGGCGAGTGATTGCCTCTTCAATCGTGCTGTTGCTGATGACATAGTGGATATTTGTCTTCACACTGCCCCGGAGCAGACAGTCAATGGCTTTCAGAGTATAGGTACTGCGGTACCAGCTTACCGCTACGGCTCCGCAGTACTTCTTACAAAGTTGGGCAATTTCAGAATTAAACCCCAGGCCCGAGGTGGTGAAGTTCGGCACAATGCCATCGCTCTGGCAGGCCTCCAAGACTTCCGCAAAGTGCTCATGTTGGTCTGGGTCTCCACAGCCGCCCAAGGCGATTTGATATGTTTTGCCTCTGCACTGCCGGACGATTTCCCTAAAATCCTCCAGCGTCATGTTGGGGGCGGCGGCGTGGAGGCCGTCCTGATAGCACTCCACTCCCGCCTTCACACACAGGCCGGACTTTCCGTGGACACAGTGGCCCATGATACCCACATCCAGAAGCTCCGGGAAGGAGGCCATGAACGGGTCCTGTTTGGTCTCCGCTCCATCCTTGAATACGCCGGACCGGACATACCGGCCTGTCGCCTCATCAAAGATGGATATAAAATCCTTGTCTTTCCGTATGCGCATACCGGAAATCACCCCCGCCTCAATAATCCAAATCACCCTCAATTGCTGTAAAGGTGTCAGGGTCGGCCTCCTCCAAGGCTTCCCACAGGTTTGTGAACATCATGGCGTACATATCCTCACAGCACTCAAAATTCACGTTACCCAGGCGGATGCTCTTCCCCTCAGCCAGTGCCTGCCGGATGGAGTTCTTCTGTTCCTCCTTCATGTAGTGGTCGTCAAAAACCGCTTGAATCTCTTCCCTGGTACTCTCCGGGGTCAGGATATTTTTCCCCAGCATCTCCTTGATAACGTATTCAAGAATCGTCTCCTTCTGTTTTTCGCTGAACGCTCCTTTCTGTGCCAGGATAAAGCTGCTGCTGCTGGAATTGCTCACGAAATCAGTCCTGATTTTCATTTTGTTTGGGACAAGATAATTATGCTTGTCCCATACCTCCTTTTTTGATTTTATTTTGGGCTGGCGTCTGTCTGAACACCAATCCTGTATATATCATACCTGACGCAATACGGACTGACCAGAAACCACAAGTCAGGAGTGGTCCTGGGAGTAGAGAAAGCTACGTCAAGATTTAGATTTATCCAAATCGCTCCACTGATATTGGAGGCGCAGCGCCGTGAACAAAGGCGCCCGGTCATGCCAGCAGTTTTGGACTTTCTCTCTCAGTTTTGAGAAGAAAAAGGCTGTTGCCGCACAGTTTGTCCGGAAATTTGAAGCCGCTGAGAACAGTGCAGAAATCAGCGGATTATTCTCGATATCGCCGCAGCTGCGAAGCAGAGCTTGAAAGACACTTTAAAATCCGTATAGCAGTGGGCCCCGGATTTAAAAGTCCATGGTCCACTGCGTCTATTGTCAAAAAGAAAACCACGGGCTATGCCCGTGGTTTTCTTTTTGACAATACAAAGCCGGGAATTGAAGCTTCGTTCCCGGTTTTCTTACTTTTTGTCCTTCCCGCATATGGCCACTGGCTGGACCATTTTTAACACGATATGAGTCCTTCCAGGACCTTACGGGCCTTCTCCGCTTCCTCCGCCGGGACAGTGATAAAGTACTGTTCCCGGTCGATCCGGCCCCTGGGGCCGAAATTGCGGATGTCCAGCTTGCAGCCGCAACCTCCCACTGGAGGCTCTACCTCGCAGTGCCGGGCCCTCACTCCCCGGATACCGGCGGCTTTCAGCGCCTCCTGGGCCGCTTCCCAGCCCGCCTTGTCCCGTTTGCAGAAGACCTCTTCCCGTTTTACAAACAGGGGCATATGTTATTCCTCCTATTCCTGTTTCCGTGTTGCAGCAGTCATGTCTTTTCCATAATAGGCAGAAATTTTCCGGTATACCGAAAGGCCTCCGGAATCGCTTGAGCCTGGAGACCTGGAGTTCGCTGTCTGTTATTCGATGGCGATTGTGGTGGTGTTGGGCAGTTGCTTCCGCTCCCGCTTGGGCAGGGAGAGTCTCAGGATACCGTCCTCAAACTTGGCGGACACATCCTTGGACTCCACTCCTTCACCTACATAAAAGCTGCGGCAGCAGGTACCGGCATAGCGTTCCTGGCGGATGTACCTGCCCTTTTTATCTGTCTCGTCCTTGTCCAGCCCCTTGGCCGCACTGACAGACAGACAACCATCCTTCAGTTCCACATTGATCTCATCCTTCTTAAAGCCGGGCAGGTCAATGTCCAACTCATAGGTGTCTTCGGTCTCTCGTACGTCGGTTTTCATCAGGTTCTTGGCGTGTTTCCCATACAGGGGATTGCCGCCGGGCAGCGCCGGGAACAGATCAAAATCACGGCCAAAGAAATCATCGAACAGATTTTCTCCAAAAATACTGGGCATCATAAGTCATTCCTCCATTCTTATTCTTGAAATGCCCTGTCGGGGGAACCTTTTGGCTCCCTCCCTTGGAACAAGACTGTTATACCACAGCGGATTAGCACTGTCAATATGAGAGTGCTAATGTTTACAAAATCACCGAGTTTTGTTCACAAAATATGTGATTTTTAGATTACATACAATTTTTATCGAGCTTTTTTCATTTGCACTCTTGCGCTTTGCAGCCGCTGTGGTACAATACCGATATCAAATCAGCTTCAGGAGGTTGGAGGTTATTATGTACCTGTATAATATCCGTGCGGCCCTGGAACAACTGGAACATATCCCGGATTCGGGCGGGAGCGTTCTGATTCTTTTAACATCAGAGGAGCTGAAACAAGGCGCCGGCGTTTCAGGTTTAGAGCATATTCTCTGTCATACTCCCTCCGCTCAGGACGCCCGTGTATGTAAGGCGGAATCACGGTATAACTGCCTGTGCGGAACGATCGTCACCCCACGGCACACGAAGGAGCATACCCCTATCGCCTTTGGATATCTTCTGACCGAAGGGCGGGTCGTGCTGTGTGACGACACTGGAACAGCCCGCTCTGCCATTCAGCACCTGCGGAAAGAAGCCGCGCAGCGCGAGCTGGGCATCGGTGGTTTTTTCTATGGGTTTTTGGAGCTGCTGATTGCCAAGGACCTCCATCATCTCCAGGGACTGGAGGATCGCATGAATCAGATGGAGGAGCAAGTCCTTTCCGGGGAACTGGAGCAGTTCAACCCTCAAATGACCGCCTTGCGCAAGGAAATTTTCAAATGGATTCGGTACTATACACAGCTGGATGACATGGTCTGCGAGTTCCAGGAAAACGAAAACGCTCTTTTTAGCGACAGTGAACTGCAAATGTTCCACATGGTGGAAAAACGGATCGGACGGCTGAACAGCGAGGCGCAGACCCTTCGGGAGTATGGCCTTCAGCTCCGGGAGCTGTTCCAGGCGGAGATTGATATCCGTCAAAATCGGATCATGAAAATTCTGACAGTTGTAACCACCATTTTCCTTCCCTTATCTCTGGTAGCGGGATGGTATGGGATGAATTTCACAAATATGCCGGAGTTAACGTGGAAATACGGCTACCTGGCGGTCATCATCGCAAGCGCTTTGATCGTATCCCTCTGCCTGTGGATCATGAAGAAGAAACGATTCTGGTGAAAAACTGAAACTATGTTATTGCGGCTTTTTTCTCAGCATTTCATCGGACATGAGCTCCAGCTGCTCCACCTTATGGTAGCGGTCAGCCAGCGCGCTGCCCGCCGCTGTACTCTTGGGTTGCCCGCTGAAGCACAGCTTCAGCAGAACCGGCGTCAGCACGGCGCAGCCTACCACAGTGATTACAATAGGGGTCATCATAGCCTGGCTCAGCGCTCCCATAGTCAGCCCCCGGTTGGCCACGATCAGAGCCACCTCGCCCCGGCAGGCCATTCCTGTCCCCACCTGGAGGCATTCCGCTCCGTCAAAGCCGCACAGTTTGGCCCCCAGGCCGCAGCCGATGATCTTGGACAACACCGCCACAGCCAGAAGCAGCAGGGAAAAGACCGCCAGCGTCCCGCTCAGCCGGGGCAGTTCCACCTTGATGCCGATCCCCGCGAAGAACACCGGTGTCAGCAGCAGGTAACTCAAAGGCTCAAACTTGGAGCGGATGTAATCGGCCTTGGGGGTGCAGGCCACCACCAGCCCCGCGGCAAAGGCCCCGATAATATCGGCCACGCCGAAAAACTCCTCCGCACAGTAGGCCAGCAGCAGACACAGCACAAAGGCGAAGACCGGATAGCGCCGGAGGTTCTTCTGATGGGCATGGGAAATCATCCAGCGGAACAGCCGGATGCCCCCGTAGGCGGCGGCGACGGCAAAGGCAAAAAACAACACAATCTTCAGCAGCACCAGCAGCAGGCCGCTTCCGTCCCCCGCCATGCTGGACACCACCGTCAGGGCCACCAGGCCCAGCACGTCGTCAATGAGGGCGGCGGCCAGGATCGTGCTGCCCACCCGGGTGTCCAGGTGCCCCAGTTCCTTGAGGGTCTCCACAGTAATGCTCACAGAGGTGGCGGTAAGCACCGTGCCTAAAAAGATGTTCTCCAGGAAGGTGTTTCCCGGCAACCACCCCGCCTTTCCCGCCAGCCAGCCAAAGCCCGTGCCCATCAGCATGGGCACCAGCACACCGCACAGCGCCACCAGAAAGCCCGCCTTTCCGGCGCCACGCAGCTCCCGCAGATCGGTGCCCATTCCGGCGGT
>CAJTTS010000142.1:2437-6921 GCA_910579155.1 uncultured Oscillospiraceae bacterium | reverse complement strand
TCTTATTGGGTCAGCTGTGGCACTGCTTGCAGGCTGCGTTTTCGGCATAGGGGCGTATATGCGGGATAGCGGATGTTTCATTATAAAAGCAGCCGACTTCAGGATCATGACAAAAACATGATTCTGGAGCCGGCCACCTTGTCATTTCGAAAAATTGGGGGCGTTCACATCGTTCCCAGCGAAAGCGTTGGGGCCGGGATTGGACATGGAGAAGTACATCTTCGCCGCCTTAGTCGTGCCAAAGTCCCGATTGGAGCCGGTGTCCTGCACTTCGTTGAACGCGTCCCGGAACATCTGGTTGTGGGCCTCCTCCCGGTTGAGAAGAAAATCGATGGTTGCCCGTACCTTCTTGTCATCGATCTGGCGGTACAGGTACTCGTACACCACCTTGGCCCGCTGTTCGGAGGCGATGTTGCTGAGCAGATCGGCGCATAGGTCGCCAGTGACGGTCACATAGTCTCCCGTCCAGGAATAGCCGGAGGCATTGATGAGCCCTGGGTTCAGGCCAAGCAGGACATGGGTCTGGATCTCGCCCGCCTTGACCTGGTCTGCATCCACATCGTGGCCGTTGAGTAGGTTGATGGTCTGAGCCACCATTTCCATATGGCCCAGCTCTTCCGCCGCGATATCCAGAAATAAATCCTTAATCTTCTGATCCTTGATACGGAAAGACTGGGACATATACTGCATGGCGGCTTTCAGTTCGCCGTTTCCGCCGCCCAGCTGCTCCTGTAGCAAAGCGGCATACTGGGGGTTGGGACGCTCCACACCCACGGGATGGAACAGTGCTTTTTCGTGTTTGAACATGGCAATACCTCCTCGTTTGTTTGTAGTTTTCCAACATTGGAGGAAAGTATGCCGGGAACTGTGGTTTACGCACCGCACTTTCTCCCTTCTCCTGCCATAAAATAGGCGGAAGGAGGGATTTCTTTATGGAATGTCAGAACTGTCCCATTGGCCAAACCGCGCCCCACAGCTTTCCGCCCCAGCACCAAGACCAGCAGCCCGGTCTGGAATGTCAGATGAACCCACGCCCCATCTCAGAGTGCGCTCCGACCGGCCCAAAGCTCGCCAACCGCGTGGCCCTCATTACTGGCGGGGACAGCGGCATTGGACGGGCGGTGGCCTACGCTATCGCGAAAGAGGGGGCAAAAGTGTCCATCGCCTACTACGATGAAGATCGGGATGCCCAGGAGACCGCCGAACACATTCGCCAGTTGGGCGGCGAATGCCTGCTCCTGCGGGGCGATCTGAAAGATCCGGCATTCGCCAAGCGCTGTGTGGAGCAGACGGTGGAGCACTTCGGTACACTGGACATTCTGATTAACAACCACGCCGTCCAGTTCATCCGGCGGAGCATCCTGGATATTACCCGGGAACAGCTCTCCCTGGTGTTTCAGAACAATGTGTACTCCTTCTTCTATCTGATTCAAGCCGCTCTGCCCCACCTCCACCCTGGAAGCTCCATCATCAACACCACCTCCGTCACCGCCTACCAGGGTCATAAGGATCTCATCGACTACAGCGCCACCAAAGGCGCCATCGTGTCCCTCACCCGTTCCCTGGCACTGTCCCTGGTGGATCAGGGCATCCGGGTAAATGCCGTAGCCCCAGGCCCCATCTGGACGCCACTGATTCCCGCGTCCTTCTCGGCGGAGGAGGTGCGCACCTTCGGCTCCAGCACCTCCAAGGTGCCCATGCTCCGGGCGGGCCAGCCCTGCGAGGTGGCCCCCTGCTATGTCTTCCTGGCCTCGGACGATTCCAGCTACATGACCGGGCAGGTGCTCCACCCCAACGGCGGCACCATTGTGGGCTCTTAAATATTTGTCCGCCGGACCGCAAATACTGAAACAATCAAACCATCAGGGCCGCGGCTTAGCGGTCCCGGAAAGGAACACAAATGAGCAACCGTCTGAGCACGGAACGTTCCCCATACCTTCTCCAGCATGCAGAAAACCCAGTGGACTGGCGTCCCTGGGGACCGGAGGTCTTTGAGGAGGCAAAGCGCACCGACAAACCGGTTCTCCTGAGCATTGGCTACTCCACCTGCCACTGGTGCCACGTCATGGCCCATGAGTCTTTCGAGGACGAGACGGTGGCACAGGCCGTCAACGCCGCCTTCCTCCCCGTCAAGGTGGACCGGGAGGAGCGGCCCGATGTGGACGCGGTGTATATGGCGGCATGTCTGGCCATGAACGGCTCCGGCGGCTGGCCTTTGACCGTGCTACTGACTCCGGACCAAAAGCCCTTCTGGGCAGGCACCTATTTGCCAAAGGACCAACTCCTGCACCTGCTTAGAAAGGCGGCCCGCCTATGGCGGGAAGATCGGGCGGGAGTGCTGGTCACCGGGGACACCCTCACCGCCCATTTGCAGCAGGAGGGGCAGGCCCGCCCCGGCACACCCAGCCGGGAACTCGTCCGGCAGGCGGTTAGCCAGTTTGCCCAGAGTTACGATGAGCGGTGGGGCGGCTTTGGCGCCGCACCCAAGTTTCCCACGCCCCATAATCTGATCTTCCTGTTGCGTTATGCCCAACTCGCCAAGGAGGAACACGCACGGGAAATGGCCCTGCACACTCTAAACAACATGTATCGGGGTGGGCTGTTCGACCATGTGGGCGGTGGATTTTCCCGATACTCCACCGATCAGCACTGGCTGGTCCCCCATTTTGAAAAGATGCTCTATGATAACGCTCTGCTGGCCCTGGCTTATACAGAGGCGTTTCAGCATACCCGCTGCCCCATCTACGGGAAAATCACCCGCCGCACGCTGGACTACGTGCTGCGGGAGTTGTCCGGCCCCCAGGGCGGCTTCTGCTGCGGGCAGGACGCGGACAGCGACGGTGTGGAGGGAAAGTATTACGCGCTGACCCCCGATGAGCTGGCTCAAGCGCTGGGCGGCGTGGACGGATTGCGCTTCTGTCAATGGTACGGCATCACCCCAGAGGGCAACTTTGAGGGCAAAAGCATCCCAAACCTGCTGGGCCAATCCCAGTTTAATCAGGATCCGGAGGATATGGCGGCGCTGAGGGAACAAGTGTACGCTTACCGCCTGAGCCGGACAGCGCTCCACCGGGACGACAAGGTGCTCACTGCCTGGAACGGGCTGGCAATGGCGGCGTTGGCCCGGGCAGGGTTGGTGCTGGACGAACCCTGGTATCTGGACGCCGCCCGCCAGACGGCGGAGTTCCTTGCGGAAAAGCTTACCACCTCAGATGGCCGATTGCTGGCCCGCTGGCGGGACGGGGATGCCGCCCATCCGGGTAAGCTGGATGACTACGCCTTTCTTGCCTATGGACTGCTGGAGCTGTACAGCGCCACCTTCGATGCATCGTATCTCACCCGCGCTGTGGGACTGGCCGACTGCCTGCTGAAACTCTTTTTCGACGGAGAGCGCGGCGGCTTTTACCCCTATGCCTCCAATGGAGAACAGCTGCTGACCCGGACGAAAGAGGCATACGATGGGGCCATGCCGTCCGGTAACTCTATAGCGGCGCTGGTACTCTTCCGGCTGTCCAGGCTCACCGGGGAAATGCGCTGGCGGGAGGCGGCGGATCTCCAGATGTCCTGGCTGGCGGGGGCGGCAGAAGGATATCCCGCCGGGCACAGCTTCGCTATGCTGGCCTGTTTGGAGGAGCTGTGGCCAACCGCAGAGCTGGTGATAACCGCTCAGAAGCCGCCAGAAGAATTGCGGGGCTTCCTTCGGGAAGCTCCCCGCCTGGGGCTAACGGTTTTGGTCAAAACGCAGGAAAATGCCGGAACGCTGGCCGCCCTGGCCCCGTTTACCAAGGATTATCCCATTCCGGCACAGGGAGCACAGTATTACTTGTGCCAGGGCGGGGCCTGCGCTCAGCCGGTGGACAGCATACCAGAGTTAAAGATTTTTTCGGAGCAGAACCGCTGAACCACGAAACCACTTTGTGAGCAAATAAAAACCACCCCGTATGAGGTGGTTTTTATTTGCTCATCAGTCATCGCCGCGCAGAAGGTTCTGCGCATAGTCCTTCAAGCTGGCAAAGGAATTGACACTGTCGGACCGGGTGCTGATCTGTTCCCTGGCGTAGTCCGGGAGGGTATCGAAATAGTGTCTGGCTTCCGGCTCGCTGCGCAGCAGGGCATTTAAATCCGAATAGTGCTGCATTGACAAATCACCTCAAACATATGGTTTGCGGACTATGGGGAAAGTATGCAGGCTATGGTAAAGCGAGAACCACCTTTCAGAATTTTTTGGATAGACAGCTTTCCTGTGCCGTGTTATTCTATTAAGGTAATCTACCAGTGGGGGAATAGCAGATGGATAGACATACGATCAAGGACTTAACGCTAATGCTGATGTACCTCACATCCTGGGAGGAGAGCCTCGTTCCGGGCATTCGGAAAAAGCCTGACCGAGCCGGGATATATCCGAAAGCCCGTCTGTGTTGGAAGGGATATGATTTTGACATTCTGAATGAGCTGACAGACGAAGGGTTGGTCAACGCCGGAGG
>CAJTTS010000142.1:0-2337 GCA_910579155.1 uncultured Oscillospiraceae bacterium | reverse complement strand
ATGATTTTGACATTCTGAATGAGCTGACAGACGAAGGGTTGGTCAACGCCGGAGGCCGAAGCAAATCCGCGTCTTTCAACGCCGAAGGTGAAGCAAAAGCACTCGAGCTTTTGAACGCATATGGAATTGAAATTGATACATCTGAGTGACAGAGGTGCAGACATGGTCAAATCGGTTTTTATCGACTACATGGGTACCATCGTGGATGAACACAGTCCGGAGATGGCGGAAATTGTCCGCCGCATCTGTAAAGACAGCAATATCCATGACCCTATGGTCCTATGTTTGGGGTTGGGAGTGTTACGATGAAACGAACAAAATATCCGATCCATCCCGATTTTCAGAAGTGGGCGAACATGAATCCACCGCTTCATAAAGCCACAATTCCCGTGATGCAAAAGCTCATGGGCCTCCTCTTTACAAGAGAACGCTCCACGGCTGATGTGACCGTGGAGTGGAAAGTCATTCCCGTGGACGGAGGCACCATCCGGGCGCTTTGGTACTGCCCGAACGGCGTTGGGGAACACGCGCCCTGCCTGTTGTATTATCACGGCGGCGGCTTTGTGCTCCCTGCCGCGCCGTATCATTACAGTCTGGCGAAGGAATACGCCCAAAGAGCGCACTGCAAGGTGCTCTTTGTGGATTATCGCCTTGCGCCCAGGTTTCCCTTCCCAACAGCGCCGGAGGACTGCTATTCGGCTTATGCGTGGGCTGCGGCCAATGCCGGGGACCTCTCGATCGACACTTCCCGGATGGCCGTCGCGGGGGACAGTGCCGGAGGTGCGCTGGCGACAGTCGTCTGCCTGATGGCAAAGGAACGAGGACAGCTCATGCCGTGCGGACAGATGATGATGTATCCGGTTACGGGCATCGGCATGGAGACGGAATCCATGAAAAAATACACGGATACCCCTATGTGCAACAGCCGGGATGCCGAGAAGTACGACAAATTATACAGGCCGGCCCCCTCTGCTGGGAAACTGGAATACGCTTCGCCCATCCAAGCGGAATCCCTGGCCGGTTTGCCTGCCGCGTATATCGAGACATCTGAGTTTGACTGTCTGCGGGACGGGGGTATCCTCTATGCGGAGCGTCTGCGGAAATTTGGTGTTCCGGTCGAGCTGCACAACACGGAAGGAACGATGCACGGATTCGATATCGTGCTGGACAGCCCGATTGTCCGTAACTGTGTTGACCGGCGCACCGCATTTTTAAAGAAGATTTTTTCGTAGGTGGAAGATCAAGTGAACCGTAAAGAGAGACAGCAAGCCGCCTGGACGACTGCCGCAACTATCATGACTCTGGCCTGGCCCACCATCGTCGAACAGGTCATGCAGACGGCAGTCCAATACATTGACACTGCCATGGTAGGCTCCCTGGGCACCCAGGCCACCGCCGCCGTGGGGGCCACCAGCACCATAGCATGGTTGGTAGGCAGCACCTTTTCCGCTTTGGGCGTGGGTTTCCTGGCGCTGATTGCCAAAGCCTGCGGCGCGGGAGATCTGGAGGCCGCGAAAAAAGCGGCGGCTCAGACCTCCCTGGTGGTTCTGGTTGCGGGTATCTTCGCCACCATTGTCTGTACCGCCGTCAGCGGCATGGTCCCTGTATGGATGCAGGTAGACCCCGCCGTCCAGGAGTTGGCCGGGACTTACTTTTTCATCCTTTACCTGCCCATGCTGTTCCGGTCTGCCTCAATCCTGTTCGGCACCGTCCTCCGGGCTGCGGGCGACACCAAGACGCCCATGTGGGTGGGGATCATTGTCAACTGCATCAATATCGTCCTGAATTTCCTGCTGATCTATGATACCAGAACCGTTTCCCTGCTGGGCCTCCGATTCGCCATTCCCGGAGCCGGGTGGGGCGTCACCGGCGCGGCGGCAGCCAGCGCCCTGTCCTACGTGTGGGGCGGTATCCACATCACCTGGGTTCTCTGGCGGCACCCCTTGGTCTCGCCCAAAGGCATGAGCCTGAAACCAGACATGAGCATTCTGCGACCCTGCGTAAAAATTGCCTTCCCCAATATGCTCCAGCGTTTTGGAACCTCTTTGGGTTATGTGGTCTTTGCCGCGATGATCAATTCTTTGGGCGAGGTGGCCACTGCCGCCCACACCATCGCCAACACAGTGGAATCCGCCTTCTATATCCCAGGTTGCGGGATGCAGACCGCCGCCGCTACCTTGGCTGGAAACGCCTACGGCGCGGGGGACCGGAAACGCATGAAATCCCTGGCCAATATGTTCCTGCCCATTGAGATCGTTCTGATGATTCTTTCCGGTGCGGCGCTCTTTTTCTCCGCCCCGCTCCTGGTTGGAATTTTCACCAAGAGCCGGGAGGTCA
>CAJTTS010000141.1 GCA_910579155.1 uncultured Oscillospiraceae bacterium | reverse complement strand
TCCTATTATCTCCCACTCTGCCTTTTTTGTCAAAAGATTTTAAACAGGCTCTTAGACCGGTCTGAGAACCAGGCCGCAGGGCTCCACCTGGGGTTGAAATCAGCAGAGACCCCAGGTACACGCCCGCGCGGGTCATGCCGGACCCGGCCCGTACTGTTCCCAACCTCACCGGGGTGCGAGTGCAAATGCGGTGAGAACGATGATGAAATGAATCCAAGCGGCTCCGCATCAAAATGCGGGGCCGCCTTAAGGGGACTATTCGGATGAACACCAAAGATAACAGGAAAAAAACCCATGAAATGATCGACCACATTTTTCATGATCTGCTTCCGGCCCAGGGCATGGCGGAGCGCCCCGAGCAGGCGCATCTCAGCCATCTGATGCTGGACGCCCTGCTGGACCGCTCTATCGCCTTGTGTGACGCCGGAACAGGCATCGGCAAGACCTACGCCTACCTGGCGGCGGGAGCGGTGCTCCACCGTTTCCGCTCCGCCAGGGGACAGAGTTGCCAGCCCATCCTTATCTCCACCTCCAGCATCGCCCTGCAAAACGCGGTGCAGACGGAGTACCTGCCCATGCTATCCTCCGCCATGCTGGAGGACAGCATAATTGACCGGCCTCTCACGGCAGTGATCCGCAAAGGGAAATCCCACTATGTCTGCCGTCAGAGACTGGAACAACGGCTGCTCCAAATCAGGCTCAGCAAGAAAAATGAACTGACGATTGAAGCACTGCTCTCTTTGCGGGAGCACTTAGATATGGACGGCGTCCCCCATCTCAGCAACTACGACCGGGAGCGTGTCTGCGTCCCCCAGGTCTGCGAGTGTGACCGGGAGGACTGCCGCTATCGGATTTTTCTAGAGGACTGTGACAGCGGGGAATTTTCCTTCCAGATTTGCAACCACAACTTGCTACTGGCAGACGCCATCCACAAAGGAACAGGCCGGGACCCCATCCTGCCAGACGCCTGCTCCGTGGTCATCGACGAGGCCCACAAGCTGCCGGACGCCGCCCGTCAAATGTTCGGCACGACTCTGGAGGCCGGGGACATCAACGGCCTGATTCGAAGCCTGCGCCGGGAAAAGTTTCTGCTGGCAGCGGAATCCTTGACCGAGCTGGCCGCGCCCCTGCTGCGGCTGATGAATGAGCCTTTCGACAACGGCAAAGCATTCAACAGCTTTGCCCGGTTCCTCATCGCCCCGGCCCGAAATCTCCATATCGTCCAGAAGCAGCTCCACGGCCTGCTCTCCAAGGATACCAAACACCAGCTGAAAAAGCTGTCCTCTACCATGGAGCTGTTTACCAAGGAGGACGCTGGCCTAGTGTTTTACGTCATGGAGGACAAGCGGGGCGGCGCCATGCTGTGCGCCGTGGCCGCCGATATGACCGCCCAGCTCCGGGCCGCCCTCTGGGACCAGGAGTGGCCCGTTATCCTCACCTCCGGCACCCTGGCAGTGGGCAGAGACTTCCACCGCTTCAAAGAGGAAACCGGCCTGATGGCCGATGGACGGGTAACGGAGTCCGTCTCCGCCTCGCCCTTCGACTACAAAGCCAACTGCCTGCTGTACCTGCCGCTGCACCCGCCCGAGCAGGCGGACAGCGGCTATGTTGATGAGCTGGCGGCTGAGATCGCCGCCCTGCTGGACGCCTGCTGGGGCCACGCCCTGGTGCTGTTCACCTCCTACGCCGCCATGTCGGCCATCAAGGAGCGGCTGGCGGACATGGACCTGCCCTGGGACATCTTCACCCTGGGCCGGAACGCGGTACATACCACCCAGGAGTTCAAAGCCAGCCCCGGCAGCGTCCTGCTGGCCACCGGGGCCGCCTGGGAAGGCTTCGACTTCCCAGGGGACTGCGTGTCCCTGCTGGTGATCCCCCGCCTGCCCTTCTCCCGCCCGGACGCTCTGAAGGAGAAAAAGCGGGCAGAGTACCCTACCCTTCGAGCCTTTATCAAAGCTGTGGTAGTTCCGGAGATGCAAATCAAGCTGAAGCAGGGCTTCGGGCGGGCCATCCGCACCGAGACGGACACCTGCGTGGTGGCCATCCTGGATGAACGCTCGACGCCCGGCCAACGGCACCACGAAGCCATGCTGGCCGCCCTGCCTGACATAAAAATCACGGACAGCCTGGAGGACGTGGTGGAGTTCATCTACCGCCTCAAAGGACCGGACTATTTCAAGGAGGCCGGGTCATGAGTGCAGCGAAAAAGAACAAAAATACGGTGGAACTGACCATCTCCGGCCATCAGGTCAGCCTCACCTTTGCCCCGGAGCAGAATCCTATCATTGCCCAGCAGATCCGCGCCAGTCTTATTGACTCTTTCATCCGCCAGCATGGGAACGGTGAGGAACATAGCACTTAGAATTCGTCTCTGGGATGCCAGAGACGGCAAAGGGCATATACTCAGTTTTCCAGCCCAGGACAGTTTATTGTAGACTGTCCTGGGTCAGACATTACCGCCACACCTTGACAGAAAACACATCCCACTGTAAAATAATTGCAGATAAAGTTTGCTTTTATGGGGGGATCGTCGTGGTGGATATGAAGCAAGCGCAGCGTGCAGAACAACGTCTGCTTTTGACTCAGGCCATGCGTCAATCCCTTGGAGTTTTACAAATGGCTCTTCCTGAGTTACGGGAATATATCCAAGATCAAGCCCTGTCCAACCCGTTGCTGGAGATAGAGGAAACCCATGAGCACCTGTCTGTGGAATCTCTGCTTCGCCAGAACTCCGACACGATCCAACCCTCCTGGCGGGACGAAAGCCTCGACGATTTGACAGCACGGAGGACAAACTGTGACGGCTGGAAGGAGTTAGAGCTAGGCTCCAAAGACGGCGAAGGTGATTTCACCGACCAGCTCTATGACCAGTTGCTGGGTATGAAGTGGCTCAGCGAACCAATGAAAGGTCTATGCGAGTATTTGATTTTGTGCCTGAACGACCGGGGATATTTGGAGTTTGAGCTTTCGGAAATCGCCCATGAGCTCCAAGTCCCCATGTTTGATGTGGAGCAGGCGCTGTACATTGTGCAAAGCCTCCAGCCCGCTGGAGTAGGCGCCAGAACGCTAAGTGAGTGCCTCGTCCTGCAACTGACACAAGGAAAGGACTTCAACGCCCGGACGCTGCGGGCCGTCCAGGACGGTTTAGAACTCGTTGCCAAAAACAATATTGCCGGGTTGGCCAAGCTGCTCTCCTGCACGAAAAGAGAAGCCCAGGATACAGCGGAGGTGATCCGTAAGTTAGAGCCATTTCCAACCAGGGGGTATGGTAATGACCGCCCCATCCCCTATCAAATCCCGGAAGCCTCGATTCAAATTGAAAACGGGCAAATTCGATTGGAATGGAACCACCGCTTCCTGCCCCGCCTGACATTGAACAAGGAAATCACCAAACTACTGCAGCAAAGCGACGATGTGGCTAATCAAAAATATCTGGAAAAAAATACGAATGATGCTTTACAGTTGATGCGGTGCTTAGAGAACCGGCAATCGACAGTAGAACGGCTGATGAGGGAAATCCTGCGCTATCAGGAGGGCTTTTTTCTGCGCGATGAGCCATTAAAAGCCATGACCATGGGAGATGTGGCGGAGCACCTGGGGTTGAGCATCTCTACCGTGAGCCGTGCGGTCCACGATAAAAACATCGTGTTCCAGGGCCGGTCCATATCGCTACGCGACCTGTTTACAGTAAAGCTCACCACGCCCCAGGGCGACTTGTCCAGCAGCACTGTAAAACGCCACATCTCACAGCTCATCCAGGCGGAAACGCCCTCCAAGCCTCTCTCCGACGAACAGGTGCGCTCCGCATTGGAGGATTTGGGCGTTGCCATCTCCCGCCGGACGGTGGCAAAATACCGAGAGGAACTGGGGATACCCGGGTCTTCTCAGCGGCGGCAGAGAGGAAGCTGTGAAAAGGGTGCATAGAGAAAAAACAGTGGATTTCCCATGCCGACTGTGGTAAAATAGGAACAGAGACAGGAGAGATGCGGATATGGAAGTCAACACCCCGATTGCGGACGACATTCACGCTACGGATCAGAACGCTCAGTATGACGCCGCCTGCAAAAAACTTCTGTCGGAGAAGATCATTCTCGCCTGGATCATGAAAAGCTGCCTGGACGAGTACCGGAACTGTGACGTCAAAGAAATTGCGGAGAAATACATCGAAGGTACGCCCCAGGTGAGCGAGATAGCGATAGCGCCGGGAGAGACCAACGTCGTAAAGATCCGGGGCATCAGCAACGAGGACACGTTCCAAGGGGAAGGAACAAACACCTACGATATCCGATTTATGGCGTTGGCCCCGAAATCTCATGAGATGATCCAGCTTATCATCAACGTGGAAGCTCAGGGCAAGTTCAACCCAGGCTACCCCATACCCAAACGGGCGATCTTCAACTGCAGCCGAATGATCTCCGCTCAATACGGGACAGAGTTTATTCATTCTGAGTACCAAAACATTAAAAAAGTCTACTCCATTTTTGTCTGCATGACTCCGCCGAAAAGACGGCAAAACAGCATCACCCGTTATCGCATGGCAGAGGAAAACCTGATTGGCAATGTGAAGGAGCCTGTTGAGAACTATGATCTGCTTTGTGTTGTCATGCTGTGCCTAGGTGGAGAAGATCAAGAAAACTATGACGGAGTGATAAAGCTGCTGGATGTACTGCTTTCGCCCAAGGCGGACGAGGCAAAAAAACGGCAGGTACTGCAAGAGGAATTCGACATTCCCATGACGGAAACACTGGAAGCGGAGGTGCATCAGATGTGTAATTTGAGTGAAGGCGTAAGAGATTTAGGCCGTGCCGAGGGCCGTGCCGAAGGGTTCTTGGCCTCCATCCGCAGTTTGATGGCCAACACCGGCTGGTCGTTGGAAAAAGCGATGGAAACTCTGGGTGTACCGGAAACCGACCGTCCCAGGTATGCCGATCTGCTTCAAAAGCAGTGATGGCTTTTTCCCAAAAAGAAAATACGCAGTTTGAAGCGGTGCTGTTCCCACATCGGGGCAGCGCCGCTTTTCATATATCCAGGCCGTCGAAGCTGTTCGGCGAAATGATTGGACATTCTCTGCGGACTGTGGGATAATCGGTGTGGCGCAAGCCATGGCACCTTGAAAATTTCATAGAAAAGGTATCCGATCCTCCCACCTGTTTGCACATGATGATTGGAAGGATGGATACAAAATGGCTGAAAGAGTGGATTGTTTATATCGTGTTTCAACGACCAAGCAGGTCGACCACGACGAGCTGAACCAGGCGGACATCCCCGTGCAGCGCAAAGCCTGCCGGGACTTCGCCGACAAGATGGGCTGGGTCATTGTGAACGAGGAGCAGGAGACCGGTGTGTCCGGCTACAAAGTCAGCGCCAATGACCGGGACAAGCTGCAGCTCATCAAAAAGCGGGCCGAGCAGGGCAAGTTTGATATCCTGCTGGTGTTCATGTTTGACCGGCTGGGCCGCAAGTCGGATGAAACGCCCTTTGTGGTGGAATGGTTTGTAAAGCATGGCGTCCGGGTGTGGAGCGTCAACGAGGGGGAACAGCGCTTTGAGTCCCACACCGACCGCCTCACCAACTATATCCGTTATTGGCAGGCGGACGGCGAAAGCCAGAAAACCTCTATCCGCACCAAGGCGGCCATGGGCCAGATGGTGCAAGAGGGCCGGTTCCGAGGCGGCGGAGTTCCCTACGGATACAAGCTGGTGCCCAGCGGCATCCTCAATAAGCGGAAGCATGAGGTTTGCAAGCTGGAGATCGACGAGGACGAGGCTCGGGTGGTGCGCATGATGTTCAACCTCTGCGTGGGTTCCGGCTATGGCCGGTGCAAGATCGCCAACATGATCAGCGGCCAAGGCATCAAGACCCGCACCGGCTCCAACTGGCATGAGGCCACGGTGGGGCATATCCTGCACAATGTCGCATACACCGGTGTCCTGCGCAGCGGTGAGAGCCGGTCTGAGATTTTTGAAGAGCTCCAAATCGTAGATCCAGACACCTTTGCCCTGGCTCAGAAGCTGATGGCGGAGCGGGTCAACGAGTACAACGAGCAGCGTACCATGCCCAAAAACGTAAGCGGTCAGGCCATGCTGTCCGGGAACATTTTCTGCGGACACTGCGGCGGTCGGCTGACGCTCACCACCAACGGCACGGTCCGCCACAATCTGAAGGGCGGGACAGTATTCCGCAGGCGGGTCCGTTATGTCTGTTACAATAAGACCAGGCACCGGGTGGACTGCGACGGGCAGACAGGCTATACCACCCACATCCTGGATGGCATGGTTACCAAGGTGCTCCACCAGGTCTTTGACAAGATGAAGGTACTACAGGAGGACGAAATCGTATCCCGCACCCACATGAACATGACGGCGGACCTCAAGAACCAGCTGGCCGCCGCCAAGCGGGAGTTTGCCAAGGCCACCAAGGAGTATGAGTCCGTCAAAGATAAACTGTACGATGTGATCCGAGGCAAAAGCAGCCTGCCGGAGAGTGTGCTGACTGAGATGGCGGATGAGGCCAAAGCAAAGATGATGGCCGCCAGCGAAAAGGTCAGTTCATTGAGCGCGGAGATGGAGCAGAGTACCGCCAAGGCAGACGAGATTCGGAATGATTATCAGCGCATCCTGAAGTGGTCCGAGCTTTTTGACGACAGCGACATCGTCACCAAGAAGATGGTGGCAGGCTATCTCATCAAGCGGATCGACGTGTACGCCGACTACCGCCTGCACATCGAGTTCAACATCAACTTCGCACAGTTTGAACTGGGCCTGGATATCCCCCATGAGTACCGGGGATATATGCCCGCCTAAAAAAAGAAAAGCCCTGCCTGGTCGACAAGACTCATTCAGCGCAATTTCAACAGAGTGATACCTGGAAATGTGGAAACGGGGGTGCCCCACCGATAAGGTGGGAGAGCGCTTGAATGGCATTCAAGAGGTCAGCGGTTCGATCCCGCTTATCT
>CAJTTS010000140.1 GCA_910579155.1 uncultured Oscillospiraceae bacterium | reverse complement strand
ACCTTTGAGATTTACAACGAGCGCAACGGGAACAAGGTGGACACCATCGTGACCGGGGCCAACGGCCTCGCCTCGTCCAAGCAGCTCCCCCTGGGCCGCTACACCATCCGGGAGACAAAGGCCCCGGCCAACTACGGCGCGTCCTCGGAAACCTATACCGCCGTGTTGGAGTACAGCGGCCAGATTGTCAAGCTGGAAATCACCAACAAGAGCCTGTCCACCGGCGTTTCCATCGAAAAGACCGGCCCCAAGGAGGCCACCAGCGGCCAGCCTGTCCGCTATGTGTTCTCCCGGATCGGCAACACCAGCAACGTCATGCTCCAGTCGTTCTACTGGCGCGACACCCTGCCCGCCGCCGTCCGGCTGGATAAGGTAGTCACCGGCACCTACAATTTCCCCGGCACCTATAAGATCGTCTATAAGGTGAACAACACCGGGGACTACCGCACCCTGGCCGACAGCCTCAGCACCAGCCGGAACTATTCGCTGGCGGCGTCCCCCACTGCCCTGGGCCTCGGAGCCAATGAGCGCGTCACCGAAATTATGTTCGTGTTCGGACAAGTCCCCGGAGGCTTTAGCCAGGTGGAGGCCCCCATGCTCTACTGTAAGGCCGTGTCCGGCTTGACCCCCGGCAGCAGCTTTGTCAACGTCGCTGACGTGGGCGGCACCTACAACGGTATTTGGGTGCAGGCCGTGACCCGCTGGGTAACGACGGTGTACGGCAAGCCCACGCCCCTGCCCAAGACCGGCTATTAAGAGAACCACCGGGAAATGCGTCTCACCGTGAGACGCATTTCCCCCTTTTGGAAAGGAGACTGCGATGCCCGAAAAAAAGTACATCCGCTTTATCAACAGCGACTATAAAACGCTGTTCCACCTCCCGGACGGCGGGCGCATCCGAATCACCTACCCCGACAGGGAACCGGCTGAACGGGTATGCCGCTTTATCGACGAGTACCATACGGATATTGGAGGCTATCACTACCATATCTGCGAATTTGCCGAGCGCATGGAGCAGATCGGCGCGAAGTATGAGCCGCTGGACTACATCAAAGAACCTGAATTTTATGCCAGGTACTTTTTCGCCGCCAATGAAAACGGCCCCGGCCCTGTTTACTATATGATCGACACAAGGCAGGAGTACGGTTTTGCGTTTGCACCCAAGGGAGCTGCGAGAGGCCAGAAGTATTGCATTTTTAGGCAGCGGGCGGATGAAAGCGGCCAGCCTCATGTTAGCTGTGTCGTTCAGTGGAGCGATAATTTGAAAGACATCGCTCCCCAGGACTGGGGCCTTGATATGAAAAAGATCAAGGCCGTGACGCAGAAGCCCCAAAAGCGGACTGGCCACAGGCGCTGAGTATGTTCGGCACACAGGCGCACAGGGCAAGAGCGCCCCCTGTGCATGGACGGCAGGCCCAAATCTTTACGCCGGAAATGCGTCTCACGCTGAGACGCATTTCCGGCCCCTATAAGGAGGCGAACACCATAGACGACTTTAAGGCAGTACGGAGCAGTCTGGACATCAGCCGGAGCCTCAAATACTATCTCTCCATGCGCGACCATGAAAAATATGGGGATAGCACAACCGTTGTTCGCGCCATAAACGATACTCTGCAAGGGCGGGGGGAGCGCACAGTTGAGCAACTGCTGGCCGAGATAGACGCGGTATGCGGAGGCTGGAAAGACTACGACGAGGACAGGGCCATGCTCCGTCAGCGTATTCAAGACTTCCAGCATCAGAAAGCCCTTTTATCCCAAGAGTATACCAAAACCAGCGACCACCAATACAGCTATGAAACGCGATACGGAAGAAAAGTCATCGACCAAAAACTTTACGACCAAGCGGCGAAAGACGGCTTTCCAGCCGGCTTTTTCCGCGAGTCCCATTTCCATCGGGTAACGCTTTACTGCCTCCCGGACGCGCAGGATTGTTGTAACTCCCTATTTGACCTCTGCACTTTTGCGGTTTGCCGCATCAAGGGAAATGTCAATTTTAGCCGCTGTCTCTTTTATGGTGGTGATTTTCATAGCTGTGAACTAAACTGCGTCAATTTTGGCGATACCACCATCAAGAACACCCGCTTTCAAGACAGCAGTTTGAAAAATGTTTCTTTCCAACTGGCGCAGATGAAGTCTTGCAGCATGACCGACTGCACATTAGAAAACCTTGACTTTTTATGCACAGTACTGGATGACTGCTCCTTTAACCGGGTAACTGCCAGCGACATTCGCTATCTACGCACTGCCACCATCTTTCAGAGCGGGGCCACAGAGGAAGAATCGCGGCACAACCGCGAAACGGTTTTGTCTGCCCTCCACCCCCAACGACCGGAACAGGCAAAAAAACCGGAACAGACAAAAAGGCCGACAAAAAGACGGGGCGGGCGGTAAAACGTTAATCCACCATATCAGGCAATACATTTCTGCTCACTTTAAGGAGGCGAATATCATAGACGAGCATAGACAAGTGAAAGGAAGCCACCAAATCAGCATCCGGGCCGCTGATCTTCTGGAAGATATGAGGCCGCAGCATTACAACGGCGCGAACCATGCCGAGACTGTGCGGACGATCAATGACATTTTGCAGGGCCGGACAGAGCGGACAGTGGATGCCTTTTTGACCGGTCTGCGGAATACGGGCGGCGAGGACTACGCCCAGAGGGTGGAGGAAGTCAGCCGAGATATACAGGCGTTTCTGGCGCAAAAGGCGCTCCTGTCCCATCCCTATACCAAAAGCAGCAGCAAGCAGTACAAATACCGTTCCTTTGACCTTGACCCGGATCGCCCGCTGAAAATCGTAAACCAGCGGCTCTATGACCAAGCGGCAAAGGCGGGCTTTCCCCCCAACTTCTTCCGGGAAACTTATTTTGACAACGTGACGTTCTACTGCGTGCCCGACCACACGGATTTTAACTTTTCCAATTTCACCAACTGCACCTTTGCCGTGTGCCGGATCAGGGAGGCCACCTTTGATGGGACGAGCTTCTCAAGTTCCGCATTTCATAGCTGCGCCATTCAGTACGCCACGTTCTTTGATGCGTCTATCGCACACACCCATTTCCACGACAGCAGCCTGCGAAATGTTTCGTTCCAGAAAGCCCGCATAAAATCCTGCAATACCGTTGACTGTGAATTGGAGGGAGTGGGCTTTTTGAACGCAACCCTGGACGGCTGTTTTTTTGGACGAGTCGCCGCCCGCGGCATACGCCATCTGCACACCGCCACCATCACCCAGGGCGGCGCGTCGGACGGGGAAGTGAAACGTAACCGGGAGGCCATTTTTGCCGCGCTCCGGCCTGAGCAGGGAGAGCGGCAGGAGCTTCCAGCGAAAAAGCGGGGTGGACGGTGAAAAACCAATCGGACAACAGCTATTCCAAGTGGCTGTTCCTCGCCCTGCCTGTGGCATGGATCGGCGCGGGGCTGGCCTCCGGCTATGAGGACGGCATGACGGCCTTTGAAGTGCTGGGCCGGTTTTCCGAGTGGGCCGACCATCCCCTGCTCCTCCGCTGGACGCCCTACACCCTTAAATTTATCCTGGGGGCGCTGGTGGTGTACGCCTTTGCCGTGGTGCTGTACATTTCCGGCAAGCAGAACCGCAGACCCGGCGAGGAACACGGCAGCGCCCGCTGGGGGAACCCCCGCCAGCTTGACCGCAAGTACCGGGACAAAGACCCCAAGCGCAACGCCATCCTCACGCAGAACCTGCGGATGAGCTTAAACAGCCGCCAGCACTTCCGCAACCTCCTGCAAATCGTGGTGGGCGGCTCCGGCGCGGGCAAGACCCGCTACATCGTGAAACCCAATATTTACGAGGCCAACGCATCGTATATAGCGACTGACCCGAAAGGGGAACTCGCCCGCGACTCCATCCCCCTGCTGCTCCGGGAGGGGTACACGATCAAGGTTTTCGACCTCGTTGACCCGGATCGCTCCGACTGCTACAACCCGTTCCACTACATCCGCAACGACGCCGATGTGCTGAAGCTGATCGCCAATTTCATTCGCAACACCACCCCGAAAAACGCACATTCCAATGACCCGTTTTGGGAGAAAAGCGAGACGGCCCTGGACAGCGCCCTTATGCTTTACCTGTTGCATGAGGCCCCGCCGGAGGATCAGACCATGGAGATGATGCTGACCATGCTGGAGTACGGCGCGGCAAAGGAGGGGGACGGCGACCATGTTTCCGCCCTTGACCTGCTGTTCCAGGCGTTGGAGGAAGAAAACCCGAACCACATCGCTGTGCGGCAATATAAGGTTTTCAAGCAGGCCCCCAGCGAGACGGCCATGAGCATCCTTATCAGCGCCGCCGTGCGCCTCGCGCCCTTTTCCCTGCCGGAGATACAGCGCGTCACCAGCCGGGACGAGATGGAGCTGGGCAAGCTGGGGGAACGGAAACAGGCTATTTTCTGCATTATCCCGGACAGCAACGACGTGAGCCTCAATTTCCTTGTGGGTATGCTCTATTCCCAGGCGTTCCAGGAGCTGTATTTTCAAGCGGACAAGGTACACGGCGGCAGCCTGCCCATCCCCGTGCGGCTCATGTTCGACGAGTTTGCCAACGTCTCCCTGCCGGACGGCTATGCCCGACTCCAGGCCACCATGCGCTCCCGCAACGTGATGGCCACCATTATACTGCAAAATATCTCACAGTTAAAGGCCCTTTTCAAAGACGATTGGGAGGGCATCATCGGGAACGCGGACGCCTTTATCTATTTGGGCGGAAATGAGCAAAGTACGCACAAATATGTGTCCGAGCTGCTGGGCAAGGAGACGATCCAGACGCAGACCAGCAGCCAGAGCAAGGGGCGCAACGGATCGTACAGTCAGAATTTTCAACAGGCCGGGCGCGAACTCTTAACGCCAGATGAAGTGCGGATGCTGGACAACAAAAAGGCCATTGTCCTCATTCGCGGCGAAGCGCCGGTCATTGACGACAAATACGACCTGATGAAGCACCCCGCTATCAAGTTTACGGCTGACGGGGGCGCAGCCGCTTATATACACAGTCCAGTTTGCCTATACGACGTGGGCGATCTGGACTTTTCCTTTACGTCGCTGGACGATGTAGAAATCATCGAATGAAAAAGGAGGAATTTTTTACTATGAAAAAGCACAATTCCAATACTTCCCTCACCACCCGGAGCAAGGCCCGCCGCTATATGGCCGTCTGGACGGCGCTGGTGCTGTCCCTGTGCCTGTTCACCGTCCCGGCCTCCGCCGCTGGCGGCGACCCGCTGGATATTGTCAACAATTTGTCCGACTTCATTTTCTCCATTATCAAGGCCCTGGGCGTCATTATCCTGGGCTGGGGCATCGTGCAGGTGGGTATGTCCATCCAGTCCCACGACGCCAGCCAGCGCACCCAGGGCTTCCTGTGTCTGTTCGGCGGGCTTATGATCGCCTTTGCTAAGGAGATTTTGACCGCCATTGGCGCGGTATAAGCGGCCCCATCAACCCTAATACCGGGGAAATGCGTCTCACGGTGAGACGCATTTCCCCCAATGAAAGAGGTGATTTTTTGAGTGACAACTGGATTGTCAGCAATCTGGAAAATGCCCTGGCAGACTGGAACGGGAAGCTGGGGGAGATATGGGCGCTGCTGACCCAATCCCCGGAGACGTTCAAGGGCGGCACCATTTGGAGCTTGATCCTCAGCGTCCACAATGCCCTGGTAGGCATCGGCTACGGCCTTTTGGTGCTGTTTTTCGCTATGGCTATTTTTCAGAGCGCCGCCAGCTTCCGGGACTTCCAGAGGCCGGAATATGTGCTGCGCCACCTGATCCGCTTTATCCTGGCCAAAACCGCCGTGGGCCGGTGCATGGAGATTATGACTGCCATTTTCAATATTGGCGGCGGCATCACCCAAACCGTGATGAGTGGGCTGGGCGGCTCCATTTCCACGGCGGCAACCCTGCCCAGCGAAATCGTGACCGCCATTGAGGGCGTGGGCCTGCTGGAGAGCATCCCCCTGTGGCTGGTGTCCCTGTT
The DNA here is from genome assembly GCA_910579155.1 of uncultured Oscillospiraceae bacterium. Next base: position 1,088 of record CAJTTS010000140.1, on the reverse strand, counting down.
AGGCACCCTCTTTATAACCGTCATGTCCTTTATCCTGCTGCTCACCGTCTACGGGCGCTTTTTCCGGCTGTATATGTTTACCGCGTTGGCTCCCTTGCCCCTGGCGTCCTTTGCCGGTCAAACCACGTCATCCAGCGGCAGGGCGTTTATTAAGAGCTACATCGGCGTGTGCATGGAGGGCGCGGTGATCGTGCTGGCCTGTCTGATCTATTCGGCGTTCCTGTCCAGCAGCGCCCCCGCTGTGGACAGCAGCTTACCCGCCGTCACTATGGCATGGGAGTACATCGGACAGCTCATTTTCAATATGCTTATCCTGACCGGCCTTGTCCGGGGGGCCAGCCGAATCGTAAAGGAGATGTTTGGCTTATAGGGAAATACAGCGTGATTTACGCCGACCCGCCCTGGCGCTATCAGACATGGAAAGGGCAGGGCGTGGCCGAGCGCCACTACCCCACCATGCCACTGGAGGACATCAAGGCCCTGCCCGTGGAGGGACTGGCCGGAAAAGACTGCGTATTGTTCCTGTGGGCCACCTACCCCATGTTGCAGGAGGCGCTGGACGTGATCCGGGCCTGGGGCTTCACCTTTAAGACCGTCGCTTTTACATGGATCAAACTGGCTCCCAAAGCGGACAGTATCTATTGGGGCATGGGCTACTGGACACGCTCCAACGCCGAGATCTGTCTGCTGGCCACCAGGGGCCAACCCCGGCGGCAGGCGAAGAACGTACATCAGGTTATCATTTCCCATGTGGAGGAACACAGCAAAAAGCCGGACGAGGCGCGGCGGCGCATTGTAGCTCTTATGGGTGACGTTCCCCGTGTAGAGCTGTTCGCCCGTTACCCTGCCCCCGGCTGGGACGTGTGGGGAAACGAAGTGCCCAGCAATATCCAATGGCACCATACCACATAGGGAACGGCAGTTTTACGCCGTTCCTTTACTTTATCCGCGAAAGGAGAATCGCATGGAAATTAAAATCCCCAAAGAAGTGCGCCAGCACAAGGAAACCATCTTTTTCGGCCTGTCGGCCCGCCAGTTTTTCTGCGCCGCTGTCGCCGTGGGGCTGGCCGTGGGCGTGTACCTGGGCC
>CAJTTS010000139.1 GCA_910579155.1 uncultured Oscillospiraceae bacterium | reverse complement strand
TGCTATGCGTGTCTTAGTAGTTGAACCAGAATGCAGACCAGAAGTGAGGGAAATCGACGATTCCTTGAAGGCCATGCAAGAGATCGTGGGCGGGTTAATTCAACCCATTTACTTGAAGAACTCTGTTGTGCTGGTCTGCAATGACGAGGGCAAATTGATGGACCTTCCGGCGAACCGTGGGTTGCGGGACAAGAACGGGCAGTTATGCGATATTGTGTGCGGTACGTTCTTCCTGTGCAACGCTCCGCCGGACAGCGATCATTTTACCAGCCTGACTTCAGAGCAGATCAAGCAGTATCGGGAACGCTTCTACACCCCGGAGATGTTTTGGGGCATGGATGGCCATATCGTCTGCCTGCCGCTGGAGGTCGATTAAGTAATCTTATCTTTGAGGGAATCCCTTGTGCCGCAAGGAGTTCCCTCTTATTATGCCCTATCACTGAAAGGAGTTGAGCGAGTATGAGGGCTTTGCGACCTATGACCCAAGAGGAACGGGAGTTTGCGGAGCAGAACCACAATCTGGTGATCGACTTCCTCCGTTACAGACGCCTCCCAATGGATGTTTTTTACGATATCGTGATCTTCGGCTACCTCTCCGCTTTGCAGCAGTATTTCCGTAACCCTCCGGTTGGCGTGAAGTTCAAGGCTATGGCGTTCCGAGCCATGAAGGATTCCGTTCTTCGGGAGGGTGAATATTATGCGCGTGCGAAGCGTTGCGGCGTCATTGTGGGGTTGGATGATGTCAGCAGTACGCTTACAGACCCCAAGCAAGATACCGAGCGGCGGGTTGAGGGCAAGGCCCTTCTGGAACAGGTCGCAAGTATGGCTACGCCAAGGGAAGCGAAAATCATTCGGCTCCTGATGGATGGGTTTGCGCTCCGCGAGGCCGCACGATTTCTGAAGATTCCAAGAGCCACCGCCGTAAACTGCATGGAGGACTTCTATTGCCGGGCCAGAGCCGCTATCGGCTGAAACGCAGCTGGGGCTGGCGTTCGCTGACCTCAGGCTAATTTGAGTTATGGAGGATGTGAGCATGAAAGTCAAAGCATACATCCACAGCCTGAAAGACCATGAGCATAACCGCCATATGCTGGGTGAGGCTGAGATTATTGAGTGCATCGGTGACAACCGCTATCTGGCTGAGGTCAACGGTGTCCGGTGTACGGCCATTTTCAATTTCTTTACCGGGGCCTACTATATTGATGATGTGTACGGCGTTCTTAATTAAAGTAATATCACACAAAATTCTCAACGAAATAAAATACGTTTCCTTATAATAGGCTTCAGCGGAAAGACAAGGCTGTCTTTCCGCTGAAGCCTATTATGTTCCATGTCGCAGTTTTTGTTCCAGTTTTAAGCTACTATACACTATAGACTAAAAAATAAAAAATCCCCAAAGCCTTGCGGCTCTAGGGATTTCTGTGGAGCTGCTACCCAGATTTGAACTGGGGACCTCATCCTTACCAAATAGCGGACATATGTTCTAGCTCGTTGTAATTTATCGCTATTTGTTGCAAAAATCTCATTGTTCTAAATTGTTCCGAAAACTTTTTGGCATAGTTTAATGTGGCGTGCGTAACCTGTCGTGACCTGTTTTTTGGTGGTGGTTGCGGTTTTGTTGCGGTTTCTGGTTGACCTCATATCTTTTGAGGCTGCCAGAATTTTTGTTTACTCTACACAAATTATATAAATTGCACAATCGTCCAAAGATAATGAAGTTGTTCAGCCGTTTTCAGCAGCCCTTGCCCGATTCCAGGGCAAGGTGGTCGATGGTTCCCTGCGTATGCTATCGCAACGAGTTTATGCTTTAGCCCAAACTCAAAGATTTAAGGTTGTTTTTCACCCAGTGGTACCTCTATAATAGATGGAGACAACTTCGCCTTAACCTCATCAGCTAAATCTTCCACGGAAGCCTTTCCATCTGAATAACAAATCGTATCATAAAGTCTTTCATCATTCTGCCGGCTAAATATGTAGTTACACTCATACTGGTATAAGCTCCGATTAAACATATCGCCGTCCCGCAGCGATTTGACAATGTAATAATCATTTTTTGGCTGGCCTGTTACCAAGTCTATATCTCTGCCGAGACATAGAGTGAAATTCAATTCTGTAAAGGCAAAATGAAACGTCTCTGTCGCAGTACTGACATCTTTCAAGACGATCAGTGCCGTATTTGCGACGGCGCTGAGATTTTGAATATGCCGCATTTTACGACGGCATAAATGACGCGGATGCCGTGCATCGAAAAACACCTGATTCTGCTGTAAAATTCCGTTGACAGCTTTATCATAAAACGACTGTGCCGTCAGATTTGTAGCAACACCCGTAAGATGTCTGAATTCCGTTTCGTGGTAGGCGACTTCTATCATGTTTCCCTCAAATACATAGAGGAATACTCTGCCTACCAAACTTTGTTTATACTGGGCGGCAGCAACGTTAATTGAGTTAATAACCAACTGATTATCTGACACTGTTCCCATATTACATCTCTCTAATCACGAAAAAGGGCGGACAGCTTTCACTATCCGCCCTTTCACATTAAAAATACGTGTTTTCTCCTGGCTGTCAGGCGCACTATCCGTTAGGATAGCTAAACAGGCGTAGGTTTGTTAAGTCCCCTACGGGACTACCCCCTTATCTCCTCGGGGCCAGGCGCAGTATCCGTTAGGATACCTAAACAGGTATGGGACTTTATCCTCTCCCATAGAGAGCACAGCTTTAACGTGCCGCCGCACGAGAGACATTACTGTCTCTATAATTAAGTATATGCAAAGTTCTCTGGATTGTCAACAGAATTTTACGAAAAAGTTCTTAGCGGCTGGCAATACCGAGGTAACCCATCATGAGCATCGGCCCACAGTGCGCACCGCACTTTTCAGTACCAAAACAATCTATATCAGAATAGTACCTAAATTATTGACAAATACCTGGTTCCGTGCTATCATAATAAGTAACCAATCTGAGTGTACCTTGTTTGACTACGAAGAGGTGCCCAACCATGAAGCTGTACGCATACGTCCGGGTGAGCACCCGGCAGCAAAGTTTGAAGCGGCAGATTGAGAACATCATGTCGGCGGACGGCGGGGCCTATGCCGGCGCCACGTTCTTCAGCGACAGGTTCACCGGCAGCACCCTGGACCGGCCCGAGTGGAACCGGCTGTACAAGCGGCTCCAGCCGGGGGACACCGTTGTATTCGACTCCGTATCCCGCCTGAGCCGTGACGCGGAGGACGGCGCAGCCCTGTACGAAGAGCTGTACCAGAAGGGGATCGACCTGGTTTTCCTGAACGAGCCCCATTGCAACACGGAGTGCTACCGCCAGGCCGCCGCCGCCAGCATCCCGGCCACGGGCAACGAGATCGCGGATATTTACATCGAAGCGACCAACCGGGTCCTGATGCTCCTGGCCCGGAGACAAATTGCCATCGCCTTCGAGCAGGCCGAAAAGGAGCGGCACGATATCCAGACGAGGGTTCGGGACGGGATGCGGGCCGCGAAGCTGGAGGCCGCCCAGCACGGGATTGAAAAGACCTATGGCCTCGCCCCTGGTACGAAGCTGACCACCCGGAAGAGCATCGCCGCCAAGGCCGTCATCGTGAAGCACTCCAAGGACTTCAACGGGACACTGGACGACCCGGAGGTGATCAAGCTCTGCGGAATCTCCCGGAATACCTACTACAGATACAAGAGACAGCTCAAAGCCGAGCGGTAGGCCGAAGTCTGCCGGATTTTCAGGCCGCGATTTGCAGCAGGAGGATAAAAACCAATCTGTACCCACACGGCCAGTGCGCCGACTATATCTACTGAGCGCTGACGCTGCTGGGGCAGGAGCGCCCCTGCCCGGTGTAATTTTGGACTGTACAAGGAGGTAAACACGATGGACGAAGAAAAGCTCCTGGCGCTGGCCGCCGTGGGACAGGACGAGGTGGAGCGCCTGTCGCAGCAGCTCGGCAAGCCCGTTTCCGTGGACATGAGCGCCCTCGTCATGCTGGCGCGTATCGCAATGCACCAGCCGGACGACGGGGATTATATGCGCTCCCATGTACGGGTTCTCGTGGAGGACATGATCCGGCGCTTCCCGAACCGCCAGGCGTTTCGGTACGAATACGAGCCGCCGGACGCCGACGAAAGGCGGCAGGCGGGGACCTTCTGTTCCGGTATGTCGCTTTTATGAGCTGCTGGCGCAGCTCACAGTGGGGGTGGAAAATCCAGTAAGGGGATTGACACGTACAGCGGGATGTGCTATTATGGCATCCTGTCTCCAGCATCCCGGGAGACAACCCATATAGATTACGACCCAGCATATTGAGGTTTTTGAATGTGGCTAAGGCTACCAGTCTGCCCATTTGACCTTGATATGCTGGCTTTTTATGTCCAAAACCGGGCAGACGCGGCCATAGCCACAAAAAACACGGAGGAGGAACATAGCATGGACAACCAGAACCATACCCCCAGCCAGCCCTACCCCTGGTACGACGACCGCGTGGAAGCCGTCCGAAAGATCGATGCCGCCCCCGCGACGGAGGCCGCAGAGGAACCGGCGCGGTACACCCCCAAGGAAATTTACTCCTATCTGGACCGGCTGGTTTGGAAGCAGGAGGACGCCAAGAAGGCGGCGTCCGTCATCATGTACAACTGCCTCCACGGCATCCGCTCCACCGCCATGTTCATCGGCCCCAGCGGCTGCGGCAAGACGCACATCTGGCGCTGCCTGCAAAAAATTTTTCCGGGCCGTATCGTAATCGAGGATGTTTCCAATATTACCCAGGACGGCTGGAAGGGCTCAAAAAAGTGGGCCGACCTGCTTCGGTCCCCTACCTTCCGCTCCGGGTATCGCGCGATTCTTGTCATGGACGAGGCGGACAAGATGTTGGCCCCCTGTTTCAGTTATGGCGAGAACGTCAGCCACGCCATCCAGTCGGAGGGCCTGACGATGCTGGAGGGTACCCGCGTGGATGTAAAGATCGATTCCGTCATCCACTCCATAGACACGTCCAAGATCAGCTTCGTGCTGTGCGGCGCGTTCTCCAACAAGGCCCACGACGTGGCGGAGAAGGACACCGGCACCCGCATCGGCTTCGGCGCGGCCCCCAAGCCCGTACAGCCCTACGCCCGACCTCTAAATGAGGCGGATCTGATCGAGTTCGGGGTAACGCCTGAGCTCCTTGGGAGGATCCAGCGACTTGCCCACATAGAACCCATGACGGAGGAGGACTACTACCGCATGACGGACAGCTCCCTCGGCTTCCTGGCCCATATCGGGGAGCAGTACAAGGCGGATGTCCGGCTTTCCCCGCAGAAACGCCGGGAGCTGGCCGAGCTGGCCTGCAAAAGCGGGCTGGGCGTCCGGGGCATGGAGAACCAGATCCGGCGGCTCGTGGACGACGCCATCTTCGACGACTGCCAGCGCCGCTGCTTCGAGTTTTGAGCAAGGAGGATGATGACATGGACTTGATATTTGATTTTGACCAGCGCCAGGGCCTCACCAATGTCCGCTTCGAGGGCCTGGACGGCACCGAGAGCGTGACCTCCTTGAAACAGGCATTGTCCTTGCTCAAGATCCGGCACCCCGCCGTGACGTTCCGCGAGGCCGTGGAGCGCATGGAATATAATGACGCCACCGATGCGGAGTACAAGAGGATGCTCGAAACCGTAAAGTTCATCGGCTCCATGTGGCGCTACCCGGACGACCCGGGGGAATCCCCGGAACAGCACGAGATGGGCGCGCTCATGCTGCTCGCCGCCGCCATCGAGGCGCTGAGTATGTTCAACGTACAATATCAGATGGACGACCCCGTACAGCCTTAAACCGCAACAAAATGGAGGAAAAACTATGCTAAATCATATCACCGTCATGGGCCGCCTTGTGCGCGATCCGGCAATCCGTTACACCCAGTCCGGCCTCCCCGTCACGTCTTTCACCGTCGCCTGCGACCGGGACTTCAAGGACAAAGCTACCGGCGAGAAGGCCACCGATTTCATCGACATCGTGGCCTGGCGCAGCACGGCCGAGTTCGTAACCCGCTACTTTTCCAAGGGCCGCATGGCCGTGGTGGACGGAAGGCTTCAGTTGCGGGATTGGACCGACCGGGACGGCAACAGGCGCCGCAGCGCCGAGGTGCTGGCGAACAACGTCCACTTCGGGGACAGCAAGCCCCAGCAGCAGAACCAGGCCGCCCCGGCTCCGCCCCCCGCCGGCACGTACCCCGGCGGCGCGGAGGACATGGGCGACGGCGGCGATCTGCCGTTCTGACCACATATGGACTGTACCCGGGCGGGAGGATGAAAACACCCTCCCGCCTTTTTCGCGCCCAAAATTCGCCAAAGGAGGACGATTGCCATGGATTTCACCCATTTCACAATCATGCAGGACGGCAGCGCCATCGGCAGCTCCGCCGCCTTGCCGCAGGCCGTCGCCACCGCCACGCACCACGCGGCGGACACCGGCAGGCCCGTCACCGTCATGGCCCATGTGGTCGGCGGCGGCGCCCGAAGGGCCGTATTCAACCCGGACGGCGCCAACGAGCACATCTGGGACATCGACAAAGGCCGGCCCCTCACGCCCACCGTCAGGCAGGTCTACATGAACCGCAGCGGCGGGAGATACCTCTGCCTTGCCCTGGTAACGGACCAGGGCATTTTATATTTCAACGCAGCCGGAGGCTCCAGCAGCACCTCCGGCATCTTCCAGAACATCAAGAGCGGCTGGACGTTCACCGCCAAGGGCATCATCCAGTACATCGACGGGACCATCGAATGGGACCACAGCAGCGACGGATGCTTCAAGGAGGTGGAGCGCCATGACTGACCGAATCCTGCTCCACGCCCACGCCGACGAGAACACCATTCAGCTCCGCACCGTCAGCGCCAGGGTGAAGTCGCCCCGGCGGTTCTACGTCACCTACGACGAGCTGGACCGCCTCAAGCGCGACGGCCATATCATCAGCAACGACATCCACTGTTTCCTGCAGGCCCGGCTGGACGAGCGCCGCGACCTGGCAGCCTTCGACTTCACCTGGCTCGCCGGACACTGCTTCGACCGCGTGGAGGGCTTCGAGCAGACCGTCCGCATACGCTGGGCCCCGTT
>CAJTTS010000138.1 GCA_910579155.1 uncultured Oscillospiraceae bacterium | reverse complement strand
TTGGTCAGGTCGGCCAAGTCCTTTTTGCCGAAGAAGGACAGGGGGAGCCGCCGCAGCTTCTCCGCCAGCCGGATGCGGCAGGCCCCGGATTCCAGGTAAGTGGAGAAGTAGGTGGCATTGTACTTCCAAAACTCCGAGAGCAGGATCAGCAGCAGCGCCACAACGATGCCCAGGCCGTAGAGTGGATAGCGCCCCGACCGGACGCTGCCGCTCAAAAAATCGCTTGCCAGCAGGTAGAGAAGCCCCACCGGGAGCATCAGCATCAGGTCGGCCACTGTGCAGGCGGCAACGGCCCGCACAAGCCCTTTCGCTCCTTCTTCGGAGAGGGCAAAGCGTTTCATCAGTCGTTCAATCATTTCGCTGCACCTACCTTCCAGCTTACAGAGGTCTGATAATCCTGCCACATCTTGGCGTAGAGGCCACCTCCGGCCACAAGGGTATCGTGGGTCCCGCTCTCCTCCACGCGGCCCTCTCGCAGGACGAAAATGCAGCCGGCGTTCTTGATGGTGGTCAGCCGGTGGGCAATCATAATAACGGTCCTGCCCTGAGAAAGCCGTTCAAAGGCCCGCTGGACCAGAGCCTCGTTCTTCGGGTCCGCAAAGGCTGTCGCTTCGTCCAAAATCAGGATGGGCGCATTTTTCAGCATGACACGGGCGATGGCGATGCGCTGCTGTTCGCCCCCGGAGAGATACACGCCTTTTGTGCCGATCACCGTGTCGATGCCCTGGGGCAGCTTCTGGATGATGTCATCGCATTGGGCCTCATGGAGTACCCGCTCCACCTCCTGCCGGGAGGCATTGGGCTTGGCCAGCCGCACATTTTCCAGGATGGAGGCTTTCAGCAGGCGGCTGTCCTGGAATACATAGGCCACAGTGTCCATCAGTGTCTCCTTGGGTATATCCTTTACGTTGATGCCGCCGATCTGGATGGAACCGCCAGCCACATCCCAAAACCGGGAGATCAAGCCGGCCACAGTGGTCTTGCCGCCCCCGGAGGGGCCTACCAGAGCCACAGTCTCGCCTGCGCCCACCCGAATGGTCACATCACGGAGCGCGTCCGTTGTTCCGCCTGTGTAGCGGAAGGTCACATTTTCCAAGACAACGTTGTTGTCCGTGGGGACCTTGCCGCTGCGGGGTTCGGGCAGAGGCTCCACATCCAGAATGGAGTGGATACGGCTCATGGCGTCCGCAACAATCATGCCGTTTTCGCTCATAAACATCACCTTCGTCATGGCCGTGGCAATGAGGGGCGTGAAGATCACATAGAAGATGAAGTTCAGCAGCACCGGCTGGGCCACCGGCCCACCGCCCGCCAGAATCAGCGCCAGTACAATCAGGAACGCGAAGGCGCTGTTGACCAGGACCGTATAGGACAGCATGGACGGGCGGCACTTCTTGCAGTAGGACATGACAAACTCGTAATAGCTGTCGATGGTCCCCTTAAATCGCTTGAAGGAGTGGACGGTCTGCCCGAAGGTTTTCACAACCGGAACGCCCCGCACATACTCCACCGCCTCGTTGTTCATATCCGCCAGGGCGTTTTGGTAGAGCTTCATGTCCTCCGCCATGGAAGGTCCGGCCATTTTGAACATAGCCGCAAAGCCCAGGATTACCGGCAGGAGGCTGACAAGGCCAAACCGCCAGTCGAACAGGAACAGCATGACGATCATGCACACCGGCGTGGTGACCGCCGCCGACATATCGGGAAGCTGGTGGGCCAGATAGGTTTCGGTGGCCGCGCTGCTGTCGCTGACGATGCGGCGAATTTTTCCGCTGCCTGTCTCCCCGATGAAACCCAAGGGCAGCTCGGCAATATGGGCCATCAGCGCCTTGCGGATATTTCCGGCGATACGGAAGGCCGACAGGTGGGAACTCATCAGAGCGCAGACATAAATCACGATGGACAGCACCGCAAATCCCACCGCCATCCAACCGTTGCGGACGATGTGCGTGGCCTGTGCGTAGTTGGGGGCCACCGCAATGACCTCCTGGATGATTCGGAACAGGAAAACGAAGGGGAAAAGTGCCAGGATCGCACTGATGGCGGACAGCAGCAGGGATAAGTAGGTCAGATACCTGTGTCCCCCGGCATAGCCCATCAGCTCCTGGAGATTGCTGTTTTTCTTCAAGTGGATACCTCCTTGTGACAAATGATCTATGATACAGAAAGCGCCGCGGACACTTTCTCATATCCATCCCCGCAAGTTAGTTAAAGCTAACTTATGGGCCGAATGAAAGGGGTCTCAGACCCCCATCATACTGTGCCAGCCAGCAAGGAAAAAATCCTGGAGCTGTTTGACATAGTGCTTTGCCCGGTCATAGGGCATATCGTGGACCACGACCTCGAATATCCCGTGGAACATCCCGCTGGCAATGATGTGGCAGAGCTGATCGTCCAGCTCTGGGATGTCCCGGCCCTGTCTGCGCAGGACTTCCATGAAACGCTGGGTGGCTTCCACTTCGATCTCTACCATGCTGTGGATAAAGTTTTCGTATCCAGTGCCCTGGGCCTTGCAGATCAACAATCTGAACGGGTCAAGATGCTGGTACACATAGCCCAGCATTTCCTTTACGCAATCACTGGATTCTACCCCTACATGGCTGGGCTGTTCCGCCTCCGGCAGTTCGGAGAACGCCGTCTGTGCCCGCATGAACATTCCCATGACCGCCGCCGCATGAGGTTCTACCAAGGCGGTGAACAGGGCCTCCTTGCTGGAGTAGTACCCGTAAAAGGCTCCGGTCGTCACTCCGGCGTTCTTCACGATCTGCCGCAGGGAGGCATCCGCAAAGCCCTTGTTCAGAAATTCCTCCATGGCGGCCTGATGGATGCGGGTTAAGGTTTCACTCTGTCCGTCCATTTTGCACCCCGCTCATAACATCGTTATATATCACTGTTACATTATAAAATGAGGGAGTGGATTTGTCAAGACCCTTTATCCCCTAAATTCCAAGTGAATCATAAAACTCATGTGGAATGTCCGCATGATCCAGTTGAACAGGCGGGCGACAGGCGTTTTGCGGTAGCCGCCTTTCAGATAGCCGTCAGCATAGTCCTTTTCAGTCACATTGACGATGTTGGGCGACCAGCTCTCCAATTCCTCCTTGGGCCGCTCCAATGAGAAAAAGGACTTTGTGCTGTTGTTTCCCGCCAGCTTTACCTCGGCATTGACACCTTTCAGTCCCAGGGAGTTTACCGCGTCAAAGGTAATCACGCCTCCAGGAAACCGCTCCGCCATAGCGCACAGCAAACGTCGGACATTCTCCTTCTCAAAGTAATAAAACAACCCCCCGGCGGTGAATACAATCCCCTTTGCCGGATCGAAGCTGATTTTATCAAACCAGGAGTGATCGTTGAGGTCGCAGACGATATTCTGCTCACGCTTTCCCAAAGGGATATGTTTCTCCCGCAGGGCGATCACATTCTCCATATCCAGACAGTACCAGGGATTTGTGTCGTTTCCCATCTGCCTCCGCAGACAGGACAGCCCTGCGCCCAGTTCCACTACTGTGGCTTTGGGGTGCTGCTTCAAGTATTCCGTGATCTCCCATGCGAGGTTATATTGGCGAATGAGGCAGTTCACCCACATATATTGCAGCCGGTACATGGCCCTGCCGGATATGTCCTCCCCCAATTCCCGAACAATGCGCTCCGTGTCCCGGTCGGGGAACAAGTCAGGGCACTTCCGCGCCGCGATCATCCGCCCGCACAGGGGCATGCAGAGGGTGTGCTGGACGGTGTTTTCTTTCAGTTCAGACATGGGGAGTTTCTCCTTCCTACGCCAGCATGACCGGAGGCCAGATCACCGCCAACAGCGCGGTCAGCCCTCCTGTCAGCAGGCACACCGGCAGACCGATGAATATCCCGATGCAGGACTGCCGGATATGGAATCCATAATCGTGATAAGCAGCGTCATATCCTCGGTACCGGAGATGACGAACCGCTTGCTGTGGCAGAACCACAGGCAGTCGATGACCAGCGCGTCGTACCAGTCCACCACCAGCCAGAGCAGGAAGCTGGTCACAAAGCCAGAGAGAAAGGTATCCGCTCCGTTGAATATGCGGAGAATCACCACAAGCACCATCGCAGCGACCAGACAAAATGCCAGCTTTGCCGCGATGACCTTTGGCGCACGCCGCTTTCGTTCATGGGAAACCAGCCCAAGCTCCTCAGCCCGTGTGACAATGGCGGGAGGGTAGGAGTCAATCATGGCCAATGGATTACGCAGGCCATATATCGGAACCGTAAGAGTAAAAATGAGACAGAGGACAATACTTTCAATCAAAAATATCATAGTCATCCACCCTTTTTTGCGGTAAAGCAGGCCATGGCTTCCACGGTTTCCACTGAAACCTGTTCATACTGACCAGCCAGCCGATCCCGCAGGCTCCCCATCGTCTCATACGGCGGAGTGAAGAAGCCTTTTGGGGTATAGATTTTTTCAATAATCCAATCCGTGCGGCAGTTTTCACCCTTCACATAGAAACAGCCGCAGAATATTCCGCCCGGACGGAGAACTCGATAAATCTCCCGATACGCCGCTTCTTTGTCAGGGAAAGCGTGGAACCCGTTGAGGGACAGCACCAGGTCAAATACGCCGTCCCCAAACGGCAGATCGCCCACATCCCCCTGCTGGAAGGTCACATTTTTCAGCCCCACCATTTCCGCTCGACCTTGGGCGGTGGCCATCATATCCAGGGAATAGTCCAGACAGGTGATGTCAGCCTGGGGCAGCGTCTTATAGACAGGCATGGTCAGCACCCCCGTTCCCACCGGAACCTCCAGCAATTTGCCAGAGAACCCGTCCGGGATACGGTCAAGGGCCTTTTCCAAATAGCGTGTATTCTTCTCCTGCCCCATGTTCCACACCAGAGCGCAGACCGCCCGCCCTGGTAAGGTGGAGCAGGTAATCATGCCGTCATAAAAGGTTGCCTCTTTGCCCAGGGAGCGGTAGGCATTTTGAATTTCCTTATGACGGCTCATTTGCGAAACAGCCCTTTCTTCTCGTAAGGCTCCTTGGACGCCGCTTTGACCTCATAGCCCGCAGCGCCGATGGCGGAGCGCAGAGCGGCCTCGTCAATGTCGTTTTCCGTCAGGATGACCGTCCCCCCCTTGCTGTGGGAGGATGTGACCTTCTTCACCGGGAATGCCTTGCGGACGGCGTCGTTCACATGGGCCTCGCACATCCCGCACATCATTCCGTCTACCTGTACTGTGATTTTTTGCATTTTACACTACCTCTTTCTTTGCTTCAGCATAGGTCAGCGTCAGAGCGCCGCCAAAAATCTCCTTATCCGTAACGGCAAAGCCGTTATTTTGCAAAAAGTCCAAATACGCATCAGGCGTCCATTTGTGAAACACCCGAAAGCCGGAAAGCTCCATTATTCGTATCCTTATTCTTCCAAACAGACTCCCCGCCGCAGTAAAAGTGGGAGCGAACAATACCCCATCCTGTTTCAAAACCCGGCGGATCTCGGCGAGCGCCTTCTCCGGCTCCGGCATGATATGCAGGGCATTTGAGATGACCACTGCGTCAAAAGATTCCGCGGCATAGGGTAGCTTGGTTGCATCCTGCACCGAATAATGCAGGCGCACAGAGGATGGGTGCTTTTTTGCCTCCCGGATCATTTCCTCCGAAAAGTCTGTTGCCTCCAGCATCCTTACGCTGCCGGCCAGCCGCTCTGACAGGATACCCGTTCCGCAGGCAAGCTCCAGCACGGTCATGCTTCGATTCAGCCCCTGCTTAATTTTCACGGCAATACGCTCATAGGCGGCACGATCCTTTTTCATGGTGGCATCGTACCGTTTGGCCCACCGATTCCAAAAGCCTTTGTTATCTTTCATTTTTAGGATCCTCTTTCCGTTCTCTGTCCCATTTTGAATCCTTTTTGCAGATGTAAAAATCACAGCAGTCCCCGCCGGTGGCGAGGGTTTTCGTCCGGTAAAGCGCACCGCCCATCCAGTCAATGGACAGCGTATCCAATGCGCACAGATAGGGCACCAGTTGAGGCAGCCCCTCCTGACGGCCCAGGGCGCACAGGCCGCACTGGCGGTAGAGGATGGTGTATTCCTCCGCGTCCCGGCCCAGGATGACCTCTGCCTGCCAGTTGAACGCTCCACCGGAGGCGGCATTGTCCCGCGCCGCCTTTGCGGCCCGTTTTTGCTGTGCAGTCAAAGTAAATGCCGCCTTTGCTTTTCTGGTAAAGGATGCTTTGACTATGGGGCTTTCCATTCCAGCCACTACCATGTTCCCAAAGCATTCCTCGTCCATTTTGCCCTCTGCCGCCTCATAGATGGACAGCCAGATTATCCCGGCTACAAGGCAGATGTGAAGGGAATTTCCAATCAGCCCGCCGATGCCGGGTGTGCGCTTCACCATCTGCCAGTAGATTATCTTGGTTTTCCTTTTCAGTGCGGAAGCATCCCAGCCCCGCTCCGACAGATAGCGGAGGGACGCCGGGACGATGATGTGCCACATCAACCGTTCGCAGCAGGTGTATTTCACGATTCCTGCCTCCTATCCCAGCGCCACATCCAGCGCCAGCATGATGCTAAACCCCGCCGCGAAGAACAGTGTCCCCAGGTTAGAGTGTTCTCCGGCGGACGCCTCCGGGATCAGCTCCTCCACCACCACATAGATCATGGCCCCAGCCGCGAAACTGAGCAGATAGGGCAGAGCGGGCAGAACCAGCCCTGCCGCCAGCATGGTCAGAATCGCCGCCAAAGGCTCCACGATGCCGGAGAGAACGCCATATAAGAAAGCGCGGCCTTTTCCCATCCCCTCTGCCCGGAGGGGCATGGAGATGATCGCCCCCTCCGGGAAGTTCTGAAGGGCGATGCCGATAGACAGGGCCAGCGTACCGGCGGCTGTGATGCCGCTGTTCCCGGCTATCCAGCCCGCCAGCACCACGCCTACCGCCATCCCCTCCGGGATGTTGTGGAGGGTGACGGCCAGCACCAGCATGGTGGTCCGTTTTAAGCAGGTGTGGGGGCCTTCCGGCTGACTGCTGTTTTGATGCAGGTGGGGGATCGTCTTGTCCAGGACCAGCAGGAACAGGACCCCCAGCCAAACCCCGATGACAGCAGGGAGAAACGCCCATTGGCCCATATGATCCGCCTGTTCCATGGCGGGGACCAGCAGGCTCCAGACAGACGCTGCCACCATGACCCCGGCGGCAAAGCCGGTGAGAGTCCGCTGGATCAAGGGGTGCAGGCTGTCCCTCATAAAAAACACACAAGCCGCCCCGAAACATGTCCCTAAAAAGGGGAGAAAAATCTCTTGCATTGCTTCAACCGGCATATCCATCCGCCTTTCCTATATCATCCATGGGAGTTTCCCCTGACAGGGGCACCCTCATTCCGCCTTTTCAGCCGCCGGGAGCGTCTTGACGCCCAGGCAGAAATACACGATGTGGAACACCCACACACAGCCCAGCACGATCCTCC
>CAJTTS010000137.1 GCA_910579155.1 uncultured Oscillospiraceae bacterium | reverse complement strand
CCGCTTGACCTTCTCGTACAGGAAAATGATCCCGATGAAGGCGAACATCCCAAAGTATTCCATCGCCCGCCCCTCCTCAGTTCAACTCCAGGGGGGAGCGCTTCACCGCCTCCCCGTCCTTGAGAAACGTAATGGTGCTGATGGCGGACAGGGGGATGAGCCGCACCTCGTTCTTCTGCGGCTTTTTCTGGTTGACCACCACTTCCACATTGGCCCAGCCGCCGTCGAAGTCCTGGATGACGCACCACTCGTGGACGACGGGCATGCCGTCGCCCTCGTAAAAGGTTAGCTTCACCCGTTTTCCCTGGGCCTGCTTCAGCAGCCGGGTCACTGTGAGCGCGGCGGGCTTTCCCTTCTCGTCCACCCCGTCCTGCAAAAGGTAGTCGCAGCTTACCCCCAGAATTTGTGCCATGCGGATGATTTTGTCCGTCTCCGGGTAAGCAGCGTCGGACTCCCAGCGGCTCACCGCCTGCCGGGTCACGCCCAGCCGCTCGGCCAACTGCTCCTGGGTCAGGTTCTGTCTTTTCCGGGCCTCCGCCAGTTTGTTTCCTAAGCTCATGATATCACCTCGTTGGATTGATGTCCTCAGTATACCAAAACCGGCCGGTTTGACCAGAGATTTTCCGTTTCAAAATGTAACGTTGCGGTTGCATCGAAGCGCCGAGCCGTTGTGAGCAGCTTCGCACGCCGTTATCCTCTGCCCGCCGTCAATTCCTTCACCGTGACCTCATAGGCCTCCCGCTCATAAGGCAGCACGGGCAGCTTATCCGGCAGGTCCCATCCCTTTTGTTCAAAGATGCGCCGAATCAGGAAGTCGGTGAAGTCCGGGTTCTTCACCAGCACCGGGCCGGTGATATGGGTGGCGAACACATTTCCGGACGCATACCCCTCCGGGCCCTTTTCCTCCTCGTTGCCGAAGCCCAGGCTCAGCCTGTCAAACAGCGGCGTTGCGTCCTCGGTCACGGAACACTTGTTCATGAACCCCACCACGGGGCCCTCCCACAGGGGGGTATGGGCCACCACGTCCTCCGGGGCGCGCCGGTCCGTCTCCACCGTGGCAAAGTCCGCCAGCCTCAGGCCGGGCCACGTCTTGCCCGCGGCGTCCACAACGGATATGCCCAGCGTCTCCATGGCGTTTCCGGTGAACAGTACCACAGCCCCCCGGTCAACGGCCCCTTTCAGCGCCGCCTTGTGGGGAAGCAGGGCCGTCAGCGCCGCCTTCTGGGTGCGCTCGGTGCCCGCACCCATGTAGATAAAGTCGGCGCGCCCAAAGTCCGGCGCGTCCTCAAACAGGGCGGTCTTCACCGTGACGGACACCCCCATGGCCTCCAGGTGGCGGCGGAGCACCATCACGTTGGCGTACTCCCCGTACAGCGACATGCAGTCGGGATAGAGATGCAGCATTGTCAGTTCCATAAAATATATCCTTCCTCGCCTTCAAATCACAACAGCTTTCGTTGTCGTGCGGACAGCGTTGGATTACCACCCATTTCGCAGCGAATTAAACGTTCTTTTTGCCTGCTTTTTCTTTCCAGAAAAAGCAGGTCAATCCCGCTCTGTATAAGCCAGCAGCTTGTCCCGGTCGGAGAAGCAGGTGACCACGTATACGTCCTCGTCCCCGTTCTCCCTCAAGTATTCCGCCGCCGTGCGGATGTCCTCGCCCACCTCGATCTTGTCCGCCGGGAGGCGGCTGTATTTGAACCGCACCGCCAGATCGTTGCAATACTTTCCGTACAGCATCACCTTCCGCACGTGTTCACAATCGAGCCGGTCAAAGTCGATGTCCCACAGCCAGCTTGTTTCCCCGGTGAAATACTTCCGGCTGATGGCGTCCACGATGACCAGCACCGTACAGGGCTTGTCTGTGTTGGCAATATAGGCCAGGTTGGTGTCGTAGGCCACGGAGTTTTCGTGCTTGGAGGTGAGCAGGGTGCCCGAGCGGTTTCCAAAACGGAACGTAATCATTCTGCCGTTTTTCAACATGTAGTTGTTGATAACCCCGGCAATCGCCGTTTTCTCCACCCCTGCCAGGGCGCACACCGACCAGGCCGCCAGGATGTTGTATACGTTGTAAATGCTTTTGAAGGCCAAGTCGATCCCGGTCTCTCCGTTGATGGTCAGCTTGCCCGCTTTCAGGTCCAGCGCGGTGACAGCGAAGTCCGTCCCGTGCCGTTTATGCCCGCAGGACGGACAGGAGTAGTGCCCGATGTGGGCATAGTGATAGCAGGAATACTCCATCCGCCCCTTGCACACCGGGCACCGTGCGCCGTCGTGATAGACGCCCCGGTGCTCGCGGGTGTCAACCGAGCACTCATCCAGCCCAAACCACTTCACCTTGTCCGGGTCGTGGTCCCTGGCAAAGCAGGACACCAGGGGATCGTCGGCGTTGAGCACCAGCGTCGTCTCGGGATGGATGGCGGGCTTGATTGCGTCGTACACCCACTCGGGGTGGCCGTTGCGGGTAAGCTGGTCCCGGTACAGGTTGGTGATGACGAAATGGGTTGGGTGGAAGAAGCGGAAGGTATGCCGGGCGTAGCGCTCGTCGCTCTCCAGCAGCAGCACATCCCCCCGCATTTTGCCTCCCAGGGAGCAATTGGACAAAATGAGGGTGGCCACCCCCTCGATCTGGTTGGAGCCCTCCTTGTTATACACCACCCGCTTCCCGGACGCGGATAAAACGGCGGCGATCATCTCCACGGTGGAGGTCTTGCCGTTGGACCCGGTGACGGCGATGATGTGGGCGGGCAGCTTCACCCGTCCCAGCACGTCGGGGCACACCTTCAGGGCAAACTGTCCCGGCAGGGAGCTGCCCTTGCCGATAAGCCCGCCGACGAACCGCAGAACCTTGCACAGGATAACGGCCAAAAATAATCTCATATTGACGCTTCCTCTCGCAGTCGTTTCAATGGGAAGAACAAATACATCTGCCCGCCCTCCGCCGGGTGCTGGCGCTCCTGCACCGCCCCGGCCAGGGTAAGGCCCCGGCGCCCCAGTTCGTCCAGTCCCGCCCGGAAAGCGGCGGCGTAGTCCCCCTCCACTTTCACCCGAAGGCAGGAGAACGCGGGCAGCGTCCATTTTGTCCAACCCTCCGGCGGCTCCGTATCGGCTGGAACCTGCACGCCCGCCAGATACAGCCCCCGGCTGAACCCGTCCGTCCAGGGCATAAATTGACGGGACAGGTCGCTCATCGCGCCCCAGACTCCCACAGGCGCGCCGCTTTCATCCCGCAGGGCCAGGGCTTCGATCTCGCCAAATCGGGCGTTGGCCTCCTGCCACAAGGCGGGAACGGGGTTATCGCCGGATTCCGCCCTTCCCTCTATGCCCAGAACAGAAAAGGATGGCAGCTCATGGATGATAATCTCCATTCCCTCACCCTCTTTCCAAATATATCATAAGAGCCGTGATATCCGCCGGGGACACCCCGGATACCCGGGACGCCTGCCCCAGGTTCAGCGGGCGGATTTTGTCCAGCTTTTGCCTTGCCTCCAGCCGCAGCCCCTGGATGGACAGGTAATCCACATCATGGGGGAGGGGCCTGTCCTCCAGCTTGCGCATCTCCTCTACCTGACGGTTCTGGCGATGGATGTAGCCCTGGTATTTCACAGAAATCTCCACCTGTTCCCTGATTTCCGGGGACAGGACGGGCCGTGACCGGTCAAACGCTTCCAAATCCTCATAGCTCACCCGCGGCCGGCGCAGCAGGTCCGCCAGCCGCGCCCCGTGGGGGCAGGGGGGCTCGCCCTTGTCCGCCAGCAATCCGTCCAGCTCGGGGGAGGGGGCCGCGCCGGTGTGCTCCAGCCGTTTGATCTCCCGGTCCACGGCGGCGTATTTTGCCTCGATCTGCGCCAGCCGCTCATCGCTCACCAGCCCCACCCGGCGCCCATAGGCGGCCAACCGCCGGTCGGCGTTGTCCTGCCGGTGGATCAGCCGGTATTCCGTCCGGGAGGTCATCATGCGGTAGGGCTCGTTGGTGCCTTTCGTCACCAGGTCGTCGATGAGCACACCGGTGTAGCCGTCCCCCCGGGTAAGGACGAGGGGCGGTTCTCCCTTGACCTTCAGCGCCGCGTTGATCCCCGCGACCAGCCCCTGGGCGGCGGCCTCCTCATAGCCCGAGGAGCCGTTGAATTGCCCCGCGCCGTATAGTCCGGAGACCTTTTTGCACTCCAGGGTGGGCAGCAGCCCGGTGGGGTCTACGCAGTCGTACTCGATGGCGTAGGCGCACCGGGTCATCTCGGCCCGTTCCAAACCGGGGATGGTGTGAAGCATTTCCACCTGCACCTCCTCAGGCAGGGAGGAGGAAAAGCCCTGGATGTACAGCTCCTCGGTGTTCAGGCCCATTGGCTCGATGAAGAGCTGGTGCCGGGACTTTTCGGCGAACCGCACCACCTTGTCCTCGATGGACGGGCAATAGCGCGGCCCCACCCCCTCGATGATTCCGGAGAACAGGGGGGATCGGTGGAGGTTGTCCCGGATGACCCGGTGCGTCTTTTCATTGGTATACGTCAGATAGCACACCGCCCGGTTGTCCGGCGGCGTCTGCGTGGTGAAGGAAAACGGCACGGGCGCCTCGTCCCCCGGCTGAACCTCCATCTTGGAAAAGTCCACGCTCCGGCGGTTCACCCGCGGGGGCGTGCCCGTCTTGAAGCGGCGGATGGACAGGCCCAGCCCCACCAGGCAGTCCGTCAGGGGCAGGGCCGCCGCCATTCCGTCGGGGCCGGAGGCGCGGGCGACTTCCCCCACAATGGTGCGCCCGCCCAGATAGGTGCCGGTGGCGATCACCGCCGCCTTGACGGCGTAGGTGGCTCCGGTGGCGGAGCGTACTGCGGAAACCCCGCCGTTTTCGGTGAGGATTTCCGTCACCTCCCCCTGTTTGACCCACAAGCTCTCCTGCAATTCCAGGGTATGCTTCATGACCTCCTGATAGCGGCGGCGGTCAGCCTGGGCCCGGAGGGACCACACGGCGGGGCCCTTTCCCCGGTTCAGCATCCGGTACTGAATGCAGGCCCTGTCGGCGGCCTTTGCCATCTCCCCGCCCAGCGCGTCGATCTCCCGGACCAGGTGGCCTTTACCGGTCCCGCCAATGGCCGGGTTGCAGGGCATGTTGCCCACCGCGTCCAGGTTGATAGTGAAGCACACCGTTTTCAGCCCCATCCGGGCGGCGGCCAGGGCGGCCTCGATGCCCGCGTGTCCCGCGCCGATGACGGCGATGTCAAATTGTCCTGCGTCGTAGTTCAAGGCGTCACGCCTCCACTTTCAGTGTCACCACCGCCAGCTCCGGCCGGTTGAACAGCCGGAACCCCTGGAAGGGCACCGTGTTGTTCCCCAGCCCCCGGGAGACGAACAGCGTGCTGTCCCCCAGGATGTAAACGCCCGACGTCCAGTCGGGGAAGAACTGCCGGTTGGTGCCCAGCAGCCCGCCCACAAAAGGCAGCCGGACGATGCCCCCGTGGCCGTGGCCGGACAGGACGAAGTCATACCCTGCGGCGGCGTACTGCCCAAAGCGGTCGTTGCGGTGGGCCAGCAGGACGGTGAACAGGCCGGGGGCCTCCTCCCCGATTTCGGCAAAAAGCTCCTCCGGCGTCTCCTGGTCGGCGTAGCCGTTTGGGTCGTCCACCCCGGCCAGCACAATCCGCGCCCCGCCGAGCTCCAACAGCTCGTACTGGTTGGAAAGGGGAGCCACTCCACACTGAGACAACAGGCTTTTCAGCTCTTTCACCTTTGCCGTCCCCAGGGACCACTCGTGGTTGCCCGTGACATAGTAGGCCGGCGCAATGGCCGCCAGCCCTTTTGCCAGGGCCGGGATCATGTCAAGCTGGCTTTCCTGGTCGATCACGTCCCCCGTGACCACGATAAGGTCGGGCTTCTGCTCCGCCACCAGCTTCAAAAGCTCCTCATTGCCCTGTCCGTACTCGTGGCCGTGGAGGTCGGACAGGTGGACGATTTTGTACCCGTCAAACTCCTCCGGCAACGCGCCGGGCGCTATCTCCGTTTGGGTGACCTGAAGCCCCCAGCACTGCCACTGGAACCAGCACCAGCCTCCCAGGGCCAGCACCGCTAGGCCGGCAATCCACCGCAGGGGATGGCGGCGCTTTCTTCTCGGGCGCCTGTGAGGCGCGCCCTCCCGCTCAGTCGTCGTCATGGAGGTAATAGGGCCGCATCAGGCTCTTGTGCTGGGTGGAGTCCTTTTGCCGGTCGGAGCGCGGGGGGGGCTCGATGGGCCGGGGCCGGTCATCCCGGCGGCGCTTCTTCCCGGCCAGGGAGGGGGGCAGGACGGGCTCCTTGGCGGCAGGCGCGGGCGCGCCCTGTTTTTTGCCCTGGCGGCGGGGCTTCTGCCTGGCAGGCTTTGGAGCCTCGGCTTTCTCCTGCTTTTTTGGCTGGGATTTCGGCTGGGGCCGGGCCTGCGCCTGGGGCCGGGACACGGGCCGCCGGGGGGCCAGCAGGCGGGCGGTGGCGTCCATGATGATGTCGGAGTCCAGCGGGTTGGGCTTGTAGAAATCGGTGACAGGTATGGCGGGGTCGTCGGGCAGGGTGTCCTGAAGCCGTCCCTGCCGCACGCCCCTTCCGATCGGCTTATCCCGCCGCGCCGGCGGCTCCTCCTTTGCCGGAGGCGCTTTTGGGACAGGGGCCATAACCTCTACCGCCGGAGTCTCCTGACCGCCCTTCTTGCGGCGGCGCTTTTTCCTCTTGGGCGCGTCCGCCTCCTCCGGAACGGCCTGCGCGGGGGCGGGCTGGATAACGGCTACTGCGGCCTTCTGCTTGCGCTCTTCGGCCTTTGCCTTGTTCTCTGCGTCCCTCTGGCGGCGGCGCTCCTTGGCGGCGGCGCGGGCCTCCGCGTCCTCGGAATTGACGGGCCGCCCGTGCTTGTCTTTCTGGGGGGGCTCGAAATTCTCCATGGGAAAGGGGTGGCTTTCCACCACCGGGATGGGCCTGCCCAGCAGCTTCTCAATGGCCTTCAACTCGTCCTTCTCGTCGAACTGGCAGAAGGAGACGGCCTCCCCCTCGTGGCCCGCCCTCCCCGTGCGGCCGATGCGGTGGACGTAGGTCTCGGGCACGTCGGGCAGGTTGTAGTTGAACACAAAGGGGAGCTGGTCGATGTCGATGCCCCGGGCAGCGATGTCGGTGGCGGCCAGCACCCGCACCCGGCCCGCCTTGAAGTCGCTCAGCGCCTGGACCCGCGCGCTCTGGCTCTTGTTGCCGTGGATGGCGGCGGCGGAGATGCCCCGCTTCACCAGGTCCTGGGCGATGCGGTTGGCCCCGTGCTTGGTGCGGGAGAACACCAGGGCGGCGGTGATGCGCCGCTCCTCCATCAAGTGGGCCAGCAGCTTGGTCTTGTTGGATTTATCCACATAATAGAGGGATTGCTTGATGACCTCCACCGGGGAGGACACCGGGTCCACGGCCACCCGGGTATAATCGTGGAGCAAGCCGTTTACCAGCCCCATGACCTCCGGGGGCATGGTGGCGGAGAAAAACAGGGTCTGTTTTTTCTCCGGCAGCAGCTTGAGCACCCGGCGCACGTCGTGGATGAAGCCCATGTCCAGCATCCGGTCGGCCTCGTCCAGCACGA
>CAJTTS010000136.1 GCA_910579155.1 uncultured Oscillospiraceae bacterium | reverse complement strand
CCGCCACCCAGAAGACCGTTGACGGCCCCTCCATGAAGGATTGGCGCGGCGGCCGTGCCGCTTCCGGCAACATCATCCCCTCCTCCACCGGCGCCGCCAAGGCCGTGGGCAAGGTCATCCCCGAGCTGAACGGCAAGCTGACCGGTATGTCCATGCGCGTGCCCACCCTGGACGTGTCCGTGGTGGACCTGACCGTCAACCTGGCCAAGCCCGCCAAGTACGATGAGATCTGCGCCGCCATGAAGGAGGCCAGCGAGGGCGAGCTGAAGGGCATCCTGGGCTACACCGACGAGGACGTGGTGTCCAGCGACTTCCTGGGCGATCCCCGCACCTCCATCTTCGACGCCAAGGCCGGCATCGCCCTGACCGACACCTTCGTGAAGGTCGTGTCCTGGTACGACAACGAGATGGGCTACTCCAACAAGGTGCTGGAGCTCATCAAGCACATGTACAGCGTGGACCACAAGTAATTTGCGGTCAAAACCGGAAACAAAAAGCGCCTCCTGGGCTTTCCAGGGGGCGCTTTTTTGCGTCATTGAATCTCGTAGTCCTTCCCGAACTTCAGGTCGGTATACCGCCGGGTGGCGTCCGGGTCCAGCTCGAACTCGTCCTGGGTCATGACGGGGACAAAGTCGTCCGGCAGGGGGGGCACGTCGTCATCCGGCCCCACGGCCACAAGGCGGGGCGCGGACTTCTGCTGGGGCGGGGGGGCAGGGGCGACGGCCTGCACAGCCTGCTGCTGCCGCTGCTGCTCCTCTTCCCGCACCTGGGCGTCCAACGCGGCCTTGATCTCGACGGAGGGATCGTCCCGCACCGCAGCGGCCATCTCCGGGGGCACCAGGTCCCCCAGGTTGGACAGAAACGCCATCTCCTCATCGTGGAACTGGGCAAGCTTGCGCACATAGGCGGCGGTGGACTCCTGAGCCTTCTTCAAACGGTACTCCTCGGCGGTTACCGCCTTCTTCAACTCGTCCACCCGGGCCTGCACGCCGTGCTCCGCCTCGCTGACCAGTTCGGCCTGCTTCTTCTTGGCGTCCTCCACCAGGGAGTCCGCCATCTGCTGGGCGGCGAGAAGGGTCTTGCGCATGGTCTCCTCGGTGGCCCGGTACTCCTCCACCTTCTCGGAGAGCACCTTCAGCTTGTTCTTCAGAATGGCGTTGTCGTTATACAGCGTGGTGAAATCCTCGGTGAGCGCGTCCAGAAACTCGTCCACCTGGGCCAGGTTGTATCCGCCCAGAGTGGCCTTGGCAAAGGAGTGGCTGGCCACTTCCTGCGGTGTCATCATAGTGTTTCACATCCCCCTATATCAGAAATACAGGCCGTTGTTTTCCAGCTCGTCGATGAGATCCCCCAGGATCTCCACATTATAGGGGGTAATGATATACGTGGACAGGGCGACCTTCTTGATGGTGCCCTCGTTGGCGTAGGCCACACCGGACAAAAAGTCGATGAGCCGCCGGGCGATGTTCTTGTCCGTCTGCTCCAGGTTGAGCACCACCGTGCGCTTGTCCCGCAGATGGTCGGCGATTTCACTGGCGTTCTCGAAGCGGGTGGGGCTGACCAGCACCACCTGGAGCTGGGTGGTGGTGTGGATGTTGACCACCTTGTTGCTGCGGCGGTCGGCGTCGCGGTCGGAGTAATCGCGCTCCTGTCCGCGGGTGCGGTCGCGGGGGGCCTCCCGAACAGAGCTCACCGGAGTGAAGTCCTCCTCATACTCGTCCTCTTCTTCGTCCTCGTAGGGGCGGGCGATCCGTTTCAGTTCATCAAACAGGCTCATATCGACAATCTCCCTTCCATGGTGAATCAGGGAAGCAACCAAGGGTCAGTTCTTCCGGGGTGACACAGGCGGGCGGGGGCCGAACAGAGCGGAACCCACCCGGATGCAGGTGGAGCCCGCGGCGACAGCGTCCTGATAGTCGCCGCTCATGCCCATGGAAAGCACGTCCATATCTATGTTATTATCCATCATTTTCAGTCTTATGTCAACAGCCAACTGGCGTAAATTTTCAAAATGGGGAAGATTTTCTCCCGGACGGGTGGCCGCAGGGGGGATGCACATCAATCCCCGGAGCCGCACGCCGGGCAGTTTGGCGCACAAAGCGGCGGCGGGCAGCGCCTGACCGGGGGTGAAGCCGGATTTGGACTCCTCCCCCGCCAGGTTGATCTCCAGCAGGATATCCTGGACGACGCCAAGCTTGTCCGCCTGGGCGGCAATGGCGGCGAGCAGTTTTTCCGAGGACACGGAGTGGATCAGCTCCACCTTGCCCACGATGTACTTGACCTTGTTGGTCTGCAAGTGGCCGATGAAGTGGAGCGCCGCCCCCTCATAGGCGTTGTCCGCCAGGTGGGCGGTGAGTTCCTGCACCCGGTTCTCCCCACACACGGTGATCCCTGCGGCGACGGCCGCCCGGATGGTGTCCGAGGTCTGGGTCTTTGTGGCGGCCAGCAGGGTGATGGAGGCCGGGTCCCGCCCGGCGGCACGGGCGGCGGCGTCGATGTCCGCGCGGATTTGCTCAATATTCTCTCTCAAGTGCATATCACAATAAACCTCCAAGTTGCAGCTATGCCCCGCCTGTTCGCAACACGCGGCTTTCGTCGAAGCAAAGTCCGCTTGGCTTCGTTTCCGCATTTGGCGAAAACTGTGCTCGCTCCCTTGCCTCTCCTCTCTCCACAAAGCCAAAGGGCGGCTTTGCGGGGACCCCGGTTTTGGCAGTTCGGGTTCCGTCCGCGCTGCTCACGACGGATCAGCGCACGACTTTTCCATCATAGAGGCCCGAGGTATTCAAGATGACCTCATCCCCCGCCCGCAGCCGGTCCGCCGCAGCAGGGTTCGCCGGGCGGACCAGATAGAAGTTGTCGTCGGTGTACAGAACCTCCACCTCCTGCCCCCACGCCTGGGAGCGGATGATGGTATACACCTTGTAGTGGTTCACCTGGCTGACGGTGCCGTCCTCGTTGGTGACGTCCTCCGTCTCCACCCGCAGGGCCTTCCGGGGGACGCGGATGCCCTCCAGGTCCTGAATGACCACGTCCACCGCCTGCACCCGGAGCATGGCGGTGTCCGCCAGGTTGGTGCGGCAGGAGAAGATGGTCAGCGTCCGCTCCCCGTCCAGGACCACCCGCTCCAAGGTCATGGGAATCTGGCCGTAGTAGTCGCCGGAAAAATTCAGCATATACTGGTATCCCGACTGGAGGCCGGTGTCGGTGCCCTCCAGCAGGGCGGCGTAGTACCAGGTGGAGTCGGTAATCAGCTTGCCAGCGGCGTTGGGGTCGGGCTGGTGCTGCTGGTGAAGCAGCTCGTCCAGGCCGTCGGCGGTGAGGTCGTCCAGCATGTCCGGGGTGACCACCCCCTCCCAGCCGTCCGCCACGGCGGAGTACACCCCGGCGACAGGGGCATACACGGTGGTGGACGCCTGGTTCAGGGAACGGTTCAGCTCCGCCAGTTGGGTGCGCTTGTCCAGGATGAGCTGGGACAACTGTCCGGCGGCGTTGGCGTCGCCGTAGGTGTAGTCCCGCTTGAACACCATGGAACGCAGGTTCAGCGCGGCGTCCTCCAGGTTGGTCAGGTCCCCCCGGGCGGCCAGGGAGCGCAGGGACACAATGGAGCTGATGACCTGGGCGTCCAGCCGGGCGGCGTCGGTGCTCTGGGCGCGGTCGGACAGGGCATACTCCATCTGCTCGATTTCCGCCTCCAGAGTGCGGATGGACTGCCGGGTGGTCAGTACGGAGGGGTCGCTGTACAGCAGGGCCACCGCGTCCCCTTTGGCGGCCTTGGCCCCCTCGGGTAGAATCTGGTCCATGTAGCCGCCGGAGCCCACCAAGGGGATCTCGGTGCGGATCAGGATGCCGGTTGCCTCCCGGCCCATGTCCAGAGAGTAGGAGTAGGCGTAGGCGGTGACGAGATCGCTTCTCCAGCCCTGGACAAAATAGATGGCCAAATAGACGGCGACGCCGATGCACAGGATGGCGATCATGACTTTGGTGGCGATGGTGCTCTCTTTCATGGGAAATCCTTTCTCTATCTAACGCGGTGTGGAACGTGCCGGGGCGTTACGCTTCCAGTTCCAGAGGGTGTTCCGGGGCGATGGTGGAAATGGCGTGTTTGTAGATAATTTGTTGCTTGCCGTCGGACACCACCACCACCACGTAAGGGTCGAAGGCGGTGATGACGCCCCGCATCTGGTAGCCGTTCATGAGGAACACGGTGACCCGGGCGGCCAGGCGGCGGGCGGTGGACAGAAAAGCGTCCTGAATATTGGGCTGCTTGGAGACGGACACGGTGGATGTGAGACTCATGTAAATACACTCCTTTTCTTTAGAAGCGCGAGGATAACCGCGCAGGGAGGCTTGGTGCGGAGCAAAGGCAAAAGCCCAAGGCCCGCGATGATGTGGGACTGGGTTTTACCTGAGTCGCGGCGAAAGCGACCCGGCCGCGCGGTCAATCCGGGCGTGACAACGCCGTAGATCACGCCTGGCGCTTGTGTGCATTTATCTTAATCCACAACCCTTGACAAGTTCTGTCGAAAAATCCAAGGCGGCGGAAAAAATTGGTATTTTTTCCCAGACATACCAATAGGCTTCCTTGTTCCGGCGAAACCAGGTGAGCTGGCGCTTGGCGTACTGCCGGGAGCGGAGCTTGACCTCCTCCGCCCCGTCCAGAGCCGGACGGTCCTCCAAAATGGCGGCGGCCAGCTCCTTATAGCCGATGGCCTGCATGGCGGTGCAGGTCCGGGGCACCCCGGCGGCCAGCAGGTCCCGGACCTCCCCCTCCAGCCCCCGGGCCATCATCTCGTCCACCCGGCGGCCGATGCGCTCCCACAAATCGGAGCGCTGGGCAAAATTCAGCGCGATGGTCAGCGGCGTGTAGCGGTTGGGTAGTTCCCGGCTTTCCCGGTCGTGCTGAGTGATGGTTTTGCCCGTGGACAGCCACACCTCCAGCGCCCGGATGGTCCGCTTCTCGTCGTTGGGGTGGATTCGGGCCGCAGCGGACGGGTCCACCTGCTCCAACCGGGCGCGCAGGGCGGGCAGGCCCTCCGTCCGGGCCTGCGCCTGGAGCTGCTCCCGCAAGCCGCTGTCCGGTGTGAAGGGGGCGAATTGCCGCCCGGCGATGAGATGGTCGATATAAAGGCCCGTCCCCCCCGCCACAATGGGCAGCTTGCCCCGGACCAGGATATCGTCTACGATGGGGACCGCGTCCCGGACGTACCGGGCCACGGAATAGTTCTCTTCCGGGTCCGCCACGTCGATCATGTGGTGGGGGACGCCCAGAGTCTCGTCCGGGGTGGGCTTGGCGGTGCCGATATCCATGCGGCGGTAGACCTGCATGGAGTCGGCGGACACCACCTCCCCGCCCAGGCGTCGGGCCAGGGCGGCGGCCAGGGCAGTTTTACCCGAGGCCGTGGGGCCGCAGATCACCAGGATATTTGGTTTCACGCTCTCGCCTCCCGCCATGCGCCATGCGCGCCGCCCATATTATACCGTAATTTTTTCAAGATTACAACCTCCTGCCCGCGGGCGGAGAGGTATTGACATTTGTAGCCGGAAGCAGTTATAATTTAAATATGATCGCCAAGTTGCCGCCCCGTGCCCGAGACAGGGCGCCCTTACCCCGACACATCTATGAAAAGGTGGAATTATCATGGGTTTTCTTTCCTCCCTGTTCGGACGTTCCGCAGAAACTGCGGTGAATAATAAAGCCACCGAGCAAACGGGGCCGTTGCCGGAGCTGTACAACGGCATGACGCTGGACCTGGAGACGCCGGACGGCCAGCGTGTCCTCACCGGGCGGCTGGCGGGGTATAACGCCGGCGATACCACGCTGACCGTTGAGCGGCAGCCGGGAGCGCTGTCCCTGGCGCTCCGGGAGCCGGGGGCCTCCCTGGTAATCCGGGGGGTGGACGAGGGGATGACCCAGTTCTTCCTCAAGGGCACGGTGCAGGAGTCCACCCGGCTGGTTTGCCGGCTGAAGGACGTGAAGGTGAAAGTCATCTCCGAACACCGCACCAATTTCCGCCTCCAAATGGGGATACCCGCCGCGCTGCACTATGAGTCCGACGTCACCTTCAGCAACCCGGAGGTGTGTACCCTGGTGGATATCAGCACCGGGGGAGCTTGCCTGGAATCGGAGTACCTCCACGCCGAGGACGAGGTGCTGCGGCTGAAGATCAAGCTGCTGGACTATACCCCCATGGATTTTTTGGGGGAGATTATCCGGGTGGTGGAGTATGAGCCGGGCAAGTTCCGCTACGGCTTCCTGTTCGCCCAGTTGAAGGACAGCGAACTGACCGAGCTGACCCGGACGCTGTACAACCTCCAGGTGGGCAACCGCTCCACCTGGGTGCGCAGCTCGGAAGGGCATTGGTGAGTTATTTGACCGGAAGCAAGCGCCCGTCCCCCGGGGGATGGGCGCTTTTTTCGCGTCCGGCGGGGAATCGGGGCAGAAACTGTGTTCTACGGCCTTGCCCTGTGCATTTTTTTTTGATATAATACTACAATCATGCCCTCTGGATGGATTTGGAAAAGGAGGGCGAAACGCGGTTGAGGAGGCCATGGAATGGACAACATAATCCTCATCGGGATGCCGGGGGCCGGCAAGAGCACCGTGGGCGTGGTGCTGGCCAAGGCCCTGGGCCTTCGCTTCCTGGATGTGGACCTGCTCATCCAGGAGCGGGAGGGGGCCCTGCTCCAAACGCTCATCGACCAACGGGGCGTGGAGCGGTTCCTGAATCTGGAGCGGGACGCCATCCTGTCCCTGGACTGCCGCTATACCGTGGTGGCCCCCGGCGGGAGCTGCGTGTGCCGGGAGGAGTCCGTCGCCCACATGCGGTGGCTGGGTACGGTGGTCTACCTCCAGCTTCCCCTGGAGGACGTGGAGAGGCGCGTCCATAATATGGCGTCCAGGGGCATCGCCCTCTCCCCTGGCCAGACCCTGGCCGACGTATACCAGTACCGGGCCCCGCTGTACGAGCGGTGTGCCCATATCACCGTCCCGGCCGGGGGTCAGAGCCTGGCGGAGACGGTGGAAGCAGTGAAGGAAGCGCTGAGCAGGCGGCTGTGAGGGAGCTTGGAGCGGAGCGAGGGGAAAAGCCAGCCGCCGGGAAGCGGAGGCGGATTTTGCCCGAGACGGAGCGAAAGCGACCGAGCGGTCAGCCGAGCTGCGAAGCGTGACAACGCCGGGGCAGACTCCACGAGGACGGCTTCGTGGTGGGCCCCATAAGACAATTGAAGAATAGGACGAATAACAATGAATTTCCGAGACTTGGGGCTCACCGCCCCCATCCTCAAGGCCCTCACCCAGGAGGGCTACACCGACCCCACCCCCATCCAGCGCAAGGCCATCCCCCCCGCCCTGGCGGGCCGGGACGTGCTGGGCTGCGCCCAGACCGGCACCGGCAAGACCTGCGCCTTTGCCACCCCCATCCTCCAGCGGCTCAGCGGCCGCTTGCCCAAGCCCCGGGTCATCCGGGCGCTCATCCTCACCCCCACCCGGGAGCTGGCCATCCAGATCCAGGACAGCTTTGTGTCCTATGGCCGAAACCTGCCCTTGCGCTCCGCCGTTATCTTCGGCGGCGTGGGCCAGCAGCCGCAGGCGGACGCCATCCGGAAGGGGCTGGACATCCTGGTGGCCACCCCGGGCCGCCTGCTGGACCTCCACGGCCAGGGGCTGATCGACCTGTCCCACATCGAGATTTTCGTGCTGGACGAGGCCGACCGGATGCTGGACATGGGCTTCATCCACGACGTGCG
>CAJTTS010000135.1 GCA_910579155.1 uncultured Oscillospiraceae bacterium | reverse complement strand
CCCAGGCAGAAATACACGATGTGGAACACCCACACACAGCCCAGCACGATCCTCCCCACGGGGACGGCGTGCATCATGGCAAAGCCGATGGACATGAGAACGGTGACGGTGATCATGATCCGCACCTTGGCCTTTTTCGTCATGCCCTGGCCCTTCACATAGCTCTCCAGGTTATCCTTATAGAGCTTCGTGCCTGTGAACCAGCGGTTCAGCTTTTCCGAGCTCCTGCCGAAGCAGAAGGCCGCCAGCAGCAGGAATGGGAACGCGGGCAGCAGGGGCAGTACCGCCCCCAGCGCCCCAAGGCCCACGCCGATGCAGCCCAGCACGATATAGCATATTTTTTTGATGTTCATACCCGACACTCCAATCGTCTTTTTTCTTTTTTGGTCTCAATGAGATGGCGCACCGCCATCGCGGGGTGGTGGAACAGCATCCGCGGCCCGGAAAACCGCATGACCGCCCGGATCTTCTCCCGCATCTCCGGGGCGTAGCAGTGCACCGCGCAGTTGGAGCAGAAGGTCTTGGCCTCCATAAAGGGGCATTGGTCGCTGCGCCGGCGGGCGTAGTCCGCCAACGCGGCGCAGTCCGGGCACAACGATTTTGTGCGGTGGTTTTTCCGGCAGTAAAGGGCAATCATCTCCGACACCATGGCCTTTTCCCGCGTCCGTTTGGTTTCAATGCTCTTATTCATCTCACGGCCTCCCACAAAGGATTCACGCACATCTGTGCGCAGAGAAGTTTGAAGCTCTTTTTCGGTTCCTTTTTCTCTCGAGAAAAAGGAACTCAGCTCATCCTCCCGTTCTCCACGCTGTACACCCGGTCAGCGATACGCATGGTGGACTGCCGGTGGGACACCAGCACCACCGTACGCTCCTCCCGTTCCTCCCCCAGGGAGCGGAGGATCACCGCCTCGTTGAGACTGTCCAGATTGCTGGTGGGTTCGTCCAGCAGCATCAGCGGCCCGCCGTGGAGGAAGGCCCGGGCCAGCCCCAGCCGCTGGCGCTCTCCGCCGGACAGGGTGTCGCCCAGCTCGCCCACCGGGGTGTCGTAGCCCTGGGGCAGGGCCATGATGAAGTCGTGGACGGACGCCTTTTTGCAGGCGGCGATAATCTCCTCATCGGTGGCGTCCAGCCTGGCGATGCGCAGGTTGTTTTTGATGCTGTCGTGGAACAGGTGGGTGTCCTGGGTGACGAAGCTCTCCATATCCCGCAGATTGGAGGTGTTGATCCGCCCCACGTCCACCCCGGACAGGCGTACCGCGCCCCCCTGCGCCGCCCAGAACCGCATGAACAGCTTCAGCAGGGTGGATTTGCCACTGCCGCTCCGGCCCACGATGCCCACGACGGCATGCTCCGGCACCTCCACGGAAATGCCGTCCAGAACGGTTTCGCTGCCGTAGGAGAAGCTGACGTTCTCGGTCTCCGCGCCGGAGAAGACCACCGGATCCCGTCCCGTCACCTCCCCCACCACCGGGGATTCGTCCAGGATGTCCAGCACCCGGTTCCCGGCGGCGAAGGTACTTTGCAGGGTGCTGCCCAGGTTGGCCAGGGCCACACAGGGCCCGAAGGAACTCATCAGGGCCAGGGCGGGTAGGAGCGCCCCGTCAAAGTCCACCGCCCCCGCCCGGTACAGCGCCGCCGAGGCCAGCAGCATGGCCAGGTCAAAAGCCAGGATCACCGTGTTGGCCGCGGCCATGCCCAGGCCGGCGGTGCGCTTCATCCGCCCCTCATCCACAGACAGGGCACTGGTGCGGGCGTCCATCTCCTCCAGGCGTTTTTCGCCCTGGCCGTACTGGATGATCTCCGGCAGCCCCCGCAGGCTGTCCAGCACAAAGGCGCTCAGCTCTCCGGCCTGGGTGCGGAGCCTCAGCCCATTGTCCCCGCTGAGCCGGGACACCGCCAGCGGCAGGATAACGCCCACTGTGACGTAGGCCGCCAGGGCCAGCAGGCCCAGCACCGGGTGGAAGGAGCCGATCAAGGCGCACAAAACGGCGGTGAACAGGGCCGCGATGGCGATGGGAGAGATGGTGTGGGCGTAGAACACCTCCAGCAGCTCGATGTCCGAGGTGATGACAGCGATGAGGTCGCCCCGGTCCCGGCCCTCCAGCTTGGCGGGACACAGCCGCCGCAGGGCCCGGAACACCCTGTCCCGGATGAGGGCCAGCAGCTTGAAGGCGATGAAGTGGTTGCAGGCCTGCTCGGCGTACCGCAGGATACCCCGCAGCAGGGCAAAGGCCCCCATGCAGAGAAACAGCGCCATCAGCCCCAGCGGTGCGCCGAAGCCCAGAACGGACAGGACGGCATAGCCGCCGAAAACGGTGATGAACGCGGCGCACAGGTGTCCCGCCAGCCCCATGAGGATGGCAAGGGCCATAAATCCCGCCAGTGGCTTCACCAGCCCAATCAGCCGGGCCATCACTTCAAATCCGCTTCTGCGTCTCATGCGCTTTGCCCTCCCTTCCGTAGTTCTCCAGGCTCTGCTGGGCGTTCCACAGCTTGGCGTAGTACCTGTCCTTTGCCAGCAGTTCCCTGTGTGTCCCGTGTTCCGCCATGGTCCCCTGCACCATGACATAAATATGGTCCGCTTCCGCCGCGTTGGCCAGGCGGTGGGAAATCAGGATGACGGTTTTGGACCTGGACAGGGCGTGGATCTGTACCATGATGTCGTTCTCACTCTCCACGTCGATGTTGGAGGTGGCCTCGTCAAAGATGTACACCGGGCTGTCGTGGAGCAGCGCCCGGGCCAGGGCCAGCCGCTGGCGCTGGCCCCCGGACAGGTTATCGCCCCGCCCCGTCAGTGGGGTGTCCAGCCCCCGCTCGCTCCGGAGAAAGTCCGCCAGCTTCACCTGTTCCAGCGCCGCCCACAGCGCGTCGTCGGCCGCATCCGGTTTGCCCATCAGCAAATTATCCCGGACGGTGCCTTTGAAAATATAGCTCTGGTGGCTGACGTAGGTGATGTGTTCCATGAGGCTGTCCTCCGCGATGTGGGACAGCTCCACGCCGCCGATGGCCACCGAGCCGCCGTACCCCTTGTTCCGGCCCATGAGGATGGCGGCGGCGGTGCTCTTGCCACACCCGGACTCGCCCACAATGGCGGTGAAGCCGCCCGCCGGGAAAGACAGCTCTACCCCGTGGAGTACCTCCCGGTTCGGTTTGTAGGAGAAGCGCAAACCCTCGCAGCGGATGGAGCAGTCCGCCGGGAAGGGCTGCACGCCCCGCTCCGGTTCGGGCAGGTCCAGGAGGCGGAAGATCTTGTCGCTGGCCGCCATGCCGTTCATGGCGATGTGGAAAAAGGAGCCCATCTGGCGCATGGGGAGGAAGAAGTCCGCCGACAGCAGGATGATCAGCAGACAGCCCGCCGGCTCCACCCGCCCGGATCGGAGCTGGGCCACCGCCAGCACTGCCCCCAGAGCCGCCCCGCCGTAGGCGATGAGGTCCATGATGGTGATGGAGTTGAGCTGCATGGTCAGCACCTTCATGGTGATCTTGCGGAACTGTTCCGCCTGCGCGTTCATCTCCTCTTGCTTGAACCCGTCCGACTGGTAGATCTTCAGGGTGGTGAGGCCCTGCAGATTCTCCAGGAAGGTGTCCCCCAGGGCGGTGTACTGGCCCCAGTATTTGGACAGCAGCTTTTTGGCCCAGGTCTGCACCGCCGCGATGGACACGGGGATGAGGGGCACGCACGCCAGCAGTACCAGGGCGGCGGACAGGCTGACAAAGCTGAGACAGACGAACAGGGTCAGCGGGGCCAGCATGGCATAGAAGAACTGGGGCAGGTAGGCCCCAAAATAGGTCTCCAGCTGATCCACCCCCTCCACCGCCACCTGGACAATCTCGGAGGTGCCGGCCTGTTCCAGGTAGGACGCGCCCAGGCGCAGGAGTTTGCGGTAGATTCGCTCCCGCAGGGTGCGCTTCACCGCCTTGGAGGACAGCCAGCTCATTCGGGAAGCCTCCACGGTACAGGCGAACCGCACTGCCACAGCGATGACTGCCGTTGCCGCCGTCCGCAATAGGCACTCCGGCCCAGCGGTGCCGTCGTACAGCGCAGTCAGCAGGCCGGCGACAGCCCACATCATGGCGATGTTGGCCACCAGGGAGCACCATTGGAGGGCCACGTTGGCGGCGATATGCTTTTTGCTTTCGCTGACCGCGCCGATCAGCCGCTTGTTGATCATCATGGGCATTCTTTCCTTCCACTCAAAGTATTAGCGACCGCTAACCGCACTTGCTCAAAAAACGCCCAAGATGGGCGCCCAAGCAGATTAGTTATTGCTAACCATATGTTAGAGTATACTAACTTTGGTCTTGTTTGTCAAGAAATCATTCCACAAAAGCCTCTATTTTACATGATAGAGGTTAGATGTCAAACTCCCGTTCTCCCTCCAGCGGCTGGACTTTTCCACAAGCCCTGCCCTTACCAAATCATCCAGTGCCCGCTTCACGGTCGAGCGGGACAGGCTCACCCCTGCCGCGATGGTCTTGATCCCCGGCCAGCAGGTGCCCTCCTTGTTGGCGTGGTCTTTGAGGTAGATGTACACCGCTTTAGCCCGTGGGCTCAGTTCGGTGTCCTGGTAGATAGAATCGTAGTAAGCCAAAATATCACCCTCCCCCGGGCGGCGGCCCGTCCTGCTTTTTCATATTATCAGGGATGATCGCCAACGGCTGGCCTGTTTGTCCTTGCTGTCGGTTGTGCCTATCGTTCTTCTGCCCAGTCCGTCCCTCCCGCGGGGGACGGACTTTTTCTTCCTCCGGGGGCGCTAAAAAATACCTGTTTTGAATCGCCTGCTCCAATTCCTGACGTCCGGCATAGTACACCTTCCTCTGCCCATGCTCCGGCGCCTGATAGGGTTCCCCGAAGGTGATCCCCCAGTCCAGGAACAGACGCAGCCTCGTCCGCATGGGGTGCGACCCGGTTTTCATCACCACGAACTCCCCCTTGGGGATGGACTTCAGCTCGTCCGGCGTCATCAGCGCCCGCTCCGCCATCTGGAGGGACTGACTGTTTTCCCCCTTGCTCCGGCTGATGGAGCCGGACTGTACCGTGTAGCTGCCCAGTGAGCGGGACAGTTCCTCGGCGGTTTTACTGTTGGGGGCAAAGCCACCGAAGATGGTGTCCTGCACATTGTCCTGGATGATCTCCGAGCCCTCGCGGCCATAATTCTTCTCCAGCTGGGCGAGGCTCTGGATGATGGGCACCAGGGTCAGGCGGCGGGAGCGGCCCGCGCTGAACAGCGGAAGGATGTCGAAGGGCGGCATGGTGCCCAGCTCATCACAGAACAGCACCACCCGGTTCTTCAGCTTGCCACCGTTCTCGTCGGCTACAGAGAACAGTTCCCGCGCCAGGTTTTGAATCATCAGACCCGCCATGAAATTCTTGGTCTGATCCTCCTCGGGGAGGATCAGGAAGATGGCAGATTTCCGGCTGGCAAAGCTCTCGGCGTCCAGGGGGCTGTCGAAGCAGATGGTCTGCTCCAACTCCGTATCCAGAAAGGCGTTCAGCCGGGACAGCACGGTGGACAGCACCGAGGCCATGGCCTGCTCCGAGGTATTCAGCGCCGCCCCAGCGAACCACCGGGCTTTGTGCTCGGACGGCAGACGGCCCATCAGCACTTGGAAGCAGCTTTTCCCCTTGGCGCCAGACGGCTCCAGCAGATCCTGCACCAGCTTGAACACGGACACGATGTGTCGGCGCTCCCGGGGCTGGCCGTCAATCTCCCTGGGCGGCAGGAACTCTGCCAGCAGCAGGATTACAGCGGTAAGAAGCCCCTCGGCAGAATCGTAGAAAAACGAATTCTGCCCGTAATTTCCACTGTCACCATCCGGGCTGATGATGGTCTTGGAGAGGATCTTGGCGTACTTCTCCGCCTTGGCCCGCGCCGCCAGATTGTCTGGGTGGGCCACCGCTTGATCCATGTATGCATTTACCAGCGTCAGGAAATTGAACCCATCTGAGCGGGTGGGGTTACGCAGGTCAATCACCGACACCGCGTAGCCGTAACAGTTTTGCGCGATGGCCCCGTAGTTCCGGGCCAGATCCCCCTTGGTGTCCAGGGCCAGGAAGCTCATCCCGCAGGCGCAGGCGTACTCCAGATTGGGGTACAGGAAGAACGCCGTCTTGCCCACGCCGGACGCGCCGATCATCAGGCAGTGGATGTCGTCTTTGTCTACCAGGGCGGTGATTTTGCCCTTCCTCCCCTGGGAGCCCAGCACCAGCCCCTGGATCTTGGGCAGCTCTTTACCCTGCCGCCATTCAGAGGGTTTGAAGGGGACGCGGGCAAAGGTCTTGCCGATCTCGGCGGGGGTGGCCCAGCGTGCGGTGCCGTGCTGGCCGTCGCCCACAGGCTTGGACTTGATGCTGTCCAGCGACCCCCGCCCGGAAAAAAAGAAACGCCGCCAATGACCAGCAGGGCCATCGCGGCAACGATCAGGACGATAAATTGTTGGGGCATGGCGCACCTCCCGGTTCACGATAATTTCTGTTCATGCTGCGGTTCCTCCATTGTCTGTTCAAAATCCGCGCACAGATCTTCGTTCCAATCTTTGTTGACGGGCACCAGCGCGTTCACCGCCAGTCCTTTCTCTCGTACCAGCTTCGCCAGCCGCCGCGTGGCAAGCTGCCCCGCCTGGTCGTTGTCCAGCGCAAAGTGGACGGTGTCAATGCTGAGGCACCGCTCCAGCATCCCCAGCAGGGGCTGGGAGGACGTACCGCACAGGGCCACATAGCTGTGCCTTTGCCAGTCGCTGTCATGGAATTTGGAGATGAACGACAGCATATCAATGGGCGCCTCGAACACCAGCAGGTGGCCGCTGGCGCCCGGCCAGTTGAAGGCATAGCGGAAGTCGCTGCCCTCGACTGTCACGCGGAAGGCTTTGCCCTGGCTGTTGGTACTGCGCTTGTGGGCATGGCGGGGGGTGCCATCCTGATCCCTGCCCACGAAGACGGCGTTGTGGTACTTTTGATCCTCATAGACCAGCCCCTGGCGGACGAAGGTGGTGAGTACCTCCCGGTCCAGGTGGCGGTGCTTCAGCAGGTAAGCGAACACCCGCCGGTTGTCCTTGTTGGCGGGCGGCAGCTCGAAGGGCTTTTTCACTTTCTCCAGGGGCGCGGTCACCTGGGGACACAGCTCGCTGACATCTTTGTCGATCAGGGCCAGTACCGCCTCCGCATAATTCATCCCGTAAAATTCCTTTAGGAACGTCACAGGCCCGCCGCCTTTCTCGGCGGCGTGGTCGTACCACTCATTGTCCCGGACGGTGACGCTGTGATTGCTGCCTAAGCGATACTCCGACCCTTCCCGGATCAACGGCTCCCCCTTGAAGCGGAGGAACTCCACCAGGTCTACCGCGTTGGCCTGGAGCTTTTGTGCTTCTGTGAAATGGATGTAGGGCATTTGAACACCTCCTGCGGAATTGATTTCCAGTCAAAAACATGGTAAAATTGGTGAGCATTCCAATAAAAAGGCGGTGCTGTGTTATGGTAGATAAGCTGTTTGAAGAACTGTGTGCGTTGGACGAGGTGGAAGCCCTCGCCCTGGGCGGCTCCCGTGCCGGGGAACACTTTGACCAGGCTTCCGACTATGATGTGTACCTCTACTGCCGGGGGTCGATCCCGGAGGAGACGCGGCGGGCTATCCTGTCCCGGTATTGTTCCGTCATGGAGATTGGCAACCACTTCTGGGAGTATGAGGACAACTGCCGTCTGAACAATGGCATTGACATCAACCTGCTTTACCGGGATCTGGATGCCTTTACCGCCGATGTGGCGGAGGTGGTGGAGCGGTTCCAGGCCCGCAA
>CAJTTS010000134.1:3299-7945 GCA_910579155.1 uncultured Oscillospiraceae bacterium | reverse complement strand
TGGACGTGCTCACCCTGTCCGCCACCCCCATCCCCCGCACCTTGAATATGGCGCTAAGCGGCATCCGGGATATGTCTGCCATCGAGGAGCCCCCCGCCAGCCGCCAACCGGTGCAGACCTACGTGCTGGAGCACGATTGGCCGGTGCTGTGTGACGCCATGCGCCGGGAGCTGGAGCGGGGCGGGCAGGTGTACTACCTCCACAACCGGGTGGATACCATCCAGCGCACCGCCGCCCGGATCAAGGAGATGCTGGGGGAGGACGTGGAGATCGCCGTGGGCCACGGCAAAATGAGCCAGGAGGAGCTGGGCGACGTGATGACCCGGGTGTCCGACGGCGAAGTGGACATCCTGGTGTGCACCACCATCATTGAGACGGGCATCGACATCGCCAATGTGAACACCCTGATTATCGAGGACGCGGACAAGATGGGCCTGTCCCAGCTCCACCAGATCCGGGGACGGGTGGGGCGCTCCCCCCGGCGGGCCTACGCCTACATGACCTACCGGCAGGGCAAGGTGCTCACCGAGATCGCCGCCAAGCGGCTAAGCGCCATCCGGGAGTACGCCGAGTTCGGCTCCGGGTTCAAAATCGCCATGCGGGATTTGGAGATCCGGGGCGCGGGCAACCTCTTAGGCCCCGAGCAGTCCGGGTTCCTCATGAGCGTGGGCTATGATTTGTACTTGAAGCTGTTGGAGGAGGCGGTGCTCACCGAAAAAGGGGAGGCCCCCGTCAAGCTCCCGGAGTGCGCGGTGGATCTCACCGTGGCGGCATCCATCCCCGACCGGTACGTGCCCGACGCGGGCCAGCGCATGGATCTCTACCGCCGGATCGCCCGGATCCGCACCGGCGAGGACGCCGACGATATGACCGACGAGCTGATTGACCGCTACGGCGACCCGCCCCGGCAGGTGAACAACCTGATTTCCGTGGCCCTGCTCCGGGGGCAGGCGGCGAAGTGTTCCATCGTGGAAATCACGCAGAAGGGCGGCAGCCTGGTGTTTACCCTGGAGAAATTTGAACTGGAAAGTATCTCCCTGCTGGCCCAGCAGTACCCCGGGCGGATGATGTTCTCCCCCGGCGACAAGCCCAGCCTGACGCTGAAGCTGAAAAAGGGGGAAGATCCCCTGCGCATGGCCTCCCAGGCGGTGGAGCGGTACGCCCAGACCAGCCAGGGGGGTGCAAAATAAACCTTGTGCACCTTTTTCCCGGAAAACGGTTGACAAATCTGCCTTTAGTCTATAATATAAATAGCGTCCGCTCCGTGACGGGGCGGACGCTGACAGCATAAATGTTACCACAGGCTTTGAACAGGACGAGTAACCGGACACAAACCTCTCAGAGAGCCGCCCGCATGGTGCGAGGGCGGCGGGGCAAATCCGGCGAATATCCCCTGCGAGCCGCGGATCGAACGCATTTTGCCAGTAGGCTCCGCCGGGTGTCCCCGTTACAGGACGCATGAGTGCCGTAGTTGTCACGCTTCGCCTGTTCGCGACGCGCTTCTATGGAATCAGGAGTGGTACCGCAGGGGTTTGCGCCTTTGTCTCCTTTTAGGGGCAGGGGCGTTTTGTTTTAGGCCGGAAGGGCCAGGCGGATCCCCACCGCCAGGGCGGTGCGCGCCATGGCCTCCCGCTCCAGGGTGTCAATGCGCAATTCCGCTTCCAGCGCCTTTTCCAGATGTGCCATTTCTTCCTCGTCTAAGCGTTCTTTCAGCCAGTTTGTGTGCAGTAACGCCTGAAACTGCTGTTGGCGGTATTCCGGCTTGTCGTAAAAATATGGGAACGCGTTCCGTTCGATCTCCTGCATCAGCATATCGAGTATATCGTCCATGTTATACACATCCTTATAATTTTCTCATTTGAACTAATTCGATTATAATACCTCAAATAAACCTTGTCAAGGGGGTTATTATGAAATTAGCAGAAAGATTGAAAGAGCTTCGGAAGGAAAGAAACCTTCGGCAGGAACACGTTGCCGTTGCGCTGGACATCAGTATGAGCGCATATTGTAATTACGAGCAGGGAAAACGTGAGCCAAACACATCCGTGCTGTGCCGGATGGCAGATTTTTATGACGTCACCACCGACTATCTGCTGGGCCGAAGCGATCACCGCAAATAACCCCAGAGCGAAACGAAGTTTCGCGGTTCAAGTTCTTTTTCGGTTCCTTCTTCTTTCAAGAAAAAGGAACGCCCGCCCGGCGAGGGCGAACTGACGAACCGACAACTATTGTAAAGGAGAAATACCCATGGATTACAATCAGACCGTCCACCTGCCCAAAACCGGCTTCCCCATGCGGGCGGGCCTGCCCAAGCGTGAGCCGGAGATGCTCAACCCCGAATGGGCCAGAGTGACCTACCACAAGCTGATGGACAAGAACGCGGGCAAGCCCAGGTTCGTCCTCCACGACGGCCCCCCGTATGCCAACGGCAACATCCACATCGGCACCGCCATGAACAAAATTCTCAAGGACATCATCGTCAAGTACAAGAACATGACGGGCTTCCAGGCCCCCTACGTCCCCGGCTGGGACACCCACGGCCTGCCCATCGAGACTGCCGTCCTCAAGGATAAGAACGTCAAGCGCAACGAGATGACCACCGCCCAGTTCCGTGATAAGTGCCGGGAATTTGCCACCCAATATATCGGCCGCATGACCGAGCAGTTCCAGCGCCTGGGCGTCATCGGCGAGTGGGAAAATCCCTATATCACGCTCCTGCCCGAGTTCGAGGCCCGTCAGATCGAGGTGTTCGGCAAGATGGCGGAAAAGGGACTCATCTACAAGGGCATGAAGTCCGTGTACTGGTGCCCTCACGACCAGACCGCCCTGGCCGAGGCCGAGATTGATTACCAGGACGACCCCTGCACCACCATTTTCGTCAAGTTCCCCGTGAAGGACGACAAGGGCAAGCTGGGCCAATACTGTGACCTGTCCAAGACCTT
This sequence comes from uncultured Oscillospiraceae bacterium, assembly GCA_910579155.1. Next base: position 5,003 of record CAJTTS010000134.1, on the reverse strand, counting down.
CTTTGTGATCTGGACCACCACCCCCTGGACCATCCCCGGCAACGCGGCCATCTCCCTGAACGCCGGATTTGACTATGTGCTCCTCCAGGCCCCCAACGGCGAGGTCTATGTCATGGCCAAGGAACTGGCCGAGGGCGTGTGCAAGCAGGCGGGCATCAATTTCGACGACTGCAAGGTGCTGGCAACGCTGAAAGGCGACTATTTCGAGCTGATGGTGGCAAAGCACCCCCTGCTGGACCAGGATTCCGTCATTCTCAACGGCGACCACGTCACCCTGGACGCCGGCACCGGCTGCGTCCACACCGCCCCCGGCTTTGGCGCGGAGGACTTCGACGTGTGCAAGCGCTACGACGACGCGGGGCTGACCAACATCGGCGTGCCCGTGCCCGTCAACGCCAAGGGCGTGATGACCGACGCGCGGTATAACGGCCAGTTCTACGCCAAGGGCAACGACATGGTGGTGGCCGACCTGGAAAATGAGGGTTTCTTGCTGGCCAAGGCCCAGATCACCCACTCCTATCCCCACTGCTGGCGGTGCAAGCACCCCATCATCTACCGGGCCACCGAGCAGTGGTTCTGCTCCGTGGACGCCATCAAGGACCAGGCGGTGAAGTCCTGCGATGGGATTTCCTGGCACCCCGCCTGGGGCAAGGAGCGCATGGTATCCATGATTACCGAGCGCAATGACTGGTGCATCTCCCGCCAGCGGGTGTGGGGCGTGCCCATCCCGGTGTTTTACTGCGACGATTGCGGCGAGTCTATCGTCACCCCAGAGACCATTACCCATGTGGCGGGGCTGTTCCGGGAGCACGGCTCCAACATCTGGTTTGACAAGACCGCCGACGAGCTGGTCCCCGCCGGGTTTACCTGCCCCAAGTGCGGCAAGAACCACTTCTCCAAGGAAAACGACATCATGGACGTGTGGTTCGATTCCGGCTCCACCTGGGCCGCCGTGGCCAATGAGCGGGACTGCCTCCAGTACCCCGCCGACGTATACCTGGAGGGCGGCGACCAGTACCGGGGCTGGTTCCAGTCCTCTATGCTCACCTCCATCGCCTGCAGCGGCGTGGCCCCCTACAAGCAGATCATCACCCACGGCTGGACCGTGGACGGCGAGGGCAAGGCCATGCACAAGTCCCTGGGCAACGCCATGCCCCCCGACGAGATCATCAAGGACTACGGCGCGGATATGCTGCGCCTGTGGGTGTCGTCCGCCGACTACACCCAGGATATGCGCATTTCCAAGGAGATCATGAAGCAGCTCAGTCAGGCGTACCTGAAGATCCGCAACACCGCCCGGTATATGCTGGGCAACCTGGACGGTTTCGATCCGGATAAGGCCGTGGCTGTCAAGGACATGGTGGATTTGGACAAGTGGGCCGTGGCGGCGTTCAACAACCTGGTGAAGGATGTCCGTGCCGGGTACGAGAGCTATGAGTTCCACACCGTGTACCGCGCCATTTACAACTTCTGTGTGGTGGAGATGTCCAACTTTTATCTGGATATCATCAAGGACCGTCTCTACTGTGGGGACGATAAGGGCCGCGCCTCCGCCCAGTCCGCTTTGTACCTGATCCTGGACGGCATGACCCGGATGATCGCCCCCATCCTGGCCTTTACCAGCCAGGAGATCTGGACCGCCATGCCCCACCGCTCCACAGACGATGCCGAGTGCGTGCTGTTCAACGACATTCCGGACTACGA
>CAJTTS010000134.1:0-3233 GCA_910579155.1 uncultured Oscillospiraceae bacterium | reverse complement strand
TTGTTTCCGCAATCCGGTGAATAAGGCTTTGGAGCAGGCGAAAGAGCAGGGAATTAAGAAGAACCAGGACGCGGAGGTTACCCTGTGCTTAGATGTGGAGAGCCTGGAAGGATGGAAAAATGGGACTTATCTGTCCGGCTTCGAAGAGGCGGATTTGGCGGAGATTTTCATTGTTTCTTCGGTTACAATCACGGGTGAAACAACGGATGACGGTTGCTGGATTGCTGAACTGCCCAGCGCAACGGCGTATGTGAAGCTTTCCGAGGCCCCGAAGTGCCCCCGGTGCTGGAACCACGACGGGCACATCGGAACGCCCGGCCACCATGCCGAGCTGTGCGATCGGTGCGCGGCGGTGCTGGGAGAATAAGCGTAAAAAATCCCCTCCCCACTATGCGGGGAGGGGATTTTTAATCTGTTGTGCTTAAGGAAGCGCTGATTAAATGCGCCTGCGGCGCTTCACGGGTATTTTCACCACAACGTCATTGTGTTTTTTTGAAATAAACCCAATTGTTCCTGCGAAATCCCGCCTCATTGTGGCAAAGAATCCCTCGCAAATCGCTCTTGCCGATTTAATCAGTCCTTCCTTAATATGGCACAATTTCAGTCCAACAGGTCTCCAAGACCTTCCAGTCCCTTCTCCAGTTCGTGCAGTGCGTAGTGAATTTCGCAATAGCCGTTCTTCACAGCTTTGTCATTGCAGCCGCTTTCCTTGCAGGTAGTGGAACAGCCTGCCATGCAGAGGATCATGAACACGGCGGCAATCAGGGCAGCCAGTTTTTTCATCTTGAATTCTCCCTCTCTCTCATTCTTTGGTAATAAATAACTAACATACAATAGCATGAATTTGGGAGAAAGTCAATATATCCTGTCTTTTATCCGTTGGGCTGATTGACCACGCCGGTGAACAGCGGCAGGCCGGAGTCCCCGGTGACGGCGAACAGGAAGGGCCGGTCCAGGGTGAAGTCCACCTCATCGTCCGGGGGCATCTCCGCGCCGGCCCCCACCATAATGACGGTGTAGGCCGCCGCCTCGCAGCCCTCCTCGTCCACCTTCACCCGGGCGGCATGCTGGGCCGTGCCGACGTACAGCGGGTCGGTAGTGCTGGCCTCCAAGGGAACGAAGTTGGACACGCCCATGTCAAATACATCGGTGACACCCAGCTCCTTCAGGCCGTCAATCAGATCCAGGTCGGAGGACACGTCGAATTTTGGCATGGACAGGTTGATGTTGAGGAACTTCTGTCCGGGCCAGCCGCCCACGGTTTCCTGGGCCTCTTCGTCCCACTGGCCGTATTTGCCATGAAGCAGGAACTCCATGGCCTCGCCGCTCTGGAGCAGTTCATCCGCGCTGACCCCCTCGTCGGGGAGGATCAGCCACATACTGCCGCCCCGCTGGAAGGGGAGCTGCATGGCGGCGAAATGGTCGCCCCAGTAGTAGGTGTTTTCCGTGGTCTTGCGCATGAACTCCGCGTCCACGTCCCCGGACGGGGCATGGAAGGTGTCCGTCTCGGTGCGCTCCTGGTTGAACTCACCGTCCCACGCGGCCTTAAAGTAGATGGTGGAGGCCAGGGCCAGCACCGTCCGCGCGTCAAACTCCAAACCCTCCGCCTGCTCTGCCAGCAGGCCGCGGGTCTGCTCATTGAGCCAGTCCCGCAGGGCCTGGTTGTACTCCTCGCTCCCCATTTCGCCGGAGAAGGAGGAGGCGTAGTAGGTGTTCGCCAGGGTATCCAGGGTGTCCTGGCTGTAGGTCATATCGTCCCGCAGCCACAGGGAATTGCCCAGGATGGAGGTGACCACCCCGTCGTCCCGGTAGTTGTCCCGCCACATGGCCTGGGCGCGGGTGCGCAGGGCCTCGATGGAGTCCGCCTGGAGCAAGTCTAAAATCTGCTGGCGGCTGTTTTCCCCGGTGGTTTCCGCCAGCATGGCCAGGGCCATATAGACGTTGATGGGGGAGTAGACCCGGTTTTCCTCCCCGGCGTCCGAGAGGAACTGGGCGGTGGAGCGGGTGAGGAATTCGTCCATGACCCCGGTATAGTCCGCGTTGGAGCGCAGGGCGTTGATGTCCTCCCGCCAGGCGGCGTAAGCTTCGCCGTAGGCTTTGTCCGCCTTGTCCCAGGCGTCCTCGCTGTCGCCGATATCGGCGAAGAAGTCCTCGTCCTTGGGGTAGGGGTGCATTGCCGGATACGCCGCCAGGGACAGGGCGTGGGCGCGGTGGGAGCCGCCGCCGGAATTGGCGGGATCTTCCGGAATGGTGCGGGGCTGGTCCGGATCGTTTTCGGAATAAGGGATAGGCTGGCCAGGTTCATCGTTAGAGAGGGTGGAGGGCGTTCCCGCCCGCCGGCCTGCCCACGTCGCCACACCGCCAATGATGGCAACCGCCAACACCGCCGCCACTGCCCCCGCCCAGCGGGTGTAGGAGCGCTTACCGGCGGGGCGGGCGGCCTTTTCCTTGATTTTTTCGGGGGCGTGGATGCCCTCGTTTGCCTTTTTATATCGTTTCAAAGCTGTACCTCCTCAAGCATATCCCGCAGAAGGGCGCGGCCCCGGCTGAGCTGGGACTTGATGGTGCCCTCCGGTGCGTCGAGCATTTGGGCAATCTCTGTCACAGACAGGCCCTCGAAGTAGTGCAGGTGGATGACGGTCCGGTATTTCCCGGGCAGGGAGAGCACCGCGCTGTACACCTCGCGGTAATCGTCCTCCACCCCCACCTCCTCGGCGGTTTCCAGGGGCACAATGCGACGCCGCCAGGGGGAGGCGGTGAGGCTTTTGGCCCGGTTCACGGTGCAGCGGATGAGCCACGCCTTGCGGTACTCGTCGCTGTGGAATTTTTCCTCGTGGCGGAAATAGCGCAGGAAAACCTCCTGGAACACGTCCTCCGCGTCGGGGACGCTGGCGGTGCGGGCCAGCGCAAGCCGGTACACCATATCGCCCCAGCGGTTGACCACTTGGGTGCGCTGTTCCTCTGTAAGGGCCATTGGGCGTACCTCCTTTCCACCAGCGCCTCGGCCGCGGCGCCGGTTTTGCCTGTCATTATAAATACCCTGGGGGAGGGCAAATGGTTGCATGGGGCGGATTTTTTTGGGAACGGGGGATAACTTGAGGGGAACCCGGCATCAGCCTCTTGACAAATGGGCGGTAAGGCACTATAATATAAAAGCTGACCGCTGGGCGGCAGCAAGATGCGGATGTGCTGGAACTGGTAGACTGGCTAGCTTGAGGTGCTAGTGGCCCACG
>CAJTTS010000133.1 GCA_910579155.1 uncultured Oscillospiraceae bacterium | reverse complement strand
TAAAACAAGGTGAAAATTAAGGCAGTTGTAAAAGCATTTTATTATCAAAAATATAAATTTTATATTTTAGATTAATGCCGTCCTTTATGGTCGAGCGATAACTTTATAACATTTCCAACGCTGGTAACGAATTAAAAGTCTTTCTTTTTGCTTCTTTTTCTTTCTCCAGAAAGAAAAAGAAGAGCCCTTACCGACGCTCGATATACCCCTCCGCGCACAGCAGCTCGGCCAGCTCCACGCCGCCGCCCGCCGCGCCCCGCAGGGTGTTGTGGGACAGGGAGACGAACTTGTAATCATACTGGGTGTCCGGGCGCAGGCGGCCGATGGAGACGGCCATGCCGCCCTCCAAATCCCGGTCCAGCTTGGCCTGAGGCCGGTCAAGCTCCTCGAAGTAGTTCAGGAACTGCTTGGGGGCGGTGGGCAGATTCAGTTCCTGGGCACGGCCCCTGAAGCTCTTCCACGCCTCCTTCATCTGCTCCATGGTGGGCTTGTTTTTAAAGGTGACGAAGGCGGCGGCGGTGTGGCCGTTGGACACGGGCACCCGCAGGCACTGAGCGGTGATGGAGGCGCCACCGGCGTTGACGATGACGCCGTTCTCCACATGGCCCCACACCTTCAGCGGCTCCTGCTCGCTCTTTTCCTCCTCGCCGCCGATGTAGGGGATCAGGTTATCCACCATCTCGGGCCAGGTCTGGAAGGTCTTGCCCGCGCCGGAGATGGCCTGGTAGGTACATACCAGCACCTTTTCAATGCCAAATTGGCGCAGGGGGGACAGGGCGGGGACATAGCTCTGGATGGAGCAGTTGGACTTGACGGCGATAAAGCCACGTTTGGCACCCAGCCGCTCCCGCTGGGCCTTGATAACCTCAATGTGCTCCGGGTTCACCTCGGGGATGACCATGGGTACGTCGGGGGTCCAGCGGTGGGCGGAGTTGTTTGACACCACCGGGCACTCGTGCCGGGCGTACTCCTCCTCCAGCGCCTTGATCTCGTCCTTCTTCATGTCCACGGCGGAGAACACGAAATCCACCTGGGAGGCGATTTGCTCCACGTCGTCCTGGGCGCTGAGCAAGATCAGGTCCTTTGCCTGCGCGGGGATGGGGGTGTCCATGGCCCAGCGGCCGCCCACCGCGTCCTCGTACCGCTTGCCAGCGGAGCGGGGGCTGGCGGCCACCACGGCGAGCCGGAACCAGGGATGGTTCTCCAGCAGGGCGACGAAGCGCTGGCCCACCATGCCGGTGGCGCCGATGACGCCGACTTTATACTTTTCCATATTGCTCTACCTCCTGTGCGTCCCCGGCGCGGATGGAATTTAGGGCTTGCGGCCTGGGGGCGGATACGCTATAATATAAAAATAATGTCGAAGTGCGCCCTCGAAATTGAGGGTATGGTATTTATACATGATAACATCATCACGCTAAAGAGTCAATTTGACGTTGCCACCTGAAGTGGAGAAATGGAGAACCAAATGAAGCGAAAATTCGTGCAAATTGCAGCGTTATGCCTGTCTGCGGCCCTTTTGCTGGCCTCCGGTAGGGAGAGGGCTTCCGCCGCCCCTGCCGGCTCCAACGACCGGATCATCCGGGTAGGTCTGCACCACGACGGCCCTTACGGCTCCGGGTCCATGGAGGGGATGAACCTGGAGAATGAGGTGGGTTCCGGCTTCCGCTTCGGCTATTACGACAGCGCGAACCGGCTGGTGGAGCTGGGCAGAACCGTCCAGGAGGCCGTTTCCGTGGTCAAGACTATGAACGTCTATTACGGCCTTTACAACGGCTATGCCAGCTACCACTCCGCCCTCACTTCCTCCGCCGTTGCGGTGGGGGAGTACCACCTCCAGCTTCCGGGGGTGTACGGCAGCTTTGCCGAGGCTCAGGGGGCGGCGTCTCAGCATCCCGGCGGGTTCCCGGCGTACATCGGAGGGGCGTACTATGCCCGCGTGGGCAATTACACTACCCGGGACGGGGCGGTGGCGGCCCAGAGCGCGCTGGCGGCCCAGGGTGTGGCCACGGAGCTCAAGGGCACGTCGTCGTACGGCGTCAACGTGGTGATTACCCGGACCAACACCATCCTGTTCCAGTATGACGACAACGGCCAGGGCGCCGGGCTGGGGGTGGAGCCGGTTTCGGTCAATGGGGAGAAGTGCGTCACCTGGTGCAAAGGCTTCCAGTACAACGGCGGCTTCCGATTTGAGCGTATCCAGGGCGGAAACATGACCGTGGTGAATATGGTGGGGCTGGAGGACTATGTGAAGGGTGTGCTTCCCTATGAGATGTCCAACAGTTGGCCCCTGGAGGCGCTGAAGGCCCAGGCGGTAGCGGCGCGGAGTTACACCCTTTCTTTGGGCACGAAACACGGCAGCCAGCACTTCGACATCTGCGACAACACGGATTGCCAGGTTTACGAGGGGCGGAACAGGGCGGGGGCCAACTCCGACGCGGCGGCGGACCAGACCGCCGGGCAGGTGGCCCTCTACAACGGAAAGCCCATCCAGGCGTTCTTCTACTCCAGCAACGGCGGGGCCAGCGAGAGCGTGTCCAACGTGTGGGGGAGTAACCAGTCCCTGTACCCCTACCTGACGGGTAGGACGGACCCCTATGAGTCCACGCTGAGCCTGAAAAACAACTGGGAGCGGACGTTCACCAGCGCCCAGATTATCTCCAGGGTGCTGTCCAGGTATGGGGTCAGCGGGTCCATCGTGTCGGCGGAGATCACCGCCTATACGGACGTGGGCAATCCCAGGGTCATCACTTTTACAGACAGCTCCGGGAAAAGTTACGACGTGAGCGGCGGCAGCGTGCTTCAGAACTTGAACCTGCCCTCCTTTCGCTTCGGCTTCGCGGGGAACGGGTCCGGCCAGACCGCGCCCGCAACCCCCTCCGGCGGCGTGTCCATCAACGGCGGCGCTGCGGTGAACAGTACCGCGGGGCTGTACGCCATCGGCGGCAGCGGGGTCGCCACCGCCCTGACCGGAGACGTGTATGTAGTCACGGACAGCGGCACATCCCTGCTGGGCCAGGGCGGAAGCCAGAACCCGGGCCAAGGCGCCGGAAATCAGTGGAGCGGGTCTGTGACGGCGGTGAACGGTTCCATCACCTTTGTGGGCAAGGGCTCGGGCCACAATATCGGCATGAGCCAGTGGGGCGCATACGCCATGGCCCAGCAGGGCTATACTTATCAGCAGATTCTGCAATTCTACTATACTGGCATTACGGTGGGATATATGTGAAAACCTCTGATTTTTATTTCGACCTTCCCCCCGAGCTGATCGCCCAGACGCCCCTGGAGCGGCGGGACTCCTCCCGGCTGCTGGCGCTGGACAAGGCCACGGGGGAGACCCGGCACATGCGCTTCTACGACCTGCCCTCCCTGCTGCGCCCTGGGGACTGCCTGGTGCTCAACGACAGCCGGGTGCTCCCCGCCCGGCTTATCGGCCGCAGGGCCGGGGGCGGGGCCTGCGAGGTGCTGTTGCTCATTGACCGGGGGGACAAAACCTGGGAGTGCCTGGTGCGTCCCGGCAAAAAGCTGCGGCCCGGCGCGAGGGTCACCTTCGGGGAGAACGAGCTCACGGCAGAAGTGGTGGGCGAGATGGAGGGCGGGAACCGCCTGGTTCGCTTCGACTACGAGGGCATCTTTCTGGAGACCCTGGAGCGGCTGGGCAAAATGCCCCTGCCCCCTTATATCAAGGCGGAGCTGGAGGACGGGGAGCGCTATCAGACGGTGTATTCCAAGGTGGTGGGCTCCGCCGCCGCCCCCACGGCGGGGCTGCACTTCACCCGCGGGTTGCTGGACCAGATTCAGGCCATGGGGGTGAGGGTGTGCTATGTGACCCTCCATGTGGGGCTGGGCACCTTCCGCCCGGTGAAGGCGGAAAACCTGGACGAGCACGAGATGCACTCCGAATACTGCGTGATCCCCCAGGAGACCGCCGACGCCGTGAACGAGACAAAGCGCCGGGGAGGCCGGGTGATCTGCGTGGGCACCACGTCCTGCCGCACCGTCGAGAGCTGGGCGGGGGAGGACGGTATGCTGAAGGCGTCGGCGGGGTGGACCAATATCTTTATCTATCCCGGCTACCGGTTTAAGGTGCTGGACGCCCTTATCACCAATTTCCACCTCCCTGAGTCCACGCTCATCATGCTGGTGTCCGCCCTGGCGGGGCGGGAACACGTACTGGCGGCCTATGGGGAGGCGGTACGGGAGCGCTACCGCTTTTTTTCCTTCGGCGACGCCATGTTTATTGCGGATAACATTGACCCACAGGTATAAAAATTCCCCGGAGCCCTCACAGGGTTCCGGGGATTCTTATCATCAAGATGTTTGCTCCGGCGGGGCGGCGGAGCGGCGGGCCGCGTCGTACATCCGCCGGTAGGCGTTTTGCCTGCCCTCTTCAAAGGCCCGGCGGATGCGCCCGGCCACCTGTTTGTCCCGGAGGTAGACGGTGAGCAGGGGGGAGAACCGCTTCCCCTCCAGCCCGATGGCGGTCTGGACCGCCTCGTCAAAGGTGGTCGCCTGGCCGTCGTACACCTGGGAGGAGTTGGTGGCGGATTCCAGCCAGTCCACGAGGGCGATGACGTCCACCATCTGCCGGGCGGGGCATTCCAGCCGCTTGTAGGCGGCGGGGTAGCCCCGGGAGCCGTCGTACCACGCGTGGTGGCCCAGGGCGGCGGGGGCATAGCGGGCGGTGGACTTCCGGGGGGACAGCAGCGCTTCCCCGGCCAGGGTGTGGAGCCGGGCCATGTCGTACTCCTCCTCAAACCACTGCCGGGCGGTGCGGGAGTAGAGCTCAATGACGCTGAGCTTGCCCACGTCGTGGAACACGCCGCAGCCCCTGGCAAAGTCCAGCACCTCCCGGCGTTTTTCCTCCGGCTCCTGGATGGCGCGGATAAAATCTATGTCGTCAAAAAAGCCGGGGTCGTCCTCCAGAATCAGCCCGCAGAAAGCCTGGGCGGCCTCCCCTACCATCCGGGCGTGGAGGTAGACGTCGGTGGCGAAACGGAGCAGCAGCTTCTGTAAAAATACCCCGTAGGGGATGCCGTTCTCCGTCTCCACGTAGGTGAAGGACACCTGGCGGAAATAGAGGAACAGGTTGCGCTCCTGCGCGCCGCCGGGGCAGCGGTCCACGTAGTCCAGGATCCGGCGGTACAGACTCTCCACATACTCCTTGCGGGGCGGGATGCGGTCTGGGTACTGCTCCAGATACTGGCAGTAAAAGGCGGGCAAAGAGATCATGCTGTACATGCCGTCGGCGGAGAAGTCGTTGGGGTCGGCCTGATCCATCAGGCCCTCCACCAGAGTCAGCAGGTGATCCAGGTCGTAGAAGCCGCAGTAATACTCAATAGCGTAATAGACAAAGGAGGATTTGGCGGGGGGCTGCTTTTGGAGCCGCTCCGCCTCCTGGAACCGGCGCTGATAGACGATATATACCGACTCCATGATGTCTGCCAGGTCCTGGGGGCCCATTACCTTGTCCTTGCTGTAGGAGATACTGGAGGACATGTTCTGGTGGGTCAGGTAGATGAACCGGTCCCAGGGCAGGTTGGGGGCCTTTTCCTGATAGCCCTTGTCCTGCAAAATCTGGAGGGTCTTTTTTACCAGCCGGATTTTCTCCGACGGGGAGGGAAATTGCCCCAAGGCGATGTTGGCCCGGCTGCGCAGGATGTATCCACGGGTCTCGTCGTCCTCGATTTCGTCGAAATATTTCAGGTAGGCCGCCGCCTCGGTGAAGCACAGCCGCATCTGGTGGGTGTAAGGGTCGATGTCCTTCTGCTCCAGGCCCACCAGCTTGCTGACCATGCCGTTGCGTCCCAGGCCCAGCCAGTACAGCTCCCGGATCATGGCCGGGCGGTCCCGGTTGTGCCGGGCCAGGCTGAGCAGGGCCCGGTGAATCTGACAGAACAGGCCCACGTCCAGCTCGATGACGCCGTTGAACAACTGGAAGGAGAAGCCGCTGAGCTCGTCCAACTGCTCCTGGCCGGCGCTGAACAGGTTGTCCAGCATGGGGAACAGCCCGGTCCGGAGCAGCTCCATGTTCCGCGCGCCCAGCCGGGCGATGCGGTCGCCGTCCTCCAGAAGCTGTCCGGCGTACTGCTCAAAGCTCAGCTCATCCGGGCGCTTGCGCTGGGTGAGGGTGGTAAACTGCCGCAGATTGGCGAGATATTCCTCCTGATATGGCTGCATGACGCGTCACCTCCCGCCCGGGTCAGATCTGTGTAAAAAAGTTCAGCCCTGAGCCGCTTTCGGCTTGAGCCGGCTGCGCAGGATTTCAAACAGCCGGTCCACGTCCACCGGCTTGGAGATGTGCTCGTTCATGCCCGCGTCCCGGGACCGGCGCACATCCTCCATGAAGGCGTTGGCGGTCATAGCCACGATCCAGACGTTCTGGGCGTCCGCCCTGGGCAGCTTCCGGATGCGGCGGGTGGCCTCGTAGCCGTCCATCACGGGCATCTGCACATCCATCAGAATGAGGTCGTAATACCCCTCCGGGGACTGCTGAAACTTCTCCAGAGCCTGGGCGCCGTCCCCGGCGGTCTCCACCTGGACGCCGGTGAAGCCCAGCAGCTCCATGGCGATCTCCAGGTTGAGCTCGTTGTCCTCCACCAGCAGCACCCGGCTGTCGCTGTAGTCCATCTCCTGGCTGTCCGCGGAGACGCTGTCCTCCCCGCCGCCGGAGGTGAGGGCGGACAGCGTCTCCAGCAGCCGGCTGGGAAACAGAGGGCATGGGACGAAGGCGTTCACCCCCGCCCGGGTGGCCCGGTACTCGATCTGGGCCCAGTCGTGCTCGGACACCAGCAGGATGGGGAAGCCCGGCCCCGCCAACTGCCGCACATGCTGGGCCAGGTCCAGCGGGGACATATCGGCCAGCTCCTGGCCCAGCAGCAGGGCGCAGGGCATGTGTCCCTCGTACTGCGCCTCGGTGAGCCGGGTGACCGTTTCCAGCCCGGAGGTGAGCCGGACGGGTTTCAGGCCACCGTCGGACAGGTACATCATGAGCTGCCGGGCCTGAGCGTCCCGGCGCTCCGCCACCAGCACGGCCTGCCCCTGGGGCAGAGCCAGCGGCCCGCGCTCCTGGGGGGAGACGGGCAGGGGGAGGGAGACGGAGAAAAAGCTGCCCTCGCCCTCCTTGCTGTCCACGGCGATGGCGCCGCCCATGCTGTCCACCAGCTTTTTCACGATGGACATGCCCAGGCCGGTGCCCTCAATGTGGCTGATGGCGGTGCTGCGCACCCGCTCGAAGGGGAGGAAGATGCGCTCCAAAAACTCGGGGTTCATGCCGATGCCGTTGTCCTTGCAGGTGAAGTCCAGCAGCACTTTTCCGCTCCCGCTGGGGCGCTGGGCGAAGCCAACCTCGATCTCGCCCCCGGCCTGGGTGTACTTCACCGCGTTGCCCACAATGTTTACCACGATCTGCCGCAGGCGGAGAGGGTCGCCCACCAGGTTTTCCTCCAGGATGCGGCCGATATGGAAATGGATGGCCTGATCCTTCTGGGCGGCCTGGGGCAGGACGATAACCGCCACGTCGTGGACCAGGTCGGCCAGGGAGAAATCCTCCTGGCTGAGGGTCATCCGCCCGCTGTCGATGCGGGACATGTCCAGCACGTCGTTCACCAGGCTCATCAGGTGGGCGGAAGCGGTCTGAATTTTAGTCAGGCAGTCCTGTACCCGGGCTTTCTCGTCGATGTGGGACAGGCCGATGGCCGTCATGCCGATGATGGCGTTCATGGGGGTGCGGATATCGTGGGACATGTTGGACAGGAAACGGCTCTTGGCCTGGTTGGCCTCCTCCGCCTCGCGGAGCGCGGCCGTCAACTGGGCGTTGATCCGGGTCAGTTCCTCCAGCCGGCGGCGGTCGTCGCCGGAGGTTGTTTCGTTGAACGGTTTTATCATGAAAAGCTCCACTCCAAATTGCACAGTTTGGGGTTGAATCCTTATGGATGCGCAAACCTATCAAAGTACAGCATACCACAGAATGGGGCGCATTTCCATAGCTGCTTAAAATTTTAGATAAAAACAAATCATATTTTTCTGCCTTGCAATTAAATACCGGCTGAATGTATCTTGACAAGC
>CAJTTS010000132.1 GCA_910579155.1 uncultured Oscillospiraceae bacterium | reverse complement strand
TTTTCCCCTTGGATACATCAATGCCGACAGCGGTGATTGGTTCATAGTTCATTTGAAAGTCTCCCGAATCAAAAATGGTTTCAACCGGCGCCCACCGCTGCCCACCACCGATTCAGCTTGCTTTGTGACACGAGTGTGCGGTGTTGTCCGCTTCTCAACCTGCGCAAATCGAACGCCGCAATGGGAGGGCCGGCTGACAGTTTGCCAAAACGAGCGTGACAGCTCAGGCAGTGCCTCGTCAGTCCGGTTCCCTCCCATTGTAGCTTGGGTATGGGCCGCTGCATAGGGCGGTCATCTTCCCCCGTTTTGGGGGTGTCACCATTGTAGCAAGAGCGGATATACCCAGGTGGTTCCCGGCCAGTCTATCCGATATACCTTCAAGGAGATTGGCAACAATTCCACCGTGCCCCTGGACAACTTCTTCTGGCGCGACACGCTGCCCACGGATGCAGTACGGCTGGACAAGATTATTACCGGTACATGGTCGGCCAAGCTTACCTATAAGGCCGTATTCCGTACCAACGTCAATGGGGAGTGCCGCACATTGGCGGACAACCTGGACACCCAGCGCAGCTACACTCTGGACGCTTCGCCTGCCGCTTTGGGGCTGGCCAGCAACGAATATGTCACCGAGGTGATGTTCCTGTTCGGCCGGGTACCCGCAGGCTTCAAGCAGATGCAGACCCCGTATATCTATTGCAATGTGCTTTCCAGCGTTTCCCACGAGTATCGCTTCACCAATAAAACGGATGTAGGCGGTACTTGGCAGGGGCAGTGGATCATGGCGAATGACCGCTGGGTGACCATTGTCTATCGTGGAGGGCCCACACCCACTCTGCCCAGAACGGGCTATTGATTTTCCGTATACGCACGCCTGGAGGGGGCGGCTTTATAGCCGCCTCCTCCAAACTATGAGGTGATGTTCTATGTTAGATTGGATTTTTGAAGGCGCGGCAAATTGGGTGGCAAGCGTTATGACCCAAATCATGGATGCCATCTCCGGCCTGTTCCTGGAGGCGTTGGGTACGGACATGACGGCCATGGAGGAGTACTTCCCCTTTGCTGTCAGTGCCTACACAGTGGTTCAGTACATGGCCTGGGCACTGCTGTTCCTGGTTGTGGTGTGGCAGCTTTTCCGGGCTTTTGGCGGACCGCTCACCGAGGCGGAGAATCCACTGCATCTGCTGGCGCGGGGCGGGATCTTCGCCGTCCTGATCACCTATGCGAAACCCATTTTCAGCCTGCTGCTGAATATTGCCCGCGCACCCTACACTGCCCTGATGGACACATCTATGACACCAAGCAACTTTACGTTCGCTGGTATCCAGCAGGTTCTGAGCAACGGGCTGACAACTATCGTATCCGTTGCTACTGTCGTGGGCCTGATCCTGCTGATTATCTTAATGATCGCTCTGGCCTGGAACTACTTCAAGCTCTTTTTGGAGACGGTGGAGCGGTATGTGCTGGTGGGCGTCCTCTGCTATACCTCACCGCTGGCTTATGCCATGGGCGCATCCAAGGCGACATCCCGCGTTTTTCAGTCCTGGTGCCGGATGGTAGGCTCCCAGTTATTGCTGCTGGTCCTTAACGTCTGGTTCCTGCGGGCTTTTGATTCCTCGGTAGGGCAGTTCATCGCCAATGGCGGCGCCTTGACTACGGGGCAGGGCAGTATCTTTCTGTGGCTGTTCTGTGCGCTGGCACTGTTGAAAATCGCTCAAAAATGTGACAGCTATCTGGCCGCTCTTGGCCTCTCCGTCGCGCAAACCGGCAGCAGCATGGGTATAGAGATGATGATGGCGGCCCGGGTACTTACTGGCTTTTCCAAAGGCGGCGGGAGTGCAGCGTCTATGTTCGGCGGAGCAGGAAAAGCGGGCGCTGCTGCAGGCAACGCTGCCAGCACAGCGGCGGGTGGTGCAGCAGGCGGTATATTCTCTGGCTTTGCCAGCCGGTATAAGCCCAACAGCTTTGTCCGGGACGCAGTGGTAGATGGCGGCTCCCGTATGGGTGCAGGCGGCAGTGTTGGCTTTGTAGGCCGTACCTTTGGCGGTATGGCTGCACGCAATGGCGCGACCCTTACGGCGGAGTCTGTATCCTCAGTGGCCAGCCGTCCGCCCAAGGTCTCTGGCACCATCGCCGGAGATATCGCAGACCGCAGCCTGCCCAACTATATGCCGCAGATGTCCAAAGGCGCAGCAGGCGGTATGAAGTATTGTGATACCCAGATCACCGGCGGACATATCAGCACCAAGGCTGTGGGTCCAAATGGAAAACAGGCCAATGTTGAACTGTTCAGTGCCGCTCAGTACGAGAGACCGGACAGCCCGCATAAGCAGGTTCAGGCCGCAGATGGAAGCCAGTGGTATCAGGTGGCCTCCGGCGAGGGGAGAGACGCATTTTATGCTGCTCCTAACTTTACTGGTGATTCATCTGAAACAGGTCAGGTATCTGAAGCGTTCCCCAGCGCCCCGCAAGACACGGTGCTGCGCACCGTAGACGAGGGTACCATAGAGGCCAGCTACCCAGACGGCAGCAACGCCCTATGGTACAGCAGTGCCTTCTATCAGGAGCCGGACGCGCCGCATGAGACGATCCAGGGTTCCGATGGTCTGAGCTGGTACGCGATGACGCCCCATGCCGCACCGCCGAAGTTTGAATCTGGGATAGGTTCTGTCCCGCAAGTGGATGATGGAACGGGCATTCCGCCGCAGCCTGGTACTGGGACAGACAGTTCGTCCCCGCTTGGCGCTGGGAACGGTGTTTCGCCCCCGCCTGGCGTTGGGGCAGGCCCTTCGCCGCAGCCTGAAGCTGGCGGCGGGACTGATACACTTGGGCACACTCCGTTTGGCGCTGGAATCCCCGGGGCGTCCGCAGCACCTCCAGCTGGTCCTGGCAGTGCTGCTGCCTATAACCAGGCGCTCTTTGGACAGTTTATGCCCGGCTTTACGCAGGAAGTTACCACCGTGGATAGTTCCCGAGCCTCTGACGGTGTGCTGGAAGTCCGTCATGCGGACGGTTCCGGAACGGCCTTCTACGACCGAACCAGATATCAGCCGCCCCGGGGCGACTACCATGTCTATGAGGATAGCGGCGGCGGCCAGTGGTATGCGATTCCCGGCGTTGCCTCCGTGGAGCGCAAACCCGTTTATCAGGACGGCAAGCCTGTCTATGACGGTGACATCCTGCGGACTGTCAATGTGGAGTCCGTCCGCTATGCCTCCACACCCACACAGTTCGCACCTACTCCCAAGCGGCGGCCGGTCAACGACCATAAGCTGCCAAAACGCAAAACCTGACCGATGGCCCGCGCAGCCTGACTGGTGTGCGGGCCATCCCATATTCCATAGGAGGTGGTTCCATGTCTGACGAACAGCAGCGCTTTGGCGATGGTCAGGACGATTATCTGAAAGGCGCACAGAAGGCGGCGGAAGCCGCCAAAAAAGCTGGCGCAGCTTCGGCAAAATCCGCAGGCTCCGCTGCCGCTGGGGAGGCGACTGCCAATGCCGCTGCTGCGGTGACCAAGGCTGGTGTCACAGGCGGGAAAGCTGCCGCCGAAATCGCGGCGGGCACAGCTGCAGGCGGCCCATGGGGTGCGGTTCTGTCGGCGGCCTGGTCCCTGAGGCACACCTTGTTTAAGGTGCTGGTTTCCATTTGCCTGTTCCTGCTTTTTATCATTGTGGGGATTGTATCGCTGCCCTCTATAGTTGTCAACAACCTCTTTCACACAGACCCGTCTACCCTTGACATCAACGCTCCCACAAGCATTACAGCCAGCTTTGATGATGTATCCGGCGTAGTGTCCGACTGCATTCAAAACGGCTATGATATGGCTCTGGCACAAGTGGAACAGATCATCGCCCAGGGTGGGTACGACCGTGAGCTGTCCATGGAGGCGCTGATCAACAACGGGCTGATCTCCGCCGGCTATGATACCTGTTACACCCTGGCGGCTTACTCAGCCTCCATGCAGCAGCGCGGGACCAGCAAGGCGGATATGAAGGCTAAGCTGGATGCCGTTGCCGGACAAATGTTTGCGGTCACTTATGAGGTGAAAGAAACCACAAAAACGGTGGTGCCCGAAGCGGAAGAAGGCGAAGAACCGGGAGAGCCGGAGATTGTTACAGTACAGTATGTGGTCTGTACCATCCACCCCTTTGACCAGTCGGTGATTCTGAGCGCATTTGGCATAGACGCCTCCGCGAAATATGACCAGTTCAATCTGACATATGGAGAGGCCATCACCAATATGTCCAACGCCTTGAAAATGACCATGTACGGGTCCCTGACCAGCGGCACAGTGCCGCCAATCACGGATGCTGAGCTGAACGCCTACCTGAACAGCCTCACCTGCAGCGGTACTCGGAAGGAACTGATGCGGGCGGCCCTGTCTTTGGTGGGAAGGGTGCCTTACTTCTGGGGCGGCAAAAGCGCTCCAGGCTGGAACGAGGCGTGGAACACGCCCAGACTGGTGACCTCGGCTGGTTCCAGCAGTACCGGTACCATCCGTCCCTACGGGCTTGACTGCTCCGGATTCACAGATTGGGTTTACAAGACGGCTTTGGGTGTCAGTCTGCTGGACGGTTCCTGGAGTCAATGGGATACCACATATGCAATTACGGAAGCGGAACTGCTGCCTGGCGATATTGGCTTTATGGCAGCACCTGGAACAGTGCCTGTCAACCATGTACTGCTCTACGCTGGCCGGGGCGCCGATGGCAAGCAAATGTGGGTCCATTGCTCCAGTGGTGCAGGAGGAGTGGCACTCAATTCGCCGACCTATGTGACCCAATTCCGCCGCAGGAAAGATATCGACCTGGAGGCAGATTTTACACCTATGCCAATAGAACAAGGAGTCAATGATGGCTGAGGACAAAGAATATAGCAATATCTACACGATACCGCCCAACTACACGGATTCTGGTAAGCTGCTGGGCGGGATGCTGGAGACCCGCAATACAGTAGAAGCCGGCATCCTGCTTGTTTTAGCAGGCTACCCAGAACTGATGTGGCTCCACCTGTCAGTTACGGTCAAAGTGGTGGTTATGACCATAACCCTGCTGCCGCTGGGTGTTTTTGCCCTGATGGGACTGGGCGGCGACTCGCTGCTCCAGTACATCTCCCACATGGTCATGTTTCTGGTACGGCGGCGGCAGCTTCATTATAGGAGGATCGGATACCATTATGGCACAAACACGAACAAGGGCCGCTCCAGGAAAAAACAGGCGGGCAGGTCCCATGCCAAAGGAAAAGCTGGAGTTCGTCCAAGACTTCATCCCACTCAAAGAACTCAAAAACGGAATCGTCGAAACCACTGACGGCCGGTTCCTCAAGATTCTGGAGATTGAACCGATCAATTTCCTTCTCCGTTCTGACGAGGAACAGTGGGGCATCATCTCCACCTTCGCCAGTTGGCTGAAAATATCCCCTATGCGGCTGCAATTCAAATCTGTGACTCGCAAAGCGGATTCCGATCAGTATGTGGCCGGTCTTCAGACGGACTTGGAGCAGGAGACAGTGGAAGCCTGTCGCCAGCTGGGGGAGGGAACGATCCGGTTTATCCGGGAGGAAGGCAGCCGGGAAGCGCTGTCCCGCCGGTTCTTCCTGATTTTTCAGTATGAGGCCCCCAACGGACGGCGGCAGATGGACCCGGACTATGGCGAGATATATTCCGCACTTCAAGTGGTGACTCAGAACGCCCGCACCTATTTCGCTCAATGCGGCAACAGCATCGTACAGCCCAAGGACGAGGACGCATTTGCAGCGGAGGTGCTGTATATGTACTTTAACCGCCGCTCCTGCGTGGACGACCCCTTTCAAAACCGGCTCAACCGGGTAGTGGTGGATGCCATGGCCGCCAGGAAGCGGGTGGTGGGGATTGATCCAGTACCCCATATCCAGGCCTCCAACTTCATCGCCCCAAGGGGCCTTGACCTGACCCATCCCGGCTACCTTATCATGGATGGCATTTACTACACCTACCTGTATGTCCGTAAGAATGGGTTCCCTCAGATGGTCCGGGGCGGCTGGATGTCGGCGTTAATCAACGCCGGCGAGGGGGTGGATGTGGATCTGCACCTGCGCCGGGAAATCCGGGGCAAGACGATTGACCGGGTCGCCCAGCGCATTCGGCTTAACCGCACCAAACTGCGGGAACTTCAGGATACCTCTACCGACTATGAGGAGCTGGCTGGTTCTATCCAGGCTGGCTATTATATCAAGCAAGGTCTCTCCAGCCGGAACGAGGACCTGTTCTATATGTCGGTGTTCATTACGCTCTCCGCCGCCGGTTATGAGGAGCTTCTATGGCGAAAGCAGCAGATGACCGACCTGATGAAGTCCATGGACATCCAAGTATCGGACTGTATGTTCCAGCAGGAAGCTGCTCTGCGCTCTACGATGCCGTTTCTCTATATAGATTCCAGCCTGGAGCGGAAATCCAAGCGCAATGTACTCACCAGCGGAGCGGCGTCCACCTATATGTTTACCAGCTTCGAGCTGTCCGACGACAACGGCATCCTGCTGGGCCTCAACCGGCACAACAACTCTCTGTGCATTGTTGACCCGTTTAATACAAAGGTCAACAAGAACGCCAACTTCACCATCTGCGGAACGTCAGGAGCAGGCAAAACCTATACCATGCAGGTTATGGCGCTTCGTATGAGGATGCGGGGCATCCAATGCTTTATCCTGGCGCCTTTGAAGGGGCACGAGTTCAAGCGGGCCTGCCATAAGGCAGGCGGTTCCTACATCAAGCTGGCACCCGGATCCACCGCCTGTATCAATGTTATGGAGATCCGCCCCACCATCACCCCAGAGATGGAGCTGATTGATGAACTGGACTACAGTGACATCGACTCCATGCTGGCCAGAAAGGTACAGCAGCTGATGATTTTCTTCTCTTTGCTGATTCCCGACATGAACAACGAGGAGGAGCAGATGCTGGACGAGGCGCTGATCAAGACCTATACCCAGTTTGGCATCACCCACGACAACACCTCGCTCTACACCGACACCAGCCGGACAGTGATGAAACCCATGCCCATCCTGGGCGACCTCTATGAGAACTTGAAGGAAAATCCTCTTACCACCCGGCTGGCCACCATCGTCAGCCGGTTTGTCACCGGCAGCGCCCAGAGTTTCAACCGGCAGACCAACGTGGACCTGAGCAACAAGTACATCGTACTGGACATCTCAGAACTGAAGGGCAAGCTGCTCCCGGTAGGCATGATGATTGCGCTGGATTATGTTTGGGACCAGGTAAAGGCCGACCGTACCAAGCGGAAGATGGTGTTCATCGACGAGATTTGGAAGCTGATCGGCGGCGCTGCCAACAAGCAGGCGGCTGAGTTCTGCCTGGAGATTTTCAAAATCATCCGCGGATACGGCGGCGGAGCCCTGGCTGCTACTCAGGACCTGTCCGACTTCTTTGGCCTGGAGGACGGACGCTATGGACGGGCCATCCTCAACAACAGCAAGACCAAGATCATCCTCAACCTGGAACCAGACGAGGCCGAGTATGTTAAGGATGTCTTGAAGCTCACCCGCACAGAGATCCGCAGTATTACCCAGTTCGAGCGCGGCGAGGCGCTGATCTCCAGCAACAGCAATAAGGTACCGGTTATCATCAAGGCATCCAGGGAGGAACAGCAGATGATCACCACCGACCGGGCCGAACTGGAAGCCATGCTGACCGAAATGAAAGCAGTCGCGGACCTGGCAGAACGGAGCGGCATCCCGGCTGGCGAGGCGGACGAAGAAAACGCATAAGCTCCAAAAAACGTATTTACCCCAATTATACGCATGAAACGAGGTGAATCTATGCTATTGCAGGAAGAACAGTATATCATCCACTGGCTGACCCAGTACGGGGCACTTACCAAGACGCAGGTGGTCCGACTGCTGAAGGATAAGCCGCCGCAGACCGCTGAGAAGATTATCCGCGGCCTCAAGCGGGAAGTGATGCTCCATGACATTTCCGGCGGCTACTATCTGGGTGTTGACCCCATGTGCCAACCGGAGCAGCGTATCATCCTGTCGGTGTGGGTGCTGCTGCAGTTTATCGACCATGTGGAGCCTATGGCCCACTATCCAGCCACTTATCCCTCCCAGATTTTCTTCCTCAAGGAGAATATGGGCTATGAGATCGTGGTGCTCTACGATGGGGAGCAGCACCTGGCCC
>CAJTTS010000131.1 GCA_910579155.1 uncultured Oscillospiraceae bacterium | reverse complement strand
TTTAACTTTGGATAATTTCGTATTATCCTGTATTCCTTAGCGCAAAAGAGCCAAACCCGCATGTGGGTCTGGCTCTTTTTGCCGATGGCTTAAAAATTTTATCAAATAAATTGTCCCTAAATCGACAAGTTTCGACATATACAAATATAGGGGTAATGTATACCTCTATTTCTACCTGCAGCATGAAGGCTCATAAACCAAATTGAGAAAGTGAGGAAATGATTATGCCTAAAATTAACGATGCATTAAGTTGGAGTATTCATGGACATGCTCCAGGAGGAAACGGCAAAGAGAGTGAACCCCACGTCCATATCGATTGCAGCGATGGCTCGTCCATGTCTGTTGCTATCGAAGGAGCTTACGTTCTGGCTGGTGGCTTAAAGAATACGTCAAAACAAGAGGAGGCGTTACTATGGGTCAAAACGAACTACTCAATGTTAATGGGGAAGTGGGATTCCAGTGTGGTAGATAATTAGGTCGTAAAATTGGGGCTTCAGCTATTATTGTAAATAAAACTGTTGTTTGGATGACTTGTTATTCAAGGAATAGCAAAGTGCCGTCCGTATTTTGAAATTACGATGCGTATTGTAATGTATCAAGAGCATCATATTTTTGGGAAAAACTATGATGCAAATGAATAGGGAGACTATTATGGACAGTAAAAAGAAAATGACTGGTATGATGATACATGGATTTGCCGTAGCCCATGCCGTTACTGCCGCCTTGTTAGCCCAAACATTAGTCGGAGACGAAGCGGTACTTACTACGCTGACCATAGCTATGATCGTGGCAGTAGCAAAACTGAACGGCGCAGATTGGGATACAGGCATGGCGCTTGCGTTCTTGGGGATATTTTTGGGTGGATATGTTGGGGTGCGAGGAGCGACATTCCTTATTAAATGGGTACCAGGTATTGGGAACGCGGCGAACGCTGCTGTTACCCTCACCACGACAGAAGTGCTTGGTTGGGCAACATATCTGTTCATAAAGAAAGGAAAGTCAAATCCGCAGGATTTGACAGAAGCGGAAAAGAAGAAGTTATGGAAAGAGGCCAGAGATGTCCAGCGGGAAGAGGAGAAAGAGAGCAAGCGTCTTTATGACTCTATGTCTGAGGCCGACAAAGGCGAGTACAAATCCATTATGAGTCAGCTAAAAGCCAAAAACCTCCCAGAAGAAACGCGAAGCTACCTTCTGAAAAGATTAGAAACTATCACGGGAAAGTATATTGACGCTTGATATATCCAAGTTGAGAAATGAGGAGTAGCAGCGATGCAAAATTGGGAAAACTTAGCTTTCGATTGGCTATTAAAGTGCTTATTATATGCGATACCTATCTTTCTTACTCTGGCGAGATATAATTCGTTCTTTTTCGGACCTAAGAAGGCCATGATTGATGTTGTCGTAGACGGTCAGTTTTGCTGCATCCCCTTTTGCCTAAATATTGATGTTATGATAAACTTTTTTAAGAAGTGGCAAGGGATAAATCCGAATATGAGGTCCCAGGGCATCCTTATCTTCATCTGTTTGTTAGCTATTGCCATTACCCTCATATTACTATACTGGGATATTTCTTTTGTAGATATACAGCAGAAAAGGGACAATGTAGCTTCAAAAGATAAGAGAGCAATGATGCGACTTATCTTGGCAATATCAGTAGCGGTTGTTGCATTCTCGTTTTATGTTGATGTTATATTTTGTGCTCCAATTGGCATTGCTCCATAACACAGCAGTACAAAATTCTGTCTGCTGAATGAGCTTCTTATTATGCCGCAAAACACATCACATTTAAATTGGTAGGTCTTCAGAAACGGGCAGTGTCTGCATGGCACCGCCCGTTTCTGAGTATCAACACGGCAAACGTTTGCCGCTATACTCGAATCTTGTTCCTGGGATGCTTGATTGACAGAATATCCCGCTGCTTCCGTCCAGAGACATAGGTATAAATTTGGGTAGTGACAATGGAACTATGGCCAAGCAGGCGTTGGATATACCGAATGTCCACATCTTCTTCCAACAGCAGGGTTGCAAACGAGTGGCGAAACATATGCGGGGTAATGTGCAGGTTCTCTCCGGCCAGTCGAGTGTATTTGGCCACAATGTTTCGTACCGACTGATCTGATAGGGGCTTATCTAACCTGTTCACAAAGAACATGCCTGTGTGTTCTATGGCCCGACAATTCAGAGTCTGGTATGCTTGAAGTGCCGACAATACCCCGGGATTCCCAATCTGCACCAGACGCTCTTTGGCGCCCTTGCCGTAGATTTTCACCTCACCCTCAATCAAATTGACATCACTGCACTTCAATGAGCAGAGTTCCGAAACCCGAATCCCGGTGGCAAATAGCAGCTCCAGAACCGCGATGTCTCGTAGTACTGCCTTCTGCTGCTTTTCTGACAGCTTCTCCCGCTGTCCCTGCTGATATGCTGTAGAGAGGATTGCTTCAATCACCGAAAAGGGGATGGTTCTCGGCAGGATCAACGGAGCGTTCAGTTTCAACTGCAGCTTTGCAAACGGGCTTTCAGTTATCAGTTCTTCATACTCCAGGTAACTGCAGAATGCTTTCACGCTGGCGATTTTGCGCCGAATCGTCCTTGGCTTATATTTCTGGTGCAGATCAGAAATATATTCTATCATACCGCTGCGGGTCAGGGCAGCTTCCTCCTGTACTGTAAATAAAACGAATTGAGATAAGTCGATGCGATATGCCTTGATTGTTTTTGCGTCCAGTCCCTTTTGGTACTTGCAGGCAGTCAGGTATTGCTCGGCCCACTTTTGTAGATTGGTCATATTGGATGCCTCCTTGCTCATGATAGAGACATCATAAACGCCAAAACCTATTTTGTCGAAGTTTTGAGCTATTTCGTGTTAGCAGCACTGCTCCAAACTCTAACCGTTGACAAACTCCTTTTTTCTTGGCAGGCCTACATTGCACGCTATCCGTGAGACACGCATGTAGGAATACCAACAAAAAGGAGAGACATGATTGAAACGCAAAAGAAAACAGATTGTCATTATGGACGGCAAACGGTGGCTGGTGGATGTTCCAGAGGATGACATCCTGTATCGCCTTGATTGCCGTGCCGAATACCTGCGCAGCCGCAGTCTAAGGTTTGAAACATCCTTAGATGATATTTCGGGCTACATAGGCAGTCCATTGGAATCACAGCCGGAGTACATTGTGGAGCGGGAGGATCTGCATCGACGGCTTGCTGATGCTCTATCACACTTGTCTGGCGAGGAGCGCCGTTTGCTTTACTGGCGCTTCGAAATGGAACTGAGCCAAACTGAGATTGCCCGTTTGATGGATTGTTCTCAGCAAAAAGTCAGTCGAGAACTCCAGCGAATCCTCTTGCATCTGCGCAGAGAACTGCAAACCTGACCCCTATTTGGATGCCGCCGAAAAGCGGCATCCATTTTTTGCGGTAAAATGGTGGCCTAATTGGGATATATAGATGGGATCCCATTTGGACATTCAATCAAATCATTGAAAGGAGCGTTTTTTCTATGTGCCCATCCAATCTGACCTGGGGTGACCCCTATGGTTCGCCCATCATCAGCATCCCGACCGGCCATAAACTGCGGCGGTTCTGGTACTCGCCGGACTTTTCCCAGTGTAAGAAAGATGATTATCTGAAAAGCGTCTCTATCCCTATGACAGGCAGCCGCACGGCTGACTTTAAGCTGTGTAATGAAAGGGCCGGCTATACAAAGACCCCAACAGGCTATACCTGGCATCATAAGTACATGGTGCCGTATACACCTGACAACATCTGTGAGATGCAGCTGGTTCGCACAGCATATCACCGTCAAACCTGCTGCCACATCGGCGGGTTTGGCCAATATGTCAGTCTGGAAGAGGACCGTCAGCTGATTGCGGTCCAAAACCGGGCCAATACGGAAACCCAGGAATACCTGTTCCGTCAGGCGAAATTGTTGGCTGGGTTCCGGAACGAGCTGATTGCCACGCCGCTGGCCTCCGCCGATGTAGAGCAACTGGCAGAATCGCTTAATATTTCCCTGCCCACAGCCCTGTGCGACTTCTACCGCGACGGGCACAAGGTCACGCCGGATACCCCCTTCCTGAGCGCGGCCGGCTGCACATACCTGATCTCCAGCGTCTATCCTCTTGCTTATAGCAACAGCACGACGGAGACCCTGCAGGCGGTTGTGGAGGACGAGCGCCAGCGGGTTGGCGGGCCGTTGCTGTTCGCTCAGAACGGCGCGATTCCCATTGCGGACGACCCCTTTGGCAACATCTACTTCCTTCCTCCGGACGAGGAAACTGTCTACGTCTATGACCACGAGTGCGATATGGCCTTTAGCACCCATATCCCTCTCAAGGACTTTATGGACAACCTGTATTCCAAGGAGGCATAAGAGATGAATAAGGAATTGAACGATAAAATCTGCGGGCTGCAGTATGACCCAAAAGAAATCCTCAGCATACAGGGGGAAGGTATCTCCTCCTTTATCCCCAACACAGGCTACCATGACCAGCAGAAGTACATCGTAGTCCATCGGCAAAAGGCCAGCCTGACCACAGAGAATGCAGAGCTGAGCGCGTTGGAGAACATCAAAAACTCCGTGTATCCCGGCGCCATCCTGCTGGCTAACCGTGCGCTCATGGACAACAACCCCACTGTCCCCGCCTTCTCCCGCGCGCCTATGTGTTTCCACATTGATTTGCCGGGCCTCGGCAAAGCTGGCGCCTTCACCATTGATAATCCGACGCAGAGCGCACTGGAGACGATGATCGATGAAAAATTCACCGAGTGGTGCGATAAGTGCAGTGATAAGTATAAGATCAACGCCGCCATCAGGTACAAAGACACCATGGCCTACAGCGAGAGCCAACTCAGCGCCGCCCTGAATTTGAACTATAAGTCTGCCTCCGCAGACCTGGGCATTGATTTCAAGGCCATCAGCGAGGGGAAGAAGTCCGTCATGGTCTGCGAATATGAGCAGATTTTCTTCACAGTGAAGTGCGACAAGCCTGAGTCCCCCGCTCAATTCTTTGCGGACAGCGTGACCTGGCAGGATCTCCAGGCGAAGGGTATCGACAACAGCGCTCCGCCCGCTTATGTCCATGCTGTCAGCTATGGCCGTCGGATTTTTGTCAAACTGGAAACCAGTTCTACCAGCTCCCAGGTGGAAGCAGCCTTGCGGGCCGCTATGGAAGATAATTTTGACATTGAGGCCAGCGCAGAGTACAAGAGTATCCTGAAAAACACCTCTATGTCCGTCATCGTCCTGGGCGGCGGCGTCCACTACGCCTCTGAACTGATCCAGGCAAAAGAGCTGAAGGAAGTCAAGACCATCCTGGCCAAGAGCGCTGTCTGCGGGAAAGACAACCCTGGCCGGCTGTTCAGCTATACCTGCAATTTCATGAAGGACGATGCGACTGCCGTAGTGAAGGATACCTCCGAGTACGTTGAGACAACCTGTGCCGAGTACGCAGACGGGACAATCACATTGCACCAGGATGGCGGCTATGTTGGCCAGTTCCGGGTAACATGGCAAGAACGCACCTATGATGCTACGGGCGCTGAGAAGGTGGAGGGTCATTCATGGGAGGGGAACGGGAAAGATCGGACCAGTCCCTTCTCTGTGGATATCTCTCTGCCCGGCAACTGCTTCGACATCCATGTTGAGGCCAAGGAATGCACGGGCCTTGCCTGGGAATGGTGGCGGAAGCTGATCGACGTGTCACATATTCCGCTTATCAAACACCGAACCTTCCATATCGGCGGGACCACACTGTCGCCCAACAAATCAATTGATCCGGCCATCTGATCCCTGGCTCAGTACAAGCCCGTTTGCTGGGTGTAATAGAAGGTATCAAAACAAATCGGGTCTGTACAATGGCTGACTTACCGCTGGAACTGGCCGAAATCTTTGAGTGGGCATAAAAGACGGTAAGATTCTCTATATCCGGCGAGCAGCCTGACAAAAAGGGCCCTGAGCTCACAACTGAACTCAGGGCCCTTTGGTGGGCCAGGTTGGAATCGAACCAACGGTGTTTCATATGTCACGGTTTTACAGACCGCTGCAATCGCCAGCTATGCATACTGACCCATATGGTAGTGCCAGCCGGGCTCAAACCGGCAATTTCCAGCTTGAGAGGCTGGAGTCCTAACCAATTAGACGATGGCACCGTTTGGAGATGCGGGCCGGATTTGAACCGGCGGGCTAACAGTTTTGCAGACTGTCCTCTTAACCACTTGAGTACCGCATCATGGTCGGAGTGTAATTATAGGACTTTAAGAAAGTCAGTCATATCAACGGTTTGCAGGCCGTCAGCAAGAGGTTTTATCTTATATTTCCAGTACAAATTTGCACATGGTATGAACAAAAGGAGCAAACATGATATGAGTGCTTAAGTCTTGATTGTAATTGCTAAATTGGTATCGTTGCTTGTTAAATGTATCAGCTATCGAGTTTAGTCCATCTTGAAAAATAGCGTCATTTAAGTTACAGTCCTTTTTGATTGATGCAGTTAAAATATTTTTCTGTGTTTGAGGTAATAGTTGAAACAAGTATGCTAAATCATGCCCCTTTCTCATATTGAAAGTCACATTTGAAGAAATTAGCATATATTTTAATGCTAATTCACTGGCAAATGCCCCATTAACCATATATGGAACAGAAAGTAAAGGTGGAAGGTTATCATCGGGTTTGTCATTGTGAAGTCCACTATTTTTTAATTGTTTTTCTAATTGCAAAAATACAGTGTAAAATGCCTGACATTCTTGAAGAATAATTGCTTCTTCAATGTCAACATGGCTACAATCACAGTTTTGGCATATAGGTGAGGTAGGATCGGATTGAGGGCAATAAGCCAAATCGTGAGTTGGTATATATTCCTTTGAAGCCATAATACTCTCTCCCTGATTCTTTATTGTTTCATAGTATAACACGTTACTAGGTAACACTACAAGCTATTTTGTTATGTTAGCGCCGCCCAAGTGAGACTATGGGCGGCGTTTTCATATATAAACACGAAAAAGGAGGTCGAAGAAGTGGCAGAAGATAAAAAGCCGGGTGTTCCCATTGGGAAGCAGGCCCCGGAGGAGCAGAAGCCGGAGCCTCCCGCGCCGGAGGCCCCGCCCGCCCCAGCGCAGACGGAGCAGGCGGTGATCCCCGGCATGGAGGGCCCCCCGGCCAAGGAGAACAAGGTGATCGACCTGTCGTCCGTCCAGCCCGGCGCTGGGCAGGAGAAGGAGGGCGGCCACCAGGAGGAGCCAGAGAAGCCCCGGCGCGGCCGCCGGCCCAAAGCCAAGGAGGCCCCGGCCCAGGGGGAAAAGCCCAAGCGCAAGGGCCGTCCGCCCAAGAGCGAGAAGCAGGCCCCCGGTGGCGGCGGCGCTGGCAGACCGGCCAGGGTCCCCAAACAGGACAAGGCCGCCGGACCGCCCGCCCCGGCCAAGGAGGAGGCCCCGCCCCCTCCCGCGCCGGAGCAGCCGCCCCAGCCCAGGGACGCCTCCCGCGCTGAAAAAGAGGAGATCGTCTATCTGGACCTCTCCCAGCTCCACCCGTTCCAGAACCACCCCTTCGGCGTCCGGGACGATGTGGAGATGGAGGGCCTTGTGTCGTCCGTCAAGGCTGGCGGCGTCCACCAGCCCGCCCTGGTGCGGCCCCGTGAGGGCGGAGGCTATGAGATCATAGCGGGCCACCGGCGGCAGAGGGCCAGCGAACTGGCGGGCTTCCGCAATATGCCCTGTATCGTCCGCAACATGACGGATGATGAAGCTGTCCTTGCCATGACGGACGACAACCTGCGCCACCGGGAGACGATCCTGCCCAGCGAAAAGGCGGCGGCCTTGAAGCAGCAGTATGAGGCCATCAAGCACCAGGGGACGCGGGGCGACGGCGCGGACCTGGGCAAGCTGTCTCTGGACAAAGTGGGCGAGCGCAACGGCATGAGCGGAAAGACGGTGCAGCGGTACATTTATCTGAATGACCTTGTGCCGGAGCTGAAACAGTTCATGGACGGCGGCAAGCTGTCGTTCACCCCCGCCGTGGAGATTTCCCGTATCAGGCCGGAACATCAGAAGTATATCGCCGTGTCCATCGAGGGGCAGCAGTCGTCCCCCTCCAAGGCCCAGGCGAAGAAGCTGCGGGAGATGGACGAGAAGAACCAGCTCAACCCGGACGTGATCGACGCGGTGTTGAGCCAGGAGAAGAAAAAGGAGGATTTCGACGTGATCATCAGCTCTGCGGAATTGGCCCAGTATTTCGGCAAGGACAAGACGCCCCGTGAGATGAAGGACCAGATCATGGCCCTGCTGGGGGAGT